>MHGW01000052.1:4880-5090 GCA_001805765.1 Omnitrophica WOR_2 bacterium RIFCSPLOWO2_01_FULL_41_12 | reverse complement strand
CAGGTTTATCCCTACATTAAAATATGCGCTGCTAAAAGCCGCCTCAAAAAGAACTGCCGCCACCGCCACATCAGTAATTAAATTAATATTTCCTTTTTTGATTAATGCCGGGCATAATTTTATTCCCGCAAAACATAAGCGGCAGACCATAAAGGGAACATCCAAAGCATCTCTGAGATTTTTACTTTCGTATGCGCTAACATCCAAATC
>MHGW01000052.1:0-4857 GCA_001805765.1 Omnitrophica WOR_2 bacterium RIFCSPLOWO2_01_FULL_41_12 | reverse complement strand
TTAATTTTTCGGATTTTTCTAAAATACCTTTTAGTTCACTTTCATACTTTGCATATTTAGGTTTTCCCAGGGTAAAATTAATTACCATGCTGATTAAAGACGCGCCCATAGCTGCTGTTAATGCCGCAGCTGATCCTCCTCCTGGTGCAGGTTTTTTGGCTGCCAAATCTTCTAAATACTGTTTGAGCGTACTGTCGCGATACATTAAGATAACCCTATTATATTTCCTTTTTCATCAATATCCATATTTTCGCCTACTGGATGGCTGGGCAGGCCGGGCATAGTCTGCATTGTGCCGCAAAGAGGATATAAAAAACCTGCGCCGATAGAGGCGCGGATATCTCTGATCGGCAAAATAAAACCTCTAGGCCTTCCTTTTAAACTCGGGTCATGAGACAATGAAAGATGGGTCTTAGCCATACATATAGGTAAGTTATCCCATCCCCGGGCAGTATATATTTTAATCTTTGCTTCTCCTTTAGCGGAATATTCTACATCTTTGGCGCCGTAGATGGTAGTAGCAATAATCTTGATTTTTTCCTTGATGGGAATATCCAGGGGGTAAAGAAATTTAAATTTTTTGGGCGAACCTGCTGCCTTAATCACTGCCCTACCTAAATCCAGGCCCCCTTTAGAACCCTTGGCCCAGACCTCGCTTACGCAACAATCAAAGGCGCCGAATTCTAATGCCCTCTTCTTGACAAAATCTATTTCCTTATCCGTATCGCAGGAAAATCTATTTATGGCCACAATCACTGGAACGCCAAAAAGCGAAACATTCTCTATTTGTTTTTCTAAATTACAAATACCTTCCTCTATAGCTGGAATATCTTCTTTTTCTAAACAAGTATCTAAAGGCATACCGGCAACAATCTTAAATCTTCCGCTGTGGGCTTTTAGCGCCCGGATAGAGCAGACAATTACTGCTACATCAGGAACTAATCCGCTGAGCCGGCATTTAATATCAAAAAATTTCTCTGCCCCGCAGTCAGCGCCAAAACCTGCTTCCGTAACTATGTAATCTGAAAAGCTTAAGGCAAGCCTGTCAGCCAGGATTGAACTATTCCCGTGCGCAATATTGGCAAATGGCCCGGCATGCACAAAACAAGGCGTATTTTCTATGGTCTGGATTAAGTTTGGCTTTATGGCCTCCTTTAACAGCATAGTTACTGCTCCGGCAACCTTTAAATCTTGCATCGTTACAGGCTGACTATCAATGGTATCTGCCAGGACAATTTTACCTATGCGGCTACGCAAATCTTTTAAATCGCTGCTTAATGCTAAGATTGCCATTATCTCAGAAGCCACAGTGATATCAAAGCCGGTATCGCGCGGCGAGCCATCTTCCTTTGCGCCTAAACCGATTTTTACATTTCTTAAAAATCTATCGCTTACATCTAATACCCTGCGCCACATAATGGAATCAGGATTAATGTTTAGCCGATTGCCTTTAAATACCGAATTATCCAAAAAAGCAGCAGCAAGGTTATGCGCCAGGCTTATAGCATGGACATCGCCGGTAAAATGCAGGTTAAAATCTTCCATCGGCAGGACTTGAGAATATCCCCCTCCTGCCGCGCCACCCTTAATACCAAAGACCGGGCCTAAAGAAGGTTGCCTGATACAGGTAGAGGTAAGTTTACCTAATTTATTTAAAGCCATGGAAAGCCCGATAGTAGTCACGGTCTTTCCTTCGCCTAAGGGAGTAGGGGTAATTGCCGTAACTAAGACGTATTTGCCCTGGCGTTTATTTGTCACTTTACCTAATATATCCAGATCTATCTTAGCGATGTATTTACCGTAAGGGATAAGGTATTTATTATCTATATTTAATTTTTGGGCTATCTTTTCTACGGGTTCCTTCTTGGCTTTGGAAGCAATTTCTATATCAGAGAGCATAATTTCCCCCTAATTCAAAGGCATCTTTCACTAAATTTACTTCTGGTATATTATCGGCATAAAGTATGGAGACCACATCAAATCTGGCTTTTTTATCTAAGAGATTATTTTCTTTAAGAAAACTCACCGCTACTTTAGAGATTTGTCTTTGTTTAGATATTGATACAGCTTCTGCGGGTAAACCCCACCTATCCGTGCTGCGGGTCTTTACCTCTATAAATACCAAGGTATCTTTATCTTGAGCAATGATATCTATTTCTCCCAATTTATTTTTATAATTAGTGTTGAGGATACTGTAACCTCTTCCTCTTAAGAAATCCAACGCTGCTTCTTCTCCAGACTTACCTAAATATATGCGCTCTTTAGACACCACTAAAACTCATCCTGTGGATTAGTGAAGGGCCAAGCCTCTTTAATGCCTGCCTGTGTATTTTTGTCGGATAGCCCTTATGCTGTAAGAAACCATATTCAGGATAAATCCTGTCATATATGGACATAATCCTGTCTCTGGTTACCTTTGCCAAAATTGAAGCTGAGGCAATACTCTTGGATTTAGCATCGCCTCTGATGATGTTGGTATAGGAAAAATCAATGTTGAGTTTTACGTTTCCGTCAACTAAGATATGAATAAATTTTTTCTTTTGGGATTTTATTTTCTTTATCAGCGCGCTGATTGCCACTTCCATAGCCAGGCGGGTTGCTTCCAGGATATTGATGCTATCAATTATTTTTTCGTTGATGATGCCGATGCCGAATACAGATTTATGAATAATTTCCAGAAATGCCTTTTCTCTGGCAGACGGGGTTAATTTTTTAGAATCGTCAATACGATTTTTAAAACGGGCGGTCTTTAATGCCACTGCTGCTGCCACTACCGGACCGGCCAAGGGGCCGCGGCCAGCTTCATCTACACCGATAATGAGACGATAGCCCTTTTTCTTAAAGTTCCTCTCGTAATAGAGCAACGCTATGCTTTTTCTTCTTGTTCTTGGGCTTCTATTTTTGTTGCCCGCTTGCCGACTTTTTCTCGAAGATAATAAAGTTTTGCCCTTTTTACCTTGCCGGAACGGATAACTTCAATACGCTCAATGCTCGCAGAATTTAAAGGAAAAACCCTTTCTATGCCTTCGCCATAGGAAACTCTTCTTACTGTAAAATTCTGATTTATCCCCGAGCTGCGCTTGGCAATCACCACCCCTTCAAAAGGATGCGTGCGCACTTTATCTGTTCCCTCCGGAATCTTGACTAAAACTCTTATTGTATCGCCCACGTTAAATTTAGGAATTTCTTTTTTCAGATATTCCTGCTCAATAAGTTTAAGTTTATCCATATTAACATCCCTTCTTTAATAAATCTGGCCTTTTCTGCTTTGTCCTTTTCAGCGCCTCTTTTTTTCTCCAGATTTCTATTTTTTTGTGATTGCCGCTTAAGAGTTCTTTAGGTACCGGCAACCCTTTGAATTCAGCGGGCCGGGTATATTGAGGATATTCTAATAGATTACCTTCAAATGACTCAAAATTCAAGGAATTTTTATCACCCAAGACCCCGGGTAGGAGACGAATCAGACAATCCGCCAAAACCATGGCCGGAAGTTCTCCTCCGGTCAGGACATAATCGCCGATGGAAACCTCTTCGTCTACTAAATATCGCCTCACTCTTTCATCTATGCCTTCGTAATGCCCGCAAATCAAGATAAGATGTTTATATTTTGACAGTTTTTTGGCTAATCTTTGCGTTAAAGTTTTTCCTTGGGGTGTGAGTAAGATGACTTTGGTCTTAGGTATCAGGTCTTTGGTCTTAGATTTTAAAGTTTCCACCGCACTAAAAATTGGCTCTGGCCGCATCACCATTCCCGCACCGCCGCCAAAAGGCCGATCATCAATCTTCTTATGCTTGTCAGTGGAATAATCCCTGAGGTTATGAATATAAATCTGGACCTTTCTCTTCCCTTGAGCCCTTTTAATGATAGACTCATTCAATACGGGCGCAAACATCTTGGGGAATATAGTAATAATATCAATACGCATGGTTTCCTTACAAGGGACAGTCCCCTACGGGGACAGTCCCTTGCCAATTTCTTAAGAAATCTCTTTTAAATTCTACAAACCTATCCTGACTAATTGCTTCCCTGATTTTTTGCATTAGTTCTAAATAGAAATGGATATTATGCAGCGACACTAATCTTAAGCCTAAGATTTCATCAGTATTGAATAAATGCCGTAGATACGCCCGATTAAAATTATTGCAGGTATAGCAGCTGCATTCCTTATCTAGAGGAGTAAAATCTTCTATGTAGGGAGCATTTCTGACGGTTAGTTTTCCTGCGTGGGTAAAGGCAGTGCCGTTTCTGCCGTAACGCGTAGGCACCACGCAATCAAACATATCTATGCCAAATTCTACCGCTTCAATTATATCCTGCGGTACGCCCACACCCATAAGATAACGGGGTTTTTCCTGCGGCAGTTTTTCGGAAGTAAATTCCACAATATTATATCTTAAATTCTTGGGTTCTCCAACAGAAACTCCTCCGATAGCATAGCCGTCAAAATCCTGCGCCATTAATTTTTGCACGCATTCCTGGCGCAGATCTTCATAGGTTGCGCCCTGCACAATTCCAAACAAAAGTTTACCGTTTTGGTTTGCCATAACTTTCTTTGAGCGCTGTGCCCAATCAATAGTCCTTTGCAGAGCAATTTTTGCATAATCCTTGCTGCAAGGATAATGCACGCACTCATCTAACGGCATAAGAATATCGGAACCTAAATCTTGTTGAATTTGGATAACCTCTTCGGGAGTTAAAAAATGCTTCTGGCCGTCAATATGCGATTGAAATTCTACCCCTTCATCCTTGATTTTACGCAATATGGCTAAACTAAAAATCTGATATCCACCGCTATCAGTAAGGATGGGCTTATGCCAACTGATAAAGTTATGCAGCCCTCCGATCTTTTTAATCAC
>MHGW01000051.1 GCA_001805765.1 Omnitrophica WOR_2 bacterium RIFCSPLOWO2_01_FULL_41_12 | reverse complement strand
AGCAATAAGCCTTTTACCCGGCCATCGCTGATAAAAATATCCTTCATCCGGCCTTTATAAATAATTTTTACCTTATTTTTTTCTAATTCTTTTTTTAATACTTCTAAAACGCTATCCGACTTATTGCTGGCCGGAAAAACGCGTAATTGCCTCTCCACGTTTAGTTTCAGGCCTCTTTTTTCAAAAAAATTTATCAAATCCTGCGCAGAAAATTTTTTCAGGGCATCCCTTAAGAATGCGCCATTCTGGGAAAATCTCTTCAGGAATAAATCTAAATCAACGAGATTGGTCAGATTGCAGCGGCCTTTACCGCTTAAGAGAAGTTTTTTACCGAGGAGGGGATTTTTTTCAATGAGGGTGACATCAGCGCCAAGTTCACCAGCCCTAATCCCTGCCAGCATTCCTGCAGGGCCGCCGCCTACTACCGCTATTTTTCTGATCTGCACTTACTTAGAGACTAATTCTTCTATCTTGAATATGGATTTTAATTTCAGGCCTTTTTTTACTAAATTCTCTCTTGCGCCTTCACATCTATCCACTATGACTATTGCCTCATTAACCTCAATCCCTAAATCTTGCAATGCCTGCTTTGCTTCCACTAAAGAATTTCCGGTGGTGGCCACATCATCTACTAAAATGACTTTACTATTTTTCTTTAATGCCGGGCCTTCAATCTTGCGCTGGGTGCCGTGTTTTTTGGCGTCTTTTCGCACAATAAATGTCTTCAGCGGGATCTTTTGGATATGGCTTAATACGGCAATGGCTCCCACAATCGGGTCTGCGCCTAAAGTCGGGCCGCCAATAGCGTCAATATCTTTATTTTTGAGCATTTCCAAGATGATGCTTGCTGTTAAATAAACGCCTTCCGGGGTCAAGGTAATGATGCGGCCGTCTAAGTAATAACTACTCACCTTTCCGGAAGATAAAACAAAGCGCCCTTTTTTAAAGGCCTCTTTCTTCAAGAGCGCTAATAATTTTATTTTCCATTTGCTTATATTATCCTGGCTCATAGTCTAATTATTTTACTATCTTAAACACCTTCTGTCAATTGACAAATGCCTATTTCATTGTTATCATATGGGGTATGCTGAAAGATATCGTAAAGGGCTTAGTTGATCTCGTTTATCCGAAAATCTGCATCGTCTGCAGGAAGAAACTCAATGGAAAATCCAGCGTAGACAGCCTGGTCTGCATGGAGTGCTGGGTGAAGATAAAAAAGAACCTGCCTCCTTTTTGCTGCTCCTGCGGCAGGCACTTAGAAAAAAATCATTTTACTAAACATGTCTGTCCGGCTTGTATTAAAAACAAACTGCATTTTGACCGCGCCTTCAGCCCTTGTGTATTTGAAGGCGTGCTCAAAGAACTCGTCCATGAATTTAAATATAAAGGTAAAGATTATTTGGGCCGCTCTTTAAGCAGGTTGATGATTGAGTTTATCCAAGAATATAATCTGCCTTTACATTACCTGGATTTAATTATCCCTGTGCCGCTGCATAATGCCCGTTTACGCGAAAGAGAATTCAATCAGGCCGAAGTGCTCAGCAACCATATCGCCGCTACCTTTAATAAAAAAGTCCTCACTAATAATCTCATCCGGCATCGGCCTACCCGCACCCAGATAGAATTAGATGAAGAAAACCGTCTTTTAAATATTAAAGGCTGTTTCTCTGTAAAAGAAAACCGGGATATAAAAGGAAAAAATATACTTTTGGTGGATGATGTCCTTACTACGTCGGCTACCTCTTCTGAAGCAGCTAAAACCTTAAAAAATGCCGGGGCAAATATTGTCTTTGTTTTAACCTTAGCCAATTAAGATGAAAATTTTACGCAGCTATTTATTAAAAGAGTTTATCGGGCCTTTGTTTTTAGCCCTGGGAGTACTCACCTTTGTGATGATTTTAGGCAACCTGGTAAAACTTACGGACTTAGTGATTAATAAAGGCGTGGATTTTTTTAGTGTCACTAAACTCTTCCTGCTGATGATGCCGTATTTACTTACTTATACCGTACCTATTGCCGCGCTGACCGCGGTGCTTCTGTCTCTGGGAAGGCTATCCAGCGATAACGAGATTGTCGCCATCCGAGCAAGCGGGATAAATCTTTTTTCACTGATCTTACCACTGCTCATAGTAGGAATAATCTTAAGCCTGATCCTGGTTATCTTTAATGACCGGGTTATACCGTACGCGCATTATGCCTCCAGAAAAACCTTGGTGGATATAGGCATAAAAAACCCCACTGCTGCCCTTGAGCCTGGCGTCTTTATCAATTCTTTTGAAAAATATATCATCTTTATTTATCGTATTGACCAGAATAAACTCAGCAATGTGCGCATCTATGAGCCTCAGGGAGAGAATAAACCTACCCGCACCATCGTGGCAAAAAGAGGAGAATTTATCGCCATTCCTGAGAAAAAAATTATAAAACTAAAACTTATGGACGGAACATCGGATGAGCCGGACCCGGAAAATCCCAGCAGTTTCTATAAATTAAATTTTAAGACTTACTTTTTGAACCTGAACTTATCCCAAGCGCAGGACAAAGATAAAATCGAAAAGAAACCCAAGGATATGAATATCCAGGAACTAAGGCGGGAAATGGAAAAACTAAAAAAAGAAGGCATTGATCCTGCTCCGTTGATTACGGAAATAAACGAAAAAATCGCCCTGGCTTTTTCCAGCCTTATCTTTATCCTTTTTGGTAGCCCCTTGGCAATAATTACCCGGCGGCGCGAAAAATCCATTAATTTTGGGATGGCCTTTCTGATTGTGGGCGTGTATTATTTGTTACTGCTGGCCTCTCAGGGCTTGAGCCTGCAGGGTCACCTTAATCCTAAAATTGCCATGTGGATACCCAATATCATCCTGGGCAGTATCGGAGCGGTTTTAACCTATAAATTATGCGCATATTAGACCGTTATATATTAAAATCCGTCCTCGGGCTTTTCTTTGGCTGTCTTTTTTTATTTCTTTTCCTTTATATTATCATTGACGTATTTTCGCATCTGGATGAGATATTAAGGCAGAAGGTTAATCCCTATCTGCTCTTACAGTATTACCTTTCGTATCTACCCATCATCTTTGTGCAGGTGGCGCCTATTGCCTGCCTCTTAAGCACGCTTTATACATTCGGAAAACTGAACCGCAATAATGAAATTATCGCGATGCGCGCATCCGGATTAAGTATCTTCCAGATCACCCAGACCGTAATTATCTTTGGCATCATCATCAGTGTATTCGTATTCTGGGTCAATGACCGGTTTGTGCCGGGGTCTATATCGCTGACGGAAAAAATAAAGGAACAGATAGAAAGCGGAGAAAAAAAAGCTAAAAGTAAAGAACAGGAGATTATTAATAACCTTTCTATGTATGGGATTAAAAACAGGCTTTTTTTCGTGAATAAATTCTCCTTAGGCAACAATACGATGGAAGGCATAATTATCTTAGAGCACGATGAAAA
Source organism: Omnitrophica WOR_2 bacterium RIFCSPLOWO2_01_FULL_41_12 (assembly GCA_001805765.1). Classification (GTDB taxonomy): domain Bacteria; phylum Omnitrophota; class Gorgyraeia; order Gygaellales; family Profunditerraquicolaceae; genus 2-01-FULL-41-12. The sequence goes on along the minus strand of MHGW01000051.1, from coordinate 11,234 downwards.
GCAAAACATAGTGAAAAAAATAGTCGCCAATAAGGGTATTTATAAGGAGGGCCTGTGGAGATTTTATCAATGCATTACTTATAATTTTAATGAAAACGGCCAGATTGTCAGTGACCCGCAATATTTTCCGGAGGAAATTATGACTATCCCGGAAAGCCCGGAGCAATTTTTTCATCAGCGCCAAAGGCCTGACCTGATGAATATTGCCCAACTGGACGACTATTTATGGAGATTGTCTAAAAGCGGGGCTACTACCGTCATCAGAAATTTTAAAGTAGACCTTTACCGAAGATTCACTGATTCTTTAACCAGTATCATCATTATTTTTTTAGGGGTGCCGTTTTCCTTGATGATGCGCAAGCGCGCTACCGGAATGTCCTCAATAGGGATTTCCTTAATGCTGGGATTTGTATATTATGTGCTAAGTGCGGTGGGAATTGCCTTTGGAAAAGCCGGTATCCTTGCGCCGGTTCTCGCTACCTCGCTACCTCATATACTCGCCTTAACCAGTAGTCTATACCTTATCAATAACCTACCCTAAAGGATAAATCCAAAATCCAAATACTACCAAATCTAAAATAAATCCAAAATCCCAAATCCAAATCTTTAAGTTTTGGATTTTGAAATTGGGATTTATTTGGTAGTATTGGTAGTATTTGATATTGGGATTTCTCTTTTTCTTATGGAGAGAATATGCGCTCATTCAATGTATACTCGGGGGATGCGGCTGCCTAAACCGCAGACAATTTCATAACTAATGGTTTCGGATAGTCCGGCTAATTCTTCAGCAGTAATTCTCTGTTTGCCTTGGGCCCCGATCAAGACTACCTCATCTCCTGGCCTCACTGATAAGCTACCCACATCTACCATAATCTGGTCCATGCATATCCTACCGCTGACCTGAAAATGCTTCCCCCCTATCAAGACCGGGCCGCGATTAGAGAGATTACGGGGATAACCATCGCCGTAGCCGATAGGCAAGGTGACAATGGTGGTATTTTTTTTAGTAAAATAGGTGTGGCCGTAACTTATGCCAAAACCCGGCGGGAATTTTTTAAAATATATTATTTTAGTTTTTAAGCTTAAGACCGGCTTTAATTTTAGCGCTAAATTTTTTTTAGGATAAAGGCCGTAAATAACCAGGCCCGGCCTGACCAGATTAAAATGGCTTTGCTTAAAACCGATGACACCCATACTATTGGCGGCATGGACTAATGGTATATTTATCCCTTGGCTTTTTAACCTTTCTATCAGGCGGTTGAATAAATTTATCTGGGATAAGGTAAATTTTTTATCCGCATCTGCCAAAGGAAAATGGGTAAATATGCCTTGGATATTTATAAACTTTAGATGATAAATCTTTTTTACAAATTCAAAAGCCTCGGTATGTAGAACGCCTAACCTGCCCATTCCCGTATCCACCTTAATATGAATATCTATCGGCTTACCCAACTCTTTAGCCCTTTTATTTAAAGCAAGGGCTAAATCTTCAGTGCAGACAGCAGGGATTAACTTATATCTAAAAAGCGGCGCAATATCTTTCTCCAAGAACATCCCCAAGACTAATATCGGCGCCCGGATATTTTGCTTTCTTAATTTTATTCCTTCATCTATAGAGGCAGTGCCTAAATAATCTACACCGCAGGAGATTAATTTCTTGGCTACCGGGATTAAGCCATGGCCGTAGGCATCGGCCTTGACCGTAACCATAATCTTAGGTTTAGGCCCCAGCAGTTTTTTTATCTGCTGAAAATTATATGCTAAATTCCTGAGATTAATCTCAGCCCACGTCGGCCTGTACCCTATTTGATTTTTATCTGGCATTCTTTGGGATATAGATAAATAGGTTTTAGATCAAAAGGATTATCCGGTTTCTTAATTTTAATCTTAGCCAAGGCCAAAGCGATTATATTGCGGCCTTTAGGATACCAATAATCCCTATCTAAAAATGTTACCCCTTTGATATTGCTTAAGATCTTCTCTTTATATAAATTCAAGCCATCGCCCAATATTATACTATCGTTTACCGCTTTACCAAAGAAATCCTCTTCTTTTAAAAGCCGATAAGGCGCTATCCTTTTCAGCGTACCATTTTTATTTTTATAAAAACTGCAGTATAAAAGCCCTCTTTTGGCATCAATAATAGGAATGATAGTTTGTCCTGTGGAACCTACGCCCCTGGCTAATATATCTAAGGTAGATATGCCTATAATAGGTTTTTTTAAAGACCAACTTAATCCCTTTATAGTCGCTAAGCCCACGCGCATGCCGGTAAAAGAACCCGGGCCTAAGCCGCAGGCAAAATAATCAATATCATTAATACGCCAACCCAGGGCATCCAGCACTCTTTTTATAGTTGGGCTCAGCAAATCAGACATCTGCCTGCCTAATTCTAAATTATATTCGTATATTTTATCGTCTTCGGATATACCTAAACTTAAGAATTTTGTGCTGGTATCAATACCTAATATTTTCATAACGTTTCCCGATAGGAATGATTTCTATCTGCCGTATTGTTTCTGCGCCTGCCTTTAAGGTTATTTTCAGGTATTCCTTGGGTAAAAGATATTTCAATCTATCTGCCCATTCAATTACCGTAACGGCGTCATCATAAAGATATTCCTCATATCCTAAACCCAGAATATCCTGTGGCCTCTCTAGCCGGTAAAGGTCAAAATGATAAAGGGGAATTTTTCCCTTCAATTGGCGCAGGAGCACAAAAGAGGGACTGACAATATGATCTCTTTTTATCCCTAACCCTTGAGCAATTCCTTTGGTCAAAACCGTCTTACCCGTACCAAAGGCGCCAAATAAACAAACTATATCTCCCCCTTTTAGTTTTTTAGCAATTCTCTTACCTATATTTATGGTCTCATTTACAGATTTAGAGATTATTTTCATCCGCTTAGAAGTGCGTAAAACCTTTTGCACAGAGGACCTTTTCCCTGCCTTTTTTATCTATTAATCTTAATCCGTATTTTTTATTTACAATTTCTCCGATGGGTTTAAAACCCGGCCATCTTTTCCGGGATAATCTCCCGGCCTGGTTACGCGGCAGGGTAAAAAGCAGCTCAAAATCTTCGCCGCCATAAAAGGCATCGTTTAAATCCTTTGCCTGATTACTGAGCGGAATCAGATTTTCATAGATGATTGCTCCGGCCTGACTCTGTTTTAAGATGTGCCCGAGATCCTGAATTAATCCGTCTGAAATATCGATCATGGAATTTATTTTAAAGTTCTCAACCAAAAGCCTGGCCTCTTTTAAGCGGGGCATAAACTTTAAGTGTTTACCTAACATAGAACCGCCTAGGCTGCCGGTGACAAATATGATATCGCCTTTTTTAGCGCCGCTTCTTAAAACAAGGTATTTCTTCTCTACCAGCCCTAACATACTTACGTCAATGGTAATGCGCTCTGAGCGGCTTAAATCTCCGCCCACCATATTTATTTTAAATTTTTGGGCTAACTTTTTTATTCCCCGATAAATTCCATCCACTTCTTTTAGTGCGGTATTTTTAGGTAATCCCATGGATATCAGGCAGTAGCGGGGAATCCCGCCGCAGGCAGCAATATCGCTAATGGACAGGCTTAAGGCCTTTCTGCCGATAAGTTCGGGTTTATCTTGCGCTAAAAAATCCACTTTCTCTACAATCATATCGCAGGTAAAAAGCAGGTATTTATCCGGGCTAAATTTTATCACTGCGCAATCATCGCCGCTGCCCTTAATCACCGAAGGATCAGTCCGGATTTGTTTTCTAAATCTTTCAATCAGCCCGAATTCACCTAAATTTGCGACTAATATTTTTTCCATATGGCGCTTTAATAATTCCTTTATCCGTAATAATGGCGGTGATTAAATTATTGGGCGTAACATCAAAGGCAGGATTAAAAACCTTCACCTGCGCAGGGGCAATGGCCTGTTTAAAAAATAACTCCTTAAGTTCCCTGCCTTTTCTTTCTTCAATAGGTATGTCTTGGCCGGTTTTAATCTTGGAGTCAAAAGTAGATATTGGCGCGGCGATATAAAAAGGGATTTTGTGATACCGGCATAAAACTGCCAGGCTATAGGTGCCGATTTTATTAGCGCTGTCGCCGTTTTGGGCAATGCGGTCTGCCCCGGCAATCACTTTATCAATTTTACCCGCTTTCATTAAGGTAGCGGCCATACTGTCCGTAATCAGCGTGACATCAATATTATTTTTATTTAATTCCCAGCTGGTCAGGCGCGCACCTTGCAACATCGGCCTGGTCTCGCAGGCAAAAACTTTAATTTTTTTACCGTCTTCGCTCGCCCGATAGATAACTCCTAAGGCAGTACCATAGTCAATAGTCGCCAGGATTCCGGCATTGCAGATAGTCAAAATTGTGTTATTTTCTTTAATCAATTTTGCTCCAAAATAGCCAATCTTACGGCAGGCGGCTCTATCCTCCTGGATGATTTTGTCCGCCTCATTAAAGATTAATTTTTTTATCCGGGATATGGGTTTATCTTTATTCTCCCGCGCAACTTTTACCATTCTTTCCAAGGCCCAGAAAAGATTTCTGGCGGTGGGCCGGCTGGAAGCAATGTAGTACACTGCATTATCCAATTCTTTCTTAAATTCAGGAAAATTTTTTGCCTGGGAATCCTTCACTGCCAGATATACGCCTAAGCCTGCGGCAGCGCCTAATGCCGGCGCCCCGCGTATCTGCATTGACCTGATTGCCCGCCAGAGTGTTTTTATGTCTTTAATATAGACATACTTAAAAGTTAAAGGCAATTTGGTCTGGTCAATAATTTTGATAACATTCTTCTTCCATTCTATAGTTCTGATATCCATATTTTTTCCTTCTGGGGACACCCTCCCGATTGGATGAAGGGGTGTCCCTATGCTATAGGCCGATTAATTTAGCCAAAGCGCTCTTTTTCACCTTGATCGCTGATTCAGGACAGGCCTCCTGACAGCAAAAACAGGAGATACATTTAGCGTAATCAATAATTATTTTATGGGATTTATTGGTGATTGCCTGATTAGGACAAGCATCTATGCAGGCATGGCAGAGATTACAGTTGTTGTGTTTAACCTTAGGATAAAAACGGATAAATTTTTTGGCTATTTCTATAACCGGACGAGGAATCTTTCTTTTTAAGGAAGTACTGGGTAATTCAAAGTGTTCTGGCAAAACATCCTCTAATTTTTCGCCAAGAATCTGAATAGAGTTAGGGTCAGAAATCCCGAGATTCCTTTCTGCGGCAATTTTTGTGGTTAAAATATCTTTAGGGGATAACCCCATAATTAAAGCCAATACGCTATCTAGTGCCACGCAATCAGCACCGGCTAAGATTAGCCCTGCGTTGCGTAATTTACCACTGCTTGCCGGTCCATCGCCTTCCATAGCTACAATACCATCAATCACAGTTAAATTAGGTTTTACCTCCTGATAAATATCTACTAACATCCGGGCAAAGCCTTCCGGCTCAAAGTATTTTTTATGTAATTCTGTCTTAAATGTTCCGCTCACCAGTCCAAAAAGATTTTTTATAGCTGCGGTTAATATCATAAAATCGTGCGTTTTAAACTTAGGGATATTCAGCAAATAATCACACTCGTCCAAACAGGTAGTTAAAGGGAACTTTTCCCGCATCCTTCTTTTTTCAAATCTGACTAATTGTGCGCCTTCTTCTTGGCATATTCTTTTTATGCCCGTCCTTTCATAAACCTCATCTACGTTTTCAATCTGATTTCCCCAGACGCTGGGGCCGTCACCCACCAATACCTGACAGTTAATTCCTTTCAAAATTCTGACCACTGCGGCCACTACCTGCGGATGGGTAGTGATGCCGTATTCTGGTTCCTTGGCTAATAAAAGGTTGGGCTTAACCAATACCTTGCTTTGAGGTTTAATGAAATTAGTGATCCCGCCGATTAAATCTATGGCTTCTTTTATAGCGGCAAAAACCAAGTCCGGGCTATAATCTTGGCATTTTATAATAGAAATTTTTGCGGTCATGTTATCTTAAAAAAATTCTTGGCATTTTCTGTGGTGATTTTAGCCACTTCTTCTACGCTTATTTCTTTTATGCGCGCAAATTCTCCTGCCAGAATCTCCACAAAAGCAGGTTCATTTCTTTTACCCCGCAATTCCTGCGGCGGAAGAAAAGGCGCATCAGTTTCTAAAAAAAGCCTGTCTATGGGTGTTTCCTTGACTAAATTTCTTAAATTTTCAGCCTTGGGATAGGTAATATTGCAGGTAAAAGAAATAAAAAACCCTAAATCCAGGCACTTTTTTAAAAAATCATCACCGCCGGAGAAACAATGCACCACTGCTTTTATAGGCATTGCCTCTTTTAAAATCTTTAAGGTATCATCTTGCGCCTGGCGGCTATGGATGATCAATGGAAGATTTAAATCTTTAGCTAATTTCACTAAAGAGATAAATAATTTTTTTTGGTTTTCTGCTTTAGAATAGTTTTTAAAATAATCTAACCCTGTCTCGCCTATGGCCACCACTTTCTCATTCCTTACCAGATTCTCCAGGGTAGTCTCCGCCTGACTATCAAAATTGTCTGCTTCATGCGGATGCAGGCCTACTGTAGCGTAAATAAAATCGTATTTTTTTGACAATTCTATAGATTCTTGAGAACCTTTGAGGCTGGAGCCGATATTGATGATGAAGCCAACGCCTTTTTCTTTTGCCCGGCTAATCACCTCATCTCTGTCTTGAGCAAACTCCGGAAAATCCAGATGGCAATGGGTATCTATTAACATTTAAGGTACGGGTGTTAGGTCTTAGGTGTTAGGTCTATTCGGGGAAATAAAGGATTGCCTTTTTTAATTTTATCTTGGCCTATCTGCTCTTTTATGGATTCGGCGGTCTTAGGCATAAAAACAGAAATAGTTTCGGCGATCTCTCGGATAACTTCTGCTAATAACCGAATAAACACTTTGAGTTCTTCTGTCTTTTTCTCTTTGTCTAAATTCCAGGGCCTGGTATCTTCTATGTATTTGTTAGACAAATTTATCAGTTGCCATATCTTTTCTAGCCCTAAGCTAAAATTAAAATCCGATCCTGCGGTTAAATAAAGATTAACCTCGCCCGGCAAGGCCTTGATTTTTTCTCTGATATTTTTGGCCTGTGTATTTAGTTCTATTTTACTTATCTCTACGTCAGGAATATTTCCCTGAAAATATTTTTCAATCATCACTAACGTACGAAAGACCAGATTACCCAAATCATTTGCCAGGTCACCGTTAAATCTTTTAACAATTGCCTCTTCAGAAAAATTTCCGTCCATGCCGAAGGGGACATCGCGCAGTAAAAAATACCTGTATACATCCAAGCCGTATTTATCTACCAGGTCTTTCGGCGAAACTACGTTTCCCCGCGACTTGGACATCTTATTTTCTCCGACCAGCCACCAGCCATGGGCAAAAATTGTTTTAGGGAGTTCAATATTTAAGGCGCGCAGGATTATCGGCCAATATATCGCATGCTGCCTTAAAATATCTTTGCCGATTAAATGTAAATCTGCCGGCCACCAACGGGAATTATAGTTACCCTGCGCATCAAATGTGCCTACTGCGCTGATATAATTCACCAATGCATCGAACCAGACATAAGTAACGTGTTCTGCGCTAAAAGGTAAAGGTATGCCCCAAGATAACCTCTCTTTTGGCCGAGAAATACACAAATCAGTTAATTTATTTAACTCCAAAAAGCTTAGCACTTCCTGCCGGCGAAATGCAGGCTTGATAAAATCCGCGTGATTTTTGATATACCCAACCAACCAATCCTGATATTTAGATAATTTAAAAAAGTAATTGGTCTCGGAAATCTTCTCTAGCGGCCTTTTACAATCAGGACAAAGTTTATCTGTAATCTGTGTCTCTGTCCAGAATGTCTCGCAGGGCGTGCAGTACCAGCCTTCATATTTGTTTTCGTAAATCTCTCCTTTTTTGTAAAGAATCTCTAATGCCTGCTGCACTATTTTGATATGTCTTTCCTCAGTAGTTCGGATAAAATCATTGTATGAGATGTTTAAGTCCTTCCAGAGGTCTTTAAATGTTAAAACCATTTTATCCGTAAAATCCTGAGGAATTGCTCCTTCGTTTTCCGCTTGCCTTTGTATCTTCTGTCCGTGCTCGTCAGTGCCGGTCAAAAACCAGACATTGTCTTTGCCTAAAATATTACGCATTTCTCTGGCCAGCGTATCGGCAGCGATATTGGTATAGGAGTGGCCGATATGTGGCTGGGCATTCACATAATATAAAGGAGTAGTAATATAAAACTTATTAGCCATGGTTATTTATAACTCATATTTATTTGCGTGCCATCTTCCAATTCCACAGTGGCGGTGCGCTTAAAAACATTTACACTGGTAACTTTGCCTTTACCCTGCTGGGTATGTATGCGTTCGCCTTCGCGCGGAAGGCCTTTGGATAAGATTTTATAGGTCTCATATTCAAAAGAAAGGCAGCACATCAGCCTTCCGCAGAGCCCGGAAATTTTCGGCGGATTTAAAGGCAGGCCTTCTTCCTTGGCCATCTTTATGGTTACCGGCTCAAAATCTCTTAAGAACTTTGCGCAGCAGAGTTCTCTTCCGCAAGGCCCAAACCCGCCAAAAAGCCTGGCCTCATCCCTTACCCCGATCTGCCTTAATTCAATTCTCGCTTTAAAAATCTTAGCTAGGTCTTTGACTAAATTTCTGAAATCCACCCTCCCTGAAGCAGTAAAATAAAATATGATTTTGCTGCGGTCAAAAGAATACTCTGAATGCACCGGTTTCATCTGGAGTTTATGCTCTCCGATCTTTTTCAGGCAGGTATTAAATGCCTCTTTGGCCTTGCTTCTGTTGTCTTCAATTTGTTTTAAATCGCGCTCATCTGCGATGCGTACTATTTTCTTGGGCTGCTCTTTTACTTTGTCATCTGCACGGGCGTCCTTAGGGCAAACTACCTGCCCGTAATCCAGGCCGCGGTCATGCTCCACAATCACATAATTTCCTTCCTTAAGATTTAATTCTGCCGCCTGGCATAAAAAAGTCTGTCCGGAGTCCCTTAATCTAATAGGAATTAACCGTCGTTCTTTGAGTTCCATAACTGATTTCCTCTCTTAAAGTTAACAACAATAATTTAATATTTACGTTTTGCTCTAGATAAGATAAGGCAGATGTTATAGAGTTGAATATCTCATCTAACCCTGAAAAAGAAAAATTCTGCATCAACCTTAAAAGTTCTTTTTTCCTGTCCAGATTAATCAGTTCCTGATGGATGAGTCCGGTCTTGACTAAATATATGTCCCGGAACCAGCCGGCTAATATATTCAGGTAATAACGTATCTGCTTTCTGTCCTGGATGGTAATGCTGTCCAAACCGGATTTTTCCAAACCAGACAGCGCATCAATAATCCTATTCTTTTCCTGAATTATATCTGTATCTTTTAATCTTAAACACTCGCCCAGCCTGCCTTCGCAAAAATAAGCCAGGAAATGAGCTAAGGTATCGCCTAAGGAATAATCCTTTTTTAAAATTTCCTCTAATCTGGCTTTAGCCAGAGAATAGAATTTTATTGTCTGGCAACGTGAAATGATGGTTTTAAAAAGCAACATGGGTTTTGCGCTCACCAGAATAATCAAACTGTTTGCCGGCGGTTCTTCCAATACCTTTAAAATTGAATTTTCCGCTTCGGCAGTTAAACTGTGGGCATTATCAATAATAAAAACCTTAAGCCTTGCCTCATACGGTTTTAAATTTATCTCCCTTTGCAGGTTACGGATATATTCTATTTTTATGGAATCAGAGTCTTGGGTATCAATACAATGCACGTCAGGATGCGCATTTTTATCTATTTTCAGACAGGAGGCGCATTTATCGCAGGAATCAATGGATCCTTCTTGGCAGTTTACGACCTTTGCCAGTGTCTTTGCCACAAGCCTCTTACCTATTCCTTCTGGCCCGGTAAAAAGGTATGCCCGGCTTAAACGGGATTGCCTGAGATGTTCTTTAATGATCTGTATGGGCCTATCCTGGCCTTTGATATCTTGGAATGACATGCCTCTCTACTAATTCCCTTATGTTCTCTTGAGTTACAAATTTATCTTTATCCACCTGGATAACTTTTATTCTTTTGGGCTCGCAAGCCGCAAGTTTCAGATAACCTTTTCTTACCCGGAGATGATAAGATAAAGAGCGTTTTTCAATGCGGTCTTTGCTGAATTCACGATACCTTAGCCCTTCTTTAACCGCTAAATCCAATAATATAGTTAAATCCGGCTTTATTCCATCCGTAGCAAGTTTACCTGTATGCTGAATAAATTTGATATCTACGCCTAACCCATAACCCTGATAGGCAATAGTAGAATCTAAAAACCGGTCACAGATTACTATTTTTCCTTCTGCAAGGGCTGGCTTAATTATTTGCTTAACCAACTGCACCCTGGCGACCATATAAAGCAGCGTTTCGCTTAGAGGCTCAATGTGATTTTTGGGGTCTAAGAGAATGTTTCTTATTTTTTCACTTATTGCTGTTCCGCCCGGCTCGCGCAAATAAACTACTTTGCAGCCCTTTCGCCTCAAATACTCAGCAAGCAATTTTGACTGCGTACTCTTCCCGCACCCTTCAGAGCCTTCAAAGGTAATAAATAATCCTTTCATAATTTAATTATCCCTATTTTACGGCTTTACTTCCGCGTGCTGAAAATTTTCGCCGTGCACTTCAGTTTACGGCGCTCTCTCGGAGAGACTTACGCTTTAAAAAAATCCTCCGTTCGCCGTAATTCCTCGTGCACAAAAAGTAAATAACTGTGCCAAAAATTTTCTAATGCACGCTCCAGCAAAGGCCGTAAAATTATCAAAGTTTCCTTCTCCAGGTAGTCCCTTCTTTAGTATCTTCTAAGATAACGCCTTTCTCTTCTAACATTTTTCTAATTTCGTCTGCTTCTTTAAATTTATTTTCTTTTCTTAATTGTTCTCGTTGCGCTATAGCAATAGTAACCCACGTATCTGATTTTTCTACACTGATATCCTTGAAAGATAATCCAAAAATACCTCCTAATTCAATGATTGTCTTCATGACATATTGAAGCATAAATCGTCTATCGTCTTCTTTATTATCTAATATTTTATTACACTCATTTACCATGTTAAATAATACGCCCAAGGCCACAGGTGTATTAAAATCGTCATCCATTGCTTTTTCAAAAGCTTCTCTAAAAAGCTTTATATTCCCCATACTAGCTGTTGGTAACTTTTCCG
>MHGW01000050.1:2028-6013 GCA_001805765.1 Omnitrophica WOR_2 bacterium RIFCSPLOWO2_01_FULL_41_12 | reverse complement strand
CTTTCCCTCGTTTTATTGTGGCTCTCGGCATTCGCCACGTGGGGGAAGAAACTGCACTAGCGCTTGCCGAGTATTTCGGGGGCGTAGAGAAAGTAAGCATGGCATCGCAGGAAGAATTGGAGAATATTCCTGACGTGGGGCAGGTCGTAGCGCAAAGCATCAGAGAGTGGTTCGCTTCAAAAGAGAATCAGAAGCTGCTGTCGCGTCTCTTGCGAGCAGGCGTTGTCATACAGAATTCTTTACAGGTTTTGGCGGAGAAAACACTCAAAGGCTTGACTTTTGTGCTTACAGGAAGCTTAGAATCTATCACGCGAGAAGAAGCAAAAGAAAAGATCAGAGCGGCGGGAGGCGATATATCAGAATCAGTATCAAGAAAAACCAGTTATGTGGTAGTGGGCGAGAATCCTGGATCAAAACTTCAGAACGCCAAAGACCTTGACGTTAAAACCCTCTCCGAGAAAGAGTTCCTTAATCTAATTAAATCTAATTAACTAAGTTAATCAGATATGCGAAAAGTAAGATTCGTAAGAGACGGCATTTATCATATTTATAATAGAGGAGTGGAAAAAAGAGATATTTTTCTCGCCGACCGCGATCGTTGGCGATTTCTTCAAGGAATGTATCTATTCAACAATGAAGACACTGCCGCAGGTACTCTTTGGCAATTAGAGCATGAAGGAAGGGCGTTGAACTTCAATACTCTAAAAACATTTGTCGCGGGCTCAGAAAGAAAACCCTTGGTGCGCCTTATGGCAGATTGCCTTATGCCCAATCACTACCACTTTATTTTACAGGAGATTCAGGAAAATGGCATTTCACGTTTTATGCATAAGCTAGGAGTAGGATATACAAAGTATTTTAATTCTAAATACGAGCGCGTAGGGAGTTTATTTCAAAGTACGTTTAAAGCAGCTGCGATAGGCATTGATGAAACATATCTGCAGTATCTTCTTGTCTATATTAATGTGTTGAATCCGGCTCAACTCCTTGAGCCCGAACTCAAGAAAAAGGGGGTGAAAGACGTGAATTCGGTGTTGGAATTTGCAAAACAATACATATGGAGTACCCATAGGGAGTATCTTCAGCTACGAGATTCGGTTGTTATTGAGAAAGGAATCTTAGGAGAGTTTTTCCCAAGTCCTACTCAGTATGAGCAGTTTTCGCGAAATGTAGTTTTAGGTAAAAAATACGAAGCGATGGGTAGCCTATTGCTTGATCCTGATTAACTTAGTTAATCAGAGGTAGTTAATCAGAGGCAAGATCGATGACTACTTTGACTACTTTTTGAGCAGGCGTTAGAATGGTTTGTTCCATAGTAGTAACTCTAAAAAAGCCCTCCGATCTTCAGGAATTTTAAGTTGAGGCAAGTACTGTGCCAAAAGGTTACGGTCAAGCTTCTCTTTTTCAAGGCCGTAATTAATGAGGCGTTCAAGGTGCCATACGGGATCTGCCTTTGCTTGTTTCTCATATTCAGTTTTAGTATAATCCCAAGTCATTACTCTTGTATACTATCATGGATAGCGCTTTATGGCAACTCTATTAAAACTTAGTTTGGTCAATGCGTAAAACTTAACCGAACTAAATTTGTGTAATATCCGGCGTTACACGTACATACAGCCCTATTTGGAGTTTTTTTGTTTTCTTGCTACACTAAACGTATGCCAAAAAGAAAAGAGTCGCTTACCGAAAAAATCCGTCCTTATCATATTGTGGCTAAGGCTGCAGACGGTAAAGGTATCTTTGAGTCAGAAGAGGATAGCAGCAGATTCATCTTTCAGATGTATGCCGCAAACATAGGGAGGCCTGCGATAAATTTGTACCGCAAAGACATTAAAAAGGCCAGCCAGGCGCTCTTGTCTGGCGAGTCTTTGCCGAAAGGATTTCTTGTAAAAGAACACGAACCTCTGGTTGATATTTTCAGCTTTGCTCTCGTAAAAGATCATTACCATTTAGGCTTGGTTCCGAGCGTTCGAGACGGCATTCCTAAGTTTATGCAGAAGCTTAATCTTGCCTTTGCCAAGTATTTTAATATGAAATACAAGCGCCACGGCATGCTTTTTGAAGGACGCTTTGCAGGAGCTCCCATTACCTCTCCCGCTCAATTGAATGTGATACTGCGGTATATAAATGTAAAGAAGGTGCTTGATATCCACGAGCCAGGATGGTCTGCAGCAGGCTTAAAAGACAAGAAAGCAGCCCTTGATTTTCTTTCAGCATATCCTTATTCCAGCTTCCCCGATCTTTTCAAAGAGCGGTCCTCCAAGCTTGTTTCAGAAGAAGTCCGTTCCACCCTAAGAAAGATGCTTGGAGAAGACTTTTTCTCTAAAATAGAGGACCATATTGATTCCTCCCGGCATTTTATGGAAGAACAGGCAAAGGCGTATAAAGGGCTGTTTCTCGAATAAACCTATGTTTAATACCAGGTTTTACACGTAGAGAAGTGGTCAAAAAAGTAATGTTTAAAATAGGTAGCAAGTATTTTATTACTTACTCAATGTTAAACAGAAAATGAAGGTATTGTTCGGTTATCTTAAGAAACTTGACTGGATTATAATAGGAAGCGCTGTTGCGCTTGCTGGCATAGGGCTTCTCTCGCTATACAGCTCTTCTATCGGAAGAGAAGACTTTACGAACTTCAATAAGCAAATTGTATTCCTGGTTATGGGGATAGGGATCATGTTTATCGTTTCCCTTGTTAACTACCGGCTATTCAAGAATGATCCTTATTTCCTTTTATTTCTATGGGGTTTGGGCGTATTAGCCCTTGCGGGGCTTTTGCTTTTTGGGCCTGAAATAAGAGGAGTAAAGGCATGGTATAAGATAGGGGGAATTTCCATAGACCCGGTAGAATATATGAAGATCGTGCTTCTTTTGCTTATGGCAAAGTACTTTTCTTTAAGGCATGTAGAGATGTATCGGATAAAGCATATCATTCTATCGGCTATCTATTTTGGCATCCCATTCGGATTGATTTTCTTACAGCCTAATTTGGGCTCAGCCGGGCTTTTGATCTTGTTATGGCTTGTTATCCTTCTTATCTCAGGCATAAGGCTAAGGCATTTCTTAGCGATTGTGGCCATTGGAGTTGTCGTGTTCTCTTTTGCCTGGGCTTTTGTGCTCCACGATTACCAGAAAAACAGGATTGTCAGCTTTTTGGAGCCGGAATTAGATCCATTAGGCATAGGATGGAGCCAACTGCAATCAAAAATAGCCATTGGGAATGGTGGGATATGGGGGAGGGGTATTGGCCAGGGGACCCAAACTCAGCACGGATTCCTCACGGAACCGCACACTGACTTCATGTTTTCAGCAATTGGAGAGGAGTTTGGCCTTGTAGGCATAGGAGGAGTCTTTGCTTTATTCTCCTTGCTGCTTTGGAGAGTGTTTAAAATCGGGGAAAATGCAGAAAGTAACTTTCCACGCCTATTTTCTATAGGTTTTGCCACCCTTTTGATCATCCAGTTTAGCGTGAACATCGGGATGAATATAGGGTTTTTGCCCATCGTAGGTCTTCCCTTGCCTTTTATGAGCTACGGAGGTTCATCTTTGCTCATGCTTTTCTTCGGGCTCGGGATATTGCAGAGCATAAAATCTCGTTAAGCCGCCTATATCGGTTATCCACATATAGCCCCTTGACTTAGCTCTATCTTAGCTTGATAATAGAGCTAGAGGTATCGGATGGCGATACCCCATTATTCAAAGAGATCTTTTGAAACGATACATCCCCCTTCGGAAGTGCCAACTTTTAAAACTTTTGCGGGTTCTCAGGCGGCTTTTCTTTGGGGGATTTCGTTTACGGCATTTACATCTTTTTTAGAAATCAGAAATCCCCTTCGGGAGTGCCAACCTTTAAAACTTTGCGGGTTCTCAGGCGGCTTTTCTTTGGGGGGATTTCAATTTCATCGTAGATGAGAAAGGGGATGTTGTCAAGTGGAATCTGTGCACACTTTTTGCACAATTTCATGCACAGGTTTTCACCAGGCGA
>MHGW01000050.1:830-2017 GCA_001805765.1 Omnitrophica WOR_2 bacterium RIFCSPLOWO2_01_FULL_41_12 | reverse complement strand
GAAAGAAAAAGAAAACATAGAATACATTTCACTGAAAGACGCGGCGCAGTTCTGCAACTACTCGCAGGAATATTTGAGTTTGCGCGCAAGACAGGGAAAATTCAAGGCAAAAAAAATCGGGAGGAACTGGGTGACTACGCATGAATGGATTTTAGAGTATGTGAATGAAACCGAAGGCCTGAAAACAGAAAAGGAAAAAGAATATGACGTGGGAGAGGGCGAAACGAAATGGATCGAGCCTCCAGCAAATATTCCGACAGAAGATTCAATCATTCAAGAAAGCAATCCTTATGTCAAACGGATTTCTGCAAGTCCGTTTTCTGCTTTTAAAGTCGGAGCAGTATTGTCTTTGATATTTGCGCTAGTTGGATCGGGTAGCGTATTTGGGAAAGAAGGATGGTACGAGATTGCGAAACACGCCGTGTCCTTTGTTGAAGATTTTGGAAAAGGATTTGACACCGGTTTTGAGTATGCGATTCCTGCTGTCGCAACGCATGTTGCGTTATTCGGCGAGGGTTTTGAAACAGGAGTAAAAACGCTTGGAAATGTTGCAGATTCCGCGGTGCAAACATTCGGAGAGGGGTTTGACGGTTCGTTCAGAAATACCGTAGCAGATATTTCTTCCAGGGTAGTAGCATTTGGGCAAGGCTTTGACACCGGCCTTGCAATCAGCACGACAACTCTTGACCTTGGGATCCAATCTTTTGGGCAGGGATTTGATGGGGGAGTTGGCGTTGTAACACATGCCGTTGCTTCTGGAGTTCAGTCTTTTGGGCAGGGATTTGATACCGAAATTGGAGCGGTTATAAGCGCAATTCCCTCTTATGTCCTATCCTTTGGTGATGGATTTGATGCAGGCATTTCTGCGGCATCAGAGAGCGCATCTCGCAGGATTCAGGAGTTTGGAAGCGGGTTTGAAGTCGGTTTAAGAAACGGATTTCCTCTTGCGAAACAAGAGGTTCCTTTGTTCGTTGCGAGATTTGGAGAAGGGTTTGAACAAGGCATTGCTTCCCCTGGCGCAGTAGGCGATATTGCCAAAGAATATTTCATGTGGCTGCAGGATAAAATCACTTTGCTGCCAAGGAATATTGCTAAAGGATACGTCGCTTTGAATGAAAAAATTGAAGGGAATCTTAACAATGATTTTGGTGTGATTGCGCGAGAATATAACACACTAAACGATGCGC
>MHGW01000050.1:0-779 GCA_001805765.1 Omnitrophica WOR_2 bacterium RIFCSPLOWO2_01_FULL_41_12 | reverse complement strand
AGGTTTTTGAATCTTTGAGCGAGGGGTACCAAGATCTTAATGATGCGGTTACACAAGGGATTCTTCATGATGCAGAAAACGTTTGGAAGACATCTGGAAAGTTTGGCGAGTCTTTGAGCAGGGGCACCGAATTGCTGGGCAAAGGCGCAAAGTTTTTGGACAACGGGATACGCGGGTTTCTCACCGTAAGTTCATCAAAAACAAAAGATGCGTCCGAAGGCATCTCTGAAAATATTTCCAGGATTTCTAACACTGTTTTTTCCGGAGTGCGGCATTGGGTTGATGCTGCGCAGAATATATTTTCCTATACGGCGTCTCGATCATTCAGTAAACTGCAAGACGGCGTGCGTGCCATGAAAGATGTTGCTGTGCAGGCAACAAAGACATCGGTTCAGTTTGTTACGAACCCATGGGCAGGTTCGCGAGGCCAGGCCACAGAAAGAGTTGAGATAAAACTGGTTGAAAAAGAAATTGTTCCCGATGAAAAACTCCAGTCTCTGCAGAAAGAATTTTCATACATCAGAACTTTGGGCGGTATCCCTGGTCCTAGGGGTTTGCAGGGTCCGCAAGGATTACAGGGAGCTCAGGGCATAGCAGGGTCTCCAGGATCAGCCGGCATGCAGGGTCCTCAGGGGATTAGTACCGCTGCATATGTTGCAGGGCCCACCACCTATTATCAGGGTTCCAATGTGTTCCAGGGCGCGGGCTCTTTTGCTTCTTTGGGAGTTGGAGAGGATCTTTCTGTCGCAAGAGCGTTTTCCACAGGCAAGAGCACGGTG
>MHGW01000049.1 GCA_001805765.1 Omnitrophica WOR_2 bacterium RIFCSPLOWO2_01_FULL_41_12 | reverse complement strand
AACTGGAACTGAATGTCGTGTCGCTGTCGCAACATAAACCGGAGGATCTATTCCAGATCCTGACCAGCGGTGGGATGAAGCCGGCAAAGGCCCTTCAGGTTTTGGGCGGGCTGTCCCTGATTCAATCGATCGGGCTCCGGGGCCTTCGGTCCATCATGGGAAAGACCTCCAACCGGACATGGCAGCGGCTCAAAAAGGACCTAGAAAAATACCCTGCTGAACATTTTCTCTCGCCTTGCGAAGGCAGTCATCTTCGGTTATCTCAAGCGTCTCTGACAGCAGCAGGTATTTTTTGTGTAGTTGCAAAAAGTGGTTTTTAAATTCTTCGGGTGGCATTGTGTTTTTCAAGGTTTCATTCAAAACATCGGCTTCACGACGAAGTGAGGTAAACATTTTGCCGGCAAACTCGTGACGAATGCTGTCCCGCTCCACACCCACCCATGATGCAACAGCTGTAATCAGGCCACCAAGGGCAGAAATGGCTGCTATCCAAGAGGGGCCGCCCATTGCCACTATAAAACCGGCCAAGCCCGCCATGAATGAGGGCACGACCACAAGCCAAAACGACTTCGTGTGCCACTTTTTTGCACAGAAAAAATGGGCCTGCGCCGTGTAAAGAGAATCTTCGGCTATTTTACTGCAAGCCTTGCTCAAATCATCAATCATATTTCCCCCTGCGGAAAAGGAAATCCAAAAAAAACACCCCATCGATCCATAAGAGCCGCAGAATTGAAGGTGTTGCACAACGTGCGGGCATAACCCAAGTCTGTATTGAACAGTTTGGCAAAACGCAGGACATTCGGAAGATGCTGTGCACAGACAATCTCGATGAAAAAGGATTTTATCGAAATCCCGTGATTCCGCAAAAAGGCTTTTGTGATTTTTATGGCAGGAATAAGCCGTCCATCAACGTCTGGGGATTGATTCAGCTGGGTCAGGTATTCAGCATCATAATCGTAATCCGCCGGTTCCCAAATTCAGTTCGAGCCGTGTAAGCAGGGTTGAGAAGGCTTCTTCAAGCGGTTTTTTGGTTGGCGTAAACATCTTTGGATATTATTAGTGACACCTAAAAATAGATAATTATAAACACTCTGATTGTCAAGAACACATTATTACAGTGTGTTTTATATTGACACTGGTGGGCGGCTGGTTTACAAGAGAAACATCATGGGGACATTGGACAATAATTTCTACAGACCTGTTGCCGATAAAATCAGGGAAGCCAGAAAATCAGCCAACCTCACCCAGAAAATGCTGGCAGGCAACATTGGTCTTACAAGGGCCGCTGTAGCCAATATCGAAAGCGGACGTCAGCAAATTCTTCTGCACACCCTTTATAATATAGCAGATGCCTGCCATACAGATCCGTTCAAGTTACTGCCAAAGATTGCAATGCCCCAGAAGGCAGACCGAAACGACGATGCTCTGAAAAAGGAATTAAACAAAAAACTTCCGGCACATTCAGCTTCAAGAATACTGAACCGCCTTAACAGGACATAAACCATGAGTGTAATTCAGGCAAAAAACGAGGCAAAAAAAATCTGGGAAACCCATATTGGGGAATACGGCAAGACCGAGCCTGAGAGTCTGGCAAAAAAAATCGGTCTAAAAGTCGTATTTGAAAAACTGGATGATGAAGTTTCGGGTGTTCTTGTGTTGCAGGAGGAAAAACCCGTGATTTTTGTAAATTCCGAGCAGCATTCAAACAGGCAGAGATTCACAATTGCCCACGAATTGGGCCACTACCTGCTTCACAAAAAGGAACAGGTGCATGTGGATAATGATTTCACGGTGGTTTACAGAAACAGCAAGTCCTCGACAGGTGAAGATCTTCACGAAATTGAAGCCAACCAGTTTGCCGCAGAACTTTTGATGCCTGAAAAGTGCGTTGGGCAATACTTTGCCGACAACAAGATCAGGGGGATTACTGAAACAACCATTGCCGAGATGGCCAATTTTTTTGGTGTCAGCCTGCAGGCCATGAGCATAAGGCTGTCGGTTCTTGGAATCTTGTGAGCGAGATTTTATGAAAAGTAATCAATGGACCAGAGAAGAACTGATTATTGCTTTCAATCTCTATTGCAAGATTCCGTTCGGCAGAATTCATATTCGGAATCCAGAAATTATCGAGCTTGCAAAAGCTTTTGGAAGAACACCTTCATCAGTTTCATGGAAACTGGCAAATTTTGCGAGATTAGATCCGGCTTTGCAACAACGCAATATTAAGGGCGCGGCTCATGGCTCAAAAGGCGAAGAAGAAATATGGAAAGAATTCCATAGCAATTGGGATCGATTAGCTTTTGAAAGCGAGAGATGTTTAGCCGAGTTGCTCCATAAACCTGTGGAGAAAATTGCTGAAATTGAAACAGATGATTTGCCTAAGGAGGGCAAGGAACGGGAAAGTGTCGTCATGGTGAGAGTTAATCAACAATTCTTCAGAAAATCGGTTTTAGCGGCCCATGAAAATAAGTGCTGTTTAACGGGGCTGACCGTTCCTGAATTGTTGGTTGCAAGTCATATTGTGCCTTGGGCTGTTGATGAGTCTAATCGTATCAATCCTAAAAATGGATTATGTCTTAATGCTCTTCACGACCGTGCCTTTGATCGCGGGTTGATGACTGTTACTCCTGATTTTGAAGTGCGATTTGCCAAATCTTTGTTAAAGAAATCGAACGAAGAGCCCTTTACAGATTTTATCGGCAAATATCATTCTAAGAAAATTAAACTACCAAACCGCTTTCAGCCAGAGGCTCAATTTTTGGATTACCACAATCAACACATCTTTGTCGGATAGGAGGATTTGTGAATATTGCTTTTAATTATCAATACAGAGACGCCAGTAATTTTAAGAGAAGTGGCCAAGTCATTTTTGAAAATCCAGATTCATGGTCGCTTAGTGCCATCAGCTTAGCATTTGAATGTACTGTTATTCACGGGGCATTCATCGCTGACCAGATCAAAATACCCGAATTATTTTTTGATAAGCACCATTTTTCTAGTGACGACCACTGTTTTCATGAATTTATCGGCATGAAATACACTGACGTACCAAGTAATGACCGCCATTGCAGACGCATCTCTGAATTCTTGGCTGACGTGATCCAGGCACGTGAAAGCGGCTGGTTAGTTTTTGATCCGTGGGAAAGAGAATATGAACAAAGCCTGAATAGGAGGATTGCTTGAAATATCTTAAAGATTACAAGGGTATTTCTGTGCGACTAACCGATGAGCGGCTGGCTCATATTTTGGAACATCCAGAAATGCATGAGATGGCAGCCGCAATTCAAGAAGCTTTATTACACCCCGAATTTGTTGTACAATCAAAGAGTGATGAAACGGCAAATTTGTATTACCGCTATTATTCGAAAACTATGGTTGGGGGGAAATATCTCTGCGTCATCGTCAAGATTCGGAATGACGACGCGTTTGTGTTGACAGCTTATTTAACCGACAAGGTTAAGAAAGGAAAAATATTATGGAAAGCAAAGCAATAAAAGTTTGGTTTGATGCCGAAGGTGATTTTTTAGAGGTCATTTTTGAAAACAAGCCGGGGTTTTTCAAAGAAACGGACAATGACCTCGTCATGGAGAAAGTGGATAAGGATGGGAACATTTTAGGTTTTTCCGTTCAGCAAATTAGTTCTATCAAGAAAAAACCTTTAGAAGCACTTTTACAAGTCGCTGGTTGATTACATGCGAGAATTTTTTCAGGCACCACTAAACGGCGCAACCCTCGGATACGAAAAGAAAAAGCCGTTCTCCCTATTCGGAAAAACGGCTTCTTCTACGGAAATGCTCCGGAGGCCGGACTCGAACCGGCGACCTAGCGGTTACAATCTGACTTGAGTTTCCCCAAGAGTCGGACTTTATCTTTATCCCTCGACTTGGCCTTGAAGGCCTCACTCGGGATAGTGGGTGTAGAGTCTCTGCACTTGCCCTCCCGTTAAGGGATGCTAGCTCAGGATTGCCGTCGACTCGACGTTACGGTTTCCCTGACTTAGCCCACTTTTCACTCCTCCATTACTGGAAGAGGCTGCTAACAATAACAGCCGCTTGCTCTACCGACTGAGCTACTCCGGAATTTCACTTAAAAATTCCACCGTTTGGCTTAATTATTGGAAAGAAGAAGGGGTGTCAATAAGATCGTTAAGAACTGTCACTCCCCTCTTGTCAAACAGGAAGCTTTAGTTTACATAAACTTCATGCCAGCTTCAATTTTTTTTATTGGGAAAGTTGTTATCTCAGGGGTTCTTATTGCTGCTATCAGTAGCCTTGCCAAAACTTTTCCAAAATGGGCAGCCCTTTTAACCGCGCTGCCACTCATGACCTTTCTTTCGTTGATTTGGATTTATGTGGAAACAAAAGACCTGGCGCTTCTTGCAAACTACACCAAGGATGTTTTGATTTGGATTTTACCCAGCTTTCTTTTTTTAATTGCGGCCATTTATCTGTTCCGCGCGAAAGTGCCATTCCTCATAACCATGGGAATTTCTACCGTTGCGCTTTTTATTGGAGTTTTGGTTTTTGAAAAACTTCACCTGCTTAAGTAGGGTCGGTAATACTAATTCCACCATCAATAATGAAAGGTTTTCCAAATTCCAAATTTTCTATTTCACTGGCATCTACTTGACTATTGCTATTTGCATCTTGAAAGGCCATGGCGTTTTCTACTGCAAAAATAAGCCTCAAAAAAGCCGTCTCCTCCGATGTAACGCTAATAGTTAAAGGGGTAACCGATCCGAAGGAAGGATGATAAACCAAAGCGCCCGTCGACGTATCCTCCCAGTCCGGCAAGCTCTGGCTCAGAACATTTGTTGGCTTCTCTGTAGACAACGGAACAAGAGCATCAGCATCAAAATCCCAGTAAAACCAGTTAGCACCCAACTCATCTAGAAAAACAATGTCCCCTCCGCTTACCTCTCCTTCACTTAAACCATCGTAAAAAGAGCTGTACCCATTCAAAGAACTGCAGCCTTCTGAATTAAGACAATAAAAAGCAAAAGTAGCATCAATACTAAAAATATCACTTGGAAGTTGAGTCACAACGAAATCAAGAGCAAACTCAAGCCCGGAATATATTCCCCCTTGGGTAATCTCCCCTGTAACAGTTCCAGAATTGCTTCCAAGCAGTGCTGAGGCCTCGCTAGGATCACTGTAGAGAATAAAATCCGTTACAGTTTCGTTTAAGGAAGAGACAAAAAAGTCTTCATTGATAGTAAGAGCATTTTCTTCAAGCTCTTCACCCGTTTGGCCTGGGCAAGCCTCGTCATCACCAGCAACATCCACACAGCGCACAAGCCCCAAGCTCCTCATTCCAAAAATGTAAAGGGGTGGAGTGTAACAGCTGCCACTGCCTAACCGGCAATCCGCACCGCTTTGAACAGTTACAGCATGAAGTGCTTCGGAAACCGGATTATCAACATCATTGGTGAGAGAAGCTTCTACAGGTTTTCCACGAGGATTTCCAACCGTAGTTAAGCCACCACAGGCGGATAGAAAAAAACAAAAAATAAAAATAATTACTGATATTTTTTTGATCATCATTTTGGGTTCCTTTCAAATTGGGTTACAGGAAAAAGCTGCATATTGAGCATAAAAACCTCCAAAGGAACCCCCTGCCCCATTCCCATCTTCATTTTACGGCGAAGATCTGCAACTAGGCTTGTCTGAAAAAAAAGCATCTTTTGTTTCAATTCTAAAAAACTCTCATGATCAAGCAAAGCAACTAAGGAAGAATATTCGCGCATGCGGTGCGAAGTGTGTTGAAGCACTTCACGAGACAAACCAAGACTTTCGAAATGGTAATTGTAGGCAGCTAAAGACTCCACTTCTTTTCCTGTATGAAGTTCGGCATCGTTTTGGCTCCACCGCCCCAAGTTATCCCGCACAATCAACCCAAGCCTTTGCAAGGTATGCATGGCATGCTTTACTTCCCAAAGAGACACGCT
>MHGW01000048.1 GCA_001805765.1 Omnitrophica WOR_2 bacterium RIFCSPLOWO2_01_FULL_41_12 | reverse complement strand
GAGAGATGGCCGAGTGGTTGAAGGCGCCGCTCTCGAAAAGCGGTATACCCTCACGGGTATCAAGGGTTCGAATCCCTTTCTCTCCGCCATCGTAGACGAATGGAGTCCAAAGTAGCACTTTCACCGCTTTGGCATGCCCTTTCTGCTGGTTCTAAGCTCAAGTATTGGAGTTCATCCGAACCATACTCACAGCCACAGCCATGAGATGTGCCGACATTGGCTTTTTCAGCCCACAAAAGGGCTAAACTCCACTCAAACCTAAGGGGCTACTACTTTTTTAATGCTCTTCCAGACTTCTTTTTTCATGCAAAGCCTTTTTGTGAAAGAGCACCTTACGGTAGCTTGCTCCGAGGCATTTGCTAGTCACCGTCTACCAACGATTGTACCTATTTTAAGGTAAAAGAAAAGACCGCCTTGCGGCGGTCTTTGAAAGATAAAGTTTAAGGAAAAATAAGGTTCAAAGGTCAAGAGTTTAACCCCTTAGCCAGAGCACCGCACCCTGATCATCATCCCGAGCGCCAGCACCGTCATTGTCGACGCGCGTCTTCCGACGATTAGGATCGAAAAACACGACGCGCACAACGGAGTAGTCAGGTACATTTTCATCACATTCAAACATCGCACTGCGCCATTCGTTTCCATCTGGACTCATAACATAGTGACCACCCGTTACTGCTTCTGCAGCCGCAACTAGACCTGCCTTTTCATAATTAGGTAAATCGGCGGGCACATGATAACCAGCTGCTTTTACTTTTTGAACAATTTCACCAGCTTTTGCCCATCTTCCTTCAGAACGTGCTAGGGCTGCTGCATGAGGTAAGAGGAGAAGTTCACCTCTATCGGACGACCCATCCTTCCATTCTTTTGTCCATCTTGCATTCATAATTTCTTGGCTGCGTTGTCGGATTGCTAACTCACCATTTTCATACACCCCAACCAAACAGGCTCCTTCTGGCATGGCTGCTGCTTTTTTAAGAAGGTCAGCTCCATTAGCACGTAGTCTTGCCTCAAGGGTCTCCCACTTTTGCCCAGCCGTTTTATCGGCTTTCAAAGCCATTGCGTACTGTTCTGGCGTGCTTTTTTCATCAATGCGTACAATTCCACGATCAAAGTCCCGTCTAAGTTGTTCGAGGCAGGCGGTCAAACGTTCATCAAGTTGTTCTGTGTTTTCAACAGGTTCTCCTGCCTTCACAATACCCTTCTTGATAGCAGTCGAAAGTCCCGCCACTTCACCGTTCATTTCCTCCATTTGACCAATAACTTCACGCATTGCATCTTGAATTGCAGGTAATTCTTTTTGGTCGAAACCGTCCTCAAAACGGTATCCTTGCTCTGCTAAAGCAGCGAGAACAGTTGCTTTATCTGTTTCCGTGAGAAGTGTTTTAAGGGTTGCGATACGGTCAGCGCGTTCGGCGACACGACCCATGTGGGCAGCTTGTTTTACTTCTGCTGAACGATCTTCAGATGGTGTACGTTGAGTCATACTTTCCTTATATTAAGGAGAGAACGATATGCCTTTGTTTGGAGTTGTCAAGTGCTATTCCCTTTGAGGAATTTTTTCACACTCTTGTCAAAGTCGGAAACATAGTTTTTGTCCTCTAATTTTTTGAATTTAGTAAATTCTTCCTCTGCCTTCTTATCAGCTCGTTCTTTAGAAACTTTACCCATGTTTTGAAGAATTTCCTTTTCATTCAGCCTTAGGAAATCATCGAGCTTATGAATCCAGTCCTCCATCTTCATGGCTTTGTTATTTCTAGCCTGCAATTCAGCGAAAGAAAGGTATTGGTCTACGATCAAATTTAGTTCCTCCAGTTCGTCTTGGGTGAGATAGTTCTTGGCTACGAACACGTCTTTCTTCTGAAGTTTCTTGCCAGACATGGAGGTGAGACCCATATTTGGTTTGGTTGAGTCGGCTCGCTGGGCAATCACTTCAGCAGCGGTTTTCCCATGAATCCCAAAGTGCATCTTGTTTTGGACTGTGGCGAAGAAATGCTGGGTTAATGGAGCGTGAGGATCATGTCGAGATTATAGTGCTCGACTTGATAAATCTTACCGTCTGCCGCAGTTGTTGCATTTTTTGCAACAACTGAATTTGGGCTTAGTTCTCCCGAGTCAAATATGTTTTTGATGTGCTTTGAAATGGTGGATTTGTCGCGGTCAAAAAGTTCGGCGATTTGGTTCAGGGTTAGCCAGACACTTTCGTTCTCTAGCAAGACTTGGATTTTGATACCGCCGTCTCCATCGTAGAGAATGATTTGTGAGTCACTCATACTTTTGTCTATTTAGGATGTACAATATAGCAAATTTCATACAGGATTGCATCGGTATTTCAATTGCCCCCCCCCCCCTAGCCAAAACCGTTTTCGCAAAGACATTGAACTGTGTATGATTAGCCTCGATCGCGGTTCTAAGGTCGGTCTTTATGACTCTCCGCCAGTTAGGAAATGAATTTATTTGGTTCCAAAGCAATCTTAGCCCAATTAAAATACTCTAATTTGACATATTTAGGGGATTTTGATAGACTTAAATTATGAAAATAAAGAGATTTTACTCAGGTCTTGGCCACTACCTAGAAAAGGGGAAAGTTTTGGTTATCTTTGGACCAAGGCAGGTAGGGAAAACCACTTTGCTACAGGATTATTTGAGTGAAACGTCACTTAAATTTAAGCTTGAAACGGGGGATAACATTAAAATTCACACTCTATTTGCCTCTCAAGAGCTGGATCGGATTCTTGCTTACGCGAAACCCTATGAACTGATTGTTATTGATGAGGCTCAGAAAATTCCGCATGTAGGCGTGGCCTTGAAAATGATAGTTGACCATCTACCTAACATTCAAATCATTGTGACAGGCTCCTCTTCATTTGATTTGGCTGGACAGATAGGTGAGCCGCTAACTGGGAGAAAGAAGACGCTGACCTTGTTTCCTCTATCGCAACTAGAGCTGAAGGATGAATACGGTAGCTATGAATTGGAACAACAGCTTCAAAATTATTTGATTTTCGGCTCTTATCCTGAAATTATTACAGCCAGTACAAATGAGGAGAAACAAGTCAAAATTGAAGAAATTGCACATTCCTATCTACTGAAAGACATATTAGAGCTGGAACAAGTGAAGAGTTCAAAAATTCTTTTGGATTTGCTGCGCTTGGTTGCGTTTCAAATAGGCAAAGAGGTGTCTCTTACTGAATTAGGTACGCAACTTGGTATCGACCGCAAAACAGTTGCTCGTTATTTGGACATCTTTGAAAAATCTTTTATTTTATTTAATGTTCGTGGCTTTAGCCGAAACCTCAGGAAAGAGGTGAGCAAGAGTTCACGCTATTATTTTTACGATCTGGGTGTACGCAATGCTTTAATAGCAAATTTTAACGAAATTGACCTCAGGAACGATATTGGAGAATTGTGGGAAAATTTTATTTTTATTGAGCGGCTTAAAAAGCGCTCCTATACAAATATCTTTGCCAACGTTTACTTCTGGAGAACATGGGATCATAAAGAAATCGACATTGTTGAAGAGCGGGAGGGAAAATTGTTTGGTTATGAGTGTAAATGGTCTAAAGGAAAAACCAAGGTGCCAAAAGATTGGGTTGAAAGTTACCCTGAAGCTTCCTTTGAGATCGTCAACAAGGGAAATTATTTGGATTTTGTAAGCTAAGAGTCCCTCGAACTGTGCATGATTAGCCTCGATGGGTGTTCTAACGCCGTCCACGACTCTCCGCCAGTTATGATTGATATGCTATGATGCATTCGATGAAAATACATGCTTTGCTCTTTTCCGGACTTCTGATCTTGAGCTCTTGCGGCTCGTCTTCCGCCATGCCGGACGAGTTTTGGGGTTCCGGTTCCTGGCGCTTCGACTCGCAGGAAGAACGTTTGCACGATGGCGCGAGCGGTGTGGCGCTGATGAAACTGAAATTTACGCGCATCACGGGCGATCAATATGAAATTTTCGGTGACGTAACCTATGTTGAAGACACCATGGCTTGCGATACCGCAGGCGGTGCTTCACGCATCTGCCCAACGGATACTTGCGAATACGTCAGCTCCACGCCGGGTACAATTGCCGGCGTAGCCGAGGTTACGAACGGAATTTTAACCCTAAAGCCTGTGTGGAACGGCGATGATATGCCCGTTGAGACCGTCAATTACATTTGCGATGCGGAGAATGGTGACGGCGTGCACGATACAGCCGCCGTGCGTTCCACGATGGATCTCTATGGCGCGGGATTCGTCAATACCGTCTGGACAATGGATGTGAATGACACAACCTTCATCGACGATTTACCTCCCGGAGAAGTCACGGATACAAAAACCGCTTACATTAACTTTGAAACCGAGGTCGGATTTGTGAAGGCGGAAGGGCTGTTTGCGCTTTACCGCAACGAGCCGGAGTGAAATAATGCGGCGGCCGGGGACAGGGGCAGGAAGAGAACCTCGCCTGCGGCGAGTGGCACAAGAGGAGAGATGGCCGAGTGGTTGAAGGCGCCGCTCTCGAAAAGCGGTATACCCTCACGGGTATCAAGGGTTCGAATCCCTTTCTCTCCGCCAAAACTTGTTTTTATATGAAAGCAGGATTATAATATCAAAAGGAATTTATCCTATGGATTATGAATCCTATTACAATCAATGCGAAGGTGATGCAGAATTTTACCATTTGCATCGCTCAGCCCATTCGAGATCACCTGGAGCTGAAAAAGGGGGATGAAGTGATTTTGAGTATGGATGAAAATGGCGAAATTAAGTTGATGAAGGGTGTCAGTTCTTTGGGTGACCTTGTGGGCATCGGGAAGAAAAGTCTAAAAGCTTTGGGCGGCGGTGAGGCTTTTTTGAAGAAAGAACGTAAGCAATGGGACTTATGAAAAAAATCAAACGTTTGGCGGTGGATAGCATGATTTTTATTTACCTCCTTGAAGGAAACTCTAAATTTGTCGATTCAATAAAAAAGAAACTGGGGGATGCGGAGGAAGTGATTTTTTCAACGTTTGGATTGGCGGAAGTCTTAACGGGCTTTGAAAAAACAGGGGATATAAAAGGGAAATTGCAGTTTCTTTCGTTTGTTGAATCTTACAAAAAAATGTCAGTGATCGGTTTTGGGAAACAAGAGGCACTTATTTTTGCGAAACTTCGAGCCAAATACCCCCAAGTGAAACCACCGGATGCCATTCATTTGGCAACGGCTCTTTCCGCTCGAGCCGATGCTTTCTTAACGAACGATCGAGGTCTCAAGTGTGTTGAGGAGTTGCCGATTCAACTCTTATAGATCTTTTTCTTGACCGGCAAGGTACTCTTCAAAGTCAGCATCAGGGTCTTCATTGGAAGTGAGTGGTGAG
>MHGW01000047.1:25687-29098 GCA_001805765.1 Omnitrophica WOR_2 bacterium RIFCSPLOWO2_01_FULL_41_12 | reverse complement strand
CTCCTTGAGTCTGTAGAAGGGCAGGAAAAGATTGCCCATTTTTCTTTCTTAGGCGCAAAACCTTCGCTGGTCTTTAAAAGCAAGGCAAGAAACATCCAGATAATATATCCGCAAAAGCAATCAAGCCGCAGGTTTATTGCCAAGGTCAGCCCTTTGGAGGAAATTAAGAATATTATGCAGGATTTTAAAAGCGTAGAAGTAAGGGGCCTGCCCCGTTTTTACGGCGGAATGGTCGGTTATATCGGTTATGATATAGTCAGGTTTTTTGAAGAAATACCGGATAAAAATCCCGATGATTTAAAATTACCAGATGCTATTTTTATCTTAACCGATAACCTGCTGATTTTTGATCATGTTAATCACAGTATAAAAATTGTGGCTAATGTTATCCTGCCAAAAGATTCCCGCAGACTCTCCTTGGTTAAGAAAACCAAGGCCTATTATGCTGCCGTAGAGAGGATAGAATCCCTGCAAAAAGATTTAAGCAAACAAAGTGTTGTTCAAAAAGCGAAGAATAAAAAGAATAAGTATAAATTGGCCTCCAATTTTAAGAAATCAGAGTTCCAAAATATAGTAAAAAAAGCAAAGGAATATATTAAAAAAGGAGATATTATCCAGGTAGTTTTATCCCAGAGATTTAAAGTTAAGATGGATAAAGAACCATTTGATATATACCGGGCTTTGCGCAGCCTTAATCCCTCTCCGTACATGTTTTTTTTAAAATTAAAAGAGCTGACTTTGGTCGGGTCTTCGCCTGAGATGCTGGTGCGTTGCGAAGACGGTATTGTCCAGACTAGGCCTATTGCCGGAACTAAGGCACGCGGAAAGACAGAGGAAGAAGACAGAAAACTGGAAAAGGAACTCTTAAACGACGATAAAGAAAAAGCAGAACATCTGATGTTAGTAGATCTGGGAAGGAATGATTTAGGCCGGGTTTCTAAATTCGGCAAGGTGAGTGTGAGCGAATTTATGACTGTCGAGCGCTACTCTCATGTAATGCATCTGGTCAGTGAAGTGAGGGGCGTTCTGAATAAAAGATTCGGTATCTATGATGTATTAAAGGCAGGTTTTCCCGCGGGAACAGTAACCGGCAGCCCAAAAATCCGGGCGATGGAGATTATTGACGAATTAGAAAACTTAAGGCGCGGGCCGTATGCCGGGTGCGTGGGTTATTTTAGTTTTTCGCAAAATTTAGATACCTGTATTACGATCAGGACGATAGTTATAAAAGATAATATTGCCTATGTGCAGGCTGGCGCAGGGATAGTTGCGGATTCAAAACCTGAAAGAGAGTATTTTGAGTCGGTGCACAAGGCAAAAGCATTAATCGAAGCAATTTCAAAATAACCAATGACTAAATTTCCAACACCAATTAAACAAGATAGGAGGATAAACAGATGGCAGTACGCGTGCGTTTAAGAAGGATTGGTAAAAATCCTAAAAAGAGGCCGCATTTTCGGGTTACCGTTTTTGAGGAAACCCGCGGCCGCGACAGCAGGTTTATTGAAGAGATCGGTTTTTATAATCCGATCAATGGCGAAATTAAGGTTAAAAAAGAGCGCCTGGATTATTGGGTGAAGAACGGGGCACAGGTTTCTGATACGATAAAAAGCCTGGTGAAAAACAGCCAAAAGGAGGTAAAAAATGCCGCAGTCAGCGCAAGCAGTTAATCCTATAGTTAACTTATTACCATTAATTTTTATTTTTGTGATTTTTTATTTTCTGCTTATTCGGCCGCAGAAATCAAAAGAAAAAGAGCGCCAGAAGATGATCGCTAATCTCAATAAAAACGATGAGATAGTGACTTCCAGCGGTATCCACGGCACGATTGTAAATGTCAAAGAAAAAACCGTAATTTTGAGAATAGATGATAATGTAAAAATAGAAATTGAAAATAACGCCATCGCCTATATAAAGAAACAAGGGGCATAAGGGTAATTAAAGAAGATGGAGAGAAAACTTATTTATAAGATAAGTCTTATTCTAGGTTTGGTAGGTATCTGCGTATACTTTGCCTTTCCCTTAGATAAAAGGATCAATCTGGGGCTGGATTTAAAAGGCGGGATGCATCTGGTCCTAAAGGTAGATACCAGCCATTTAAGCGAAGATGCCAAAGAAGATGCTGCTGACCGGGCATTAGAGGTAATCAGAAACCGGATTGATGAGTTCGGCGTCAGAGAGCCGACCATACAGAAACAAGGCGAAGATGAGATTGTGGTGCAGCTTCCGGGTATAACTGACAGAGGCCGCGCAATTGAGTTGATTGGAAAAACCGCGCTGCTTGAATTTAAACTGGTCTCAACCGACACGGAAAAATTGAAGCAGGCGATGGAAGGTAATGTACCCGAAGGATATGAATTAAAAAATATTCAGGAAGATAATGAGCCGGTGCTTTTAGAAAAACAGGCTAGTTTAATCGGTGATGCCCTGAGTAATGCCAGTGTGCGTTTTAATGAAAGCGGGTTTAATGAACCGGCAGTTTCCTTACAGTTTAATGCTGAAGGCGCAAAAAAATTTGCCGAGATTACGGCCAGTAATGTGGGTAGGAGATTAGCCATTGTATTAGACGGCAAGGTGCAGTCTGCTCCGCGCATCAGAGAAGCCATACCTTCCGGCGAGGCGGTAATCACCGGCAGATTTACCATAGAACAAGCCCAGGATTTAGCTATTGTCTTACGGGTGGGCGCGCTTCCTGCGCCGATGCATATTGAAGAAGAAAGAACCATCGGCCCTTTATTAGGGCAGGACTCTATAAATAAAGGCATTAAATCTACCATTATTGGCGGCGGCCTAGTATTTGCTTTTATGGCGATTTATTATCTCTTTGCCGGCCTAGTGGCTAATATAGCACTTTTACTGAACCTGCTGATGATTTTAGGCGGCTTAGGAATGTTGCCGGTTTTGTTTCCCGGAATATCCGCAACTTTAACTTTACCCGGCATTGCCGGTATTGCCTTATCTTTGGGTATGGCTGTGGATGCCAATGTCCTGATTAATGAACGTATCAGGGAAGAACTCGCCACTGGTAAACCTTTGCGCACTGCCATTGCCAACGGTTATCATAAGGCCTTCAGCGCTATTTTTGATTCCAATCTCACTACCTTAATTGCCGCGTTTTTATTATTTCAATTTGGCACTGGCCCGATCCGGGGTTTTGCCGTAACCTTAACTATCGGTCTTATCGCCAGTTTATTTACCGCCATTGTGGTTACCCGCACAATTTTAGAGGCGCTTTTAAGTTTAGGTTTATTAAAATCCTTGCCTATGTTAAGGCTCTTTAAAGAACCCAAATTAGATTTTATCGGCAAAAGAAAGATTTTTTACGCTCTTTCGCTGATAATTATCATTACCGGTATGGTTTTTTATTTTAAGCGCGGTAAACAGGCATATGGGATTGATTTTGCAGGGGGG
>MHGW01000047.1:24210-25678 GCA_001805765.1 Omnitrophica WOR_2 bacterium RIFCSPLOWO2_01_FULL_41_12 | reverse complement strand
GAATATAGTTTTAAAACCGCGCCCGAAATAGATAAGGTACGCCAGGTTTTAAAAGAAATAAATTTAACCGAGGCGCAATTGCAGCAATTTAAAGATAACCCTAATGTTTTACTCATCAGGACTACCGAGGATAAGAATGAAGCCTTGACCAGCAAATTAAAAGAGGCTTTTGGCCAGGAGGATGTGCAGACCTTAAGGATAGAGCGTGTTGGCCCGGTAGCAGGAAAACAGCTCAAAACAAAAGCCTTTTACGCCCTGCTCTGGTCATTAATCGGCATCCTGGTCTATGTGGCTTTCAGATTTAAACATTTTAACTTTGCCATAGCCGGCGTGATTGCGCTTTTTCATGATGTATTGGTGGCATGGGGGTTTTTAGCCATTACCAACAGGCAGATAGACCTTTTAAGTATTACTGCCTTTTTAACCATTGCCGGTTATTCTATAAATGACACCATTGTTATTTACGATAGAGTGAGAGAAAACAGCCGCATTTTTAGGAAGATGAGCCTTTATGAATTGATCAACTTAAGCGTTAATCAGACCCTCGGTAGGACGGTGCTTACTTCCGGCATTACCTTGTTAATGGTCATTGCAATTTTGTTTTACGGCGGAGAGGTATTAGGTAACTTTGCCTTTGCTTTACTGGTAGGTTTTATTTCCGGTGTTTATTCCACTGTTTATATTGCCTCGCCTTTAGTGCTCGCCTGGACACGTAAAAATGCAAAATAAGTAAGGACATAAGTTATGGAGCATGCTTATTTAATATAAGCGACATAACTTATAAGTCCGCACTTATCCCGCCCTTTCTGCTTAGATAGCGCCCTAGATACTAGAAAGGGCGGGATTAATTCGCACTTATAACTTACTCATCCCGAAGGTTCGGGATTCGTAAGTTATGTGCTCATTAATGTTTAAATCCTTAAAATTGTATACTGGTGGCTCTCTGGATTTGGATCAGGCCTTAAGGACGTTGGTTGATTTTGGTTATCAGCGCCAGGAAGCAGTTTCCTCCGAAGGGGATTTTTCCCGGCGCGGGGGTATCCTGGATATCTTTCCTTTTACTTTTGAACTACCCATCCGTTTAGAGTTAGCCGACGATAAAATCCAATCCATAAAAACCTTTGCCCCTTCTAGCGGCAAGCCTCTTTGGGAACATAAAATAGTAATTATCCTGCCTATTAAAAAGACCTCTGCCTCCAAGACCATTTCTTTTACAGAGGATTTCCCCATCCAAAATTTTATTGATTTAAATATCGGCGATTATGTGGTGCATACCCAGCATGGTATTGGCAGGTTTTTGGGTTTAAAGAATTTAAAAATCGGCGATAGATCTCAAGGCCATCTGGTGATTGAATATGACCGTCAGGAAAAATTATATGTGCCGGTGGATTCCATGCATCTAGTGCAAAAATATATTGCCTTTCAGGGGAGAAGGCCAAAACTTTACCGGTTAGGCAATAAAGAATGG
>MHGW01000047.1:4452-24204 GCA_001805765.1 Omnitrophica WOR_2 bacterium RIFCSPLOWO2_01_FULL_41_12 | reverse complement strand
GTGAAAGAACGCGCCAGAAAAGGTGTACAAAAGTTAGCCTGGGAACTTCTCTCGTTGGAGGCAATGCGAAAGACTCTATCCAGAACCGCTTATTCTGCGGATACGGATTGGCAGAGGCAATTTGAATCTACCTTTCTTTACAGAGAAACACCCGGCCAGATTAAGGCGATGCAGGAGGTAAAGTCGGATATGGAATCATCCCAGCCTATGGACCGGCTTTTGTGCGGGGATGTGGGTTATGGAAAAACAGAAGTAGCCATGCGCGCAGTATTTAAGGCGGTAATGGACAATAGGCAGGTGGGTTTTCTGGTGCCCACTACCATTCTGGCTGAACAGCACTATCAGAATTTTAGCCAGCGCCTGAAAGATTTTCCTATCAATATCCAGATGCTCTCGCGCCTGGTGACTCATGCAGAACAGAAAGAAATTATAGAAGGCATTAACAAAGGCGCGGTAGATATTGTTATTGGCACGCATCGGCTGCTTTCCGATGATATCAAATTTAAAAATTTAGGCCTGGTGATTGTCGACGAAGAACAGCGTTTTGGAGTGCGGGCAAAAGAAAAATTAAAACAAATGCGCCTGAATTGCGATATCCTCACTCTCACTGCCACACCTATTCCCCGGACATTATATATGAGCCTGATGGCGGCGAAAGACCTTTCCATCATCAACACCCCTCCGGAAAATAGGTTGCCAATTCAAACCTGCGTGGTAGAATATGACCAGGATATTATCCGGCAGGCCATCTTAAAAGAATTGCAGAGAAAAGGGCAGGTTTATTTCGTGCATAATCGCGTTCATGATATTGAGAAGTTAAAAAATAGGATTTGCGGGACTTTACCCCCCAATACAAGATGCGCCATTGCCCATGGACAGATGCCGGCAAAGGCTTTAGAGAAAACCATGGCTGAATTTTTGCAAGGCAAAATAGATATTCTGTTTTGCACCCAGATCGTAGAATCAGGTATTGATATTCCTAATGTCAACACTATTATCGTAAATCAGGCGCATACTTTTGGGCTTTCGGATTTACATCAGTTGCGGGGCAGGGTGGGTAGGTTTAACCGTTCGGCCCACGCTTATTTTATGATTCCCAAAGAGGAGGTTTTAGATACGGATGCCAGAAAACGCCTGAAGGCCATTCAAGAATACTCATTTCTGGGAGCGGGTTTTAATATCGCGATGGAGGATTTAGAAATCAGGGGCGCAGGCAATCTTTTAGGCATAGAGCAGCACGGTTTTATCTCTGCGGTGGGATTTGATTTATATTGCCGCCTCTTAAGAGAAGCGATCATTAGTTTTAGGAAGGTAATCAATATTAATGCATAAACTTAAATTTTTACTTTTAACTTTTGGTTTTACCTTTTTCCTTTTTACTTTTAACTTAGCTTGCTACGCTCAAGATAAGATAGTTGCTATCGTAAATAACGACATCATTACTCAAAAGGATTTAGATGACTTTGAAAATTTTATGCGCTTGCAGCTGGAGGGCGAATATAAAGGGGAACAGTTAGAGCAAAAAATCCAGTCTATGAAGTCGGATTTATTGGAAAAACTGGTGGAAGACCGGCTGATTTTACAGGAGGCAAAGAAGGAGAACATAAAGATTGACGAGAATAGAGTTAAGGCCAGGGTAGAAGAAATCCGCAGGCGCTACCCCTCAGCAAGAGAATTCCAAGCTGCTTTAAGAAAACAAGGTTTAGTGCAGGCAGATATCGCTAACAAAATACGAGAGCAGTTATTAATGTTTAACATCGTCGAATTAAAGGTGAAGAGTAAAATTATGGTAAAGCCGGGCGAGGTCACGGATTTCTTTCAGAAAAACAGCGCAGAATTCAAATCTCTTGAAATCAGAGAGCTGGAGGTAGTGGCAGTAGAAGATGAGGCTTTTGCCTTAGAGATATTCAAAGGCCTAAAGGCCGGCCAGACATTAAAGGATTTAGCCGAACAACATTCTTTATCGGTAAACAAACTTACCATAATGAAAAATGGGCAGTGGAGGAAAGAAATAGAAGATGCGGTATTTGATTTAAATGTTGGAAAAATATCTTCTCCGGTTAGGGCCGGAGAAAGCTCCTATATTTTTCAATTAGATAATATTATCGCGCCTAAAAAACAAAATCTCTCCGAAGTTTCGGATGGTATTTATGATTATCTGTTTAATCAGAAAATGCAGGAAGCGTTAGCGCTTTGGTTAGATGGGCTTAAAAAACATTCCTATATTAAAATCTTCTAAAATCAAAGTCGGTTTAACCATGGGTGACCCTTCCGGGATCGGCCCGGCTATAACTTTAAAGGCACTCCCGCGGCTTAAAGGTTTAGCGGAATTTGTGGTTATCGGCGATAAGTGGGTGCTGGAAAAAAATCAAAAATCAAAAATCAAAAATCAAAATTTTAAATTAATAGATCTATGTAATGTTCCTCGGAAAAATTTTCAGTTTGGAAAAGTTAAAGCTGAATACGGAAAGGCATCCGTTGAATATATTGACCGGGCATTAGAATTAATTAAAAAAAACGAGATAGATTGCCTGGTAACTTGTCCGGTCTCTAAAGAAGCCATAAACTTATCGGGCATTAAATTCAGTGGTCATACGGAATATTTAGCTAAACATACAAATAGCAAAGATATTATGATGATGCTCTTAAATAAAAGTTTAAGGTTTAGCCTGGTAACCAGGCACATCCGCTTAAAAGCCGTACCGAAACAGATAAAGAAAGAGGAATTATATAAAAATATCCTGATGGCTTATCAGGCCCTAAAAAAATTATTTTTAATCCGCAGGCCCCGTATTGTTGTTTGCGGAATCAATCCCCACGCATCAGATAACGGGCTATTAGGCGATGAAGAAAAAAATATCATTAAGCCGGTATTAAATAGATTAAAAAGGAAAATCAAAGACATATCCGGGCCGTTGTCCAGCGACGTGGCTATACATAAAGCAGGGAAAGAAGAATTTGATTGCGTCATTGCCATGTACCATGACCAGGCGCTGATACCTTTGAAATTATTAGACAGCCAAAGCGGGATAAACTTAAGCGTAGGCCTGCCATTTATCCGCACCTCTCCACTTCACGGCACTGCCTTTGATATAGCGGGAAAGTTTCACCTAGCAAATCCTTCCTCTTTAATAGAATCCGTAAAACTTGCCCTCAGATGTACATTAAACCAAAGAAAAAACTAGGCCAAAATTTTCTGCTAGATAAGAATATCCAACATAAAATAATTGCCGCCTGCGATTTTAAATCAGTTGACTGCGTATTAGAGATTGGAGCGGGTAGAGGCGAATTAACTAAATTAATCGCCGAGAAAGTGGCTAAGGTTTATGCCTTAGAAATTGACCCCGATTTATGCGGTTTCTTAAAAGAGCATCTCAAAGAATATAAAAATGTAATTATCGTCAACCAGGATATCCTAAAGTTTAACTTTAAAACATATTTTAAAAATAGGGTAAAGGTGCTGGGGAATATCCCTTATTATATTAGCACAGCCATAATCGAACATCTTTTTAAATTCAGGCAAAAAATAGAAACAGCCTTTATTACCGTACAAAAAGAATTTGCCGCCAGGATCACTGCTGTACCCGGCTCAAAGGATTACGGTTCTTTGAGTTGTTTTGTGCAATATTACGCTAACCCCAAGAGACTTTTCATCATTAAAAAAAATTCATTTTTCCCGGCGCCAACAGTAGCTCCGGCATCTTTAAAAATAGAGATGAAGCGTGAAGCTAGTTTTAAACCAAAAGAAGAAGAACTCCTTTTTAAGATTATTCGCCAGGCCTTTGCTCAAAGGCGCAAGACCTTAAGAAACAGCCTTAGGGAAACCGTATCTAAGCCTAAATTAGGGAAATTTTTTGCTAAATATAACATCAACCCGAATATCCGGCCCGAAGACCTCACCCTGTCAGACTTTAGAAATCTCGCCTCTCTTTAAAAAAGATTAAAAAAAGGTTGACAAGGTCCAAATTTTAGTATATATTTAAACATTTACGTAATCCCCAAAAGCCTTTCCAAAGATTTCCTGGAACTATAGGCTAAATCAAAAGTTGCGGAGAATTTTAAAAATTCTTAAGTGGGGGAGTTTTTTTTGTCCGTCCTTGCTGGAGTAGCTCAGTCGGCAGAGCACGTCCTTGGTAAGGACGGGGTCACGGGTTCGATTCCCGTCTCCAGCTTTATAAAGCTAAATTTAAAATGCGCGAAATTATTACCTTAGAGTGCACAGTCTGTAAAAACAGGAATTATACCACTACTAAAAATAAAAAAAAGCAACAGGATAAACTAGAACTAAATAAATTTTGTAAGTTTTGCCGTAAGC
Organism: Omnitrophica WOR_2 bacterium RIFCSPLOWO2_01_FULL_41_12; assembly: GCA_001805765.1. Lineage (GTDB taxonomy): Bacteria > Omnitrophota > Gorgyraeia > Gygaellales > Profunditerraquicolaceae > 2-01-FULL-41-12. The sequence continues at coordinate 19,889 of MHGW01000047.1, read as the reverse complement.
ACGCGCTTCATAAAGAGATAAAATAGGAGCGTCGGTTAATGGCAAACCAACGGTCTCCAAAACCGTGACTGCAGGTTCGACTCCTGCCGCTCCTGAGGAAATATGCAGTTTATAGCTGATAATTTCAGTAAAATTTTTTTTTCACTCACCGGCATTATATTGCTGGTAGTGTTGATAAAAAATTATGCCAAGATTAAAACATTTATTATGGAAGTAAAAGCAGAATTAACCAAGGTGTCCTGGTCCAGCCGCGATGAATTAATCGGCTCAACCTTTGTGATCATCGGCATCACCTTTATCATCGCATTATTTGTCGGCATGATTGACCTGATACTCTCTAAAATATTAAGTTTATTATTCAGATGAAACATTGGTACGTAGTCCATACGCAAACAGGTTCAGAAGATAAGGTAAAGTCATATTTGGAAAATAGGCTGGTTTCCACAGGGCTACAGGAGCTGATTGCCAAGGTGATTATTCCTACCGAGCAGATTTCTGAAATACGCTCTGGAAAAAGAAAAGTTTCCCAGAGAAAATTCTTTCCGGGTTATCTGTTGGTAGAGATGGAACTGAATGAAAAAACATACGTATTCATTAAGACCACGCCCGGGGTAACCGGTTTTATCGGCCTGGGGAAAAGGCCGATGCCTTTACCGCAGCAGGAAGTAGAAAGTATATTAAAGAGAACAGAGGAAACGCAGGTTAAACCCAGTCCAAGAATAATCTTTGAGAAGGGCGAGCAGGTCAGGGTCAAAGACGGCCCTTTTGTAAATTTTAACGGCACGGTGGATGAAATGCATCCCGAAAAAGGCAAACTAAAGGTAAGTGTCTCCATTTTTGGCAGAGCTACACCCGTAGAATTAGAATACTGGCAGGTGGAAAAAATATAATGGCAAAAAAGATAGTCGCGCAAATAAAACTACACGTTCCCGGAGCGCAGGCAAACCCAGCACCCCCAGTTGGCCCGGCATTAGGCCAGCACGGTGTCAATATTATGCAGTTCTGTAAGCAGTTTAACGAGCAGACCAAGGGCAGGGACGGTTTGATACTGCCCGTAGTAATCAGCGTTTACGAGGATAAATCCTTTAGTTTTATCATCAAGAGCCCGCCTTCATCGGTGCTGCTCAAGCGCGCAGCAAATTTAGCCAAGGCTTCAGGAACAGCAGGGAAAGAAGTTATCGGCTCGGTGACCAAAAAACAGATAGAGGAAATCGCCAAGCTTAAGGCAAAAGACTTAAATTCTTCGGATTTAGACAAGGCCCAAAAGATTATCGCAGGCACTGCTAGGAGTATGGGCATAGTCATCGAGGATAGCGCTGCCAGCCAGGGGCAAGGGACAGTCCCCTGCGGGGACAGTCCCTTGTAAGGAATGACTGTCCCGCAACAAGATAAGGGTTGATTGGGAAATATGCGAGAACGCAGTAAAAGGTATAAAGAATCTTTAAAGGCGTTAGACAACACTAAGACGTATACTCTTAAAGAAGCAATTTCTTGGTTAAAGAAACTGCCCAAGCCTAAATTTGACGAATCTATGGATTTACATTTTTCTTTAAGTATCGACCCTAAAAAATCAGATCAGTTAGTGCGCGGGACAGTCCTGCTTCCGCACGGTACCGGAAAAAAGATCAGGTTAGCGGTTTTTTGCAAAGGTGAACATGAAACCATCGCCAGGAATGCCAATGTCGATTACGTAGGGGGCGTGGATTTGATTGATAAAGTAGCCAACGGTTTCTTGGATTTTGATTGCGCCATTGCTACCCCGGAGATGATGAAAGATTTAGCCAAACTGGGAAAGGTTTTAGGCCCGCGCGGCCTGATGCCCAGCCCAAAAACAGGCACGGTCACCAATGATATTGCTAAAGCAATAGAAGACGTGAAAAAAGGTAAGGTTGAGTTTCGCGTAGATAAGCAGTGCGGCATCCATTTATCTGTGGGCAAGATGTCTTTTGCTGAGGATAAATTGTATGAAAACGCATCTGTGGTGATTGAGGCATTAAATGAAGCTAGGCCAACATCGGTGAAAGGAAAGTTCGTCAAGTCTATGTTTATCTCTTCTTCCATGAATCCGGGGTTGAGGCTTACTGTTTAAACCATGAAAAAATTAGGCATATTATTTAAAGAAATTTCAGAAAATCAAATTAAAAACCGCCTCAAACAATCGGAGAATCTTTTTATTATAAAATACGCTAAACTCTCCAGCCCTGATTTAACCCTGCTGCGCAAGTATTTAAAAAGTATAAACGCTAGTCTCTTTGTGATCAAGAACACCGTTGCCCGCAGGGCTCTAAAGAATAGCGGCCTAGAATCTGCGCTAAAAGCGATAGAGGGACCTTGCGGATTAGTGTTTGTGAAAGAAGAACCGGTGAGCGCTTCCCGCGTATTGTTCAATTTTTCCCGTGAACATACGAACTTAAAATTAGAAGCAGGATTTTTAAAAGACAGGATTCTTAATCCGAAGGATATTGAGGTTTTATCAAAGCTACCTTCTCAGGAAGTCTTAAGGCAACAGGTTGTCTGGACATTAAAATCGCCTATTTCGGGTTTAGTTTTAGTACTGAAGGGAAATTTAAGAAAATTAGTTTATTGTTTAGACCAAATTAAAATTAAGAAAGGAGAAAGTCATGGTTAAGGAAAAATTAGAGGATTTAATCAAGTCTATTGAGGGTATGAGTGTTTTGGAACTTGCGGACTTAGTTAAGACGCTGGAGGAGAAATTCGGCGTTCAGGCAAATATGCCGATGATGGCTAGTGCAGTAGCTGGCGCAGGCGCTGCTGGCGCAGGCGCGCAGGCCGCAGAGGAAGAAAAAAGCACTTTTACCGTTGTCTTGAGCAGTGCAGGCGCAAATAAAATTGCCGTAATCAAGGAAGTGCGGACAATGACCAGTTTAGGCCTGAAAGAAGCCAAGGATTTAGTAGATGCGGCGCCAAAACCCATAAAGGAAGGCGCGACTAAAGAAGAAGCCGAAGAAATGAAAAAGAAGCTCGTGGCTGCCGGCGCAACAGTTGAATTAAAATAAATGATTAAACGCAAAAATTTCGCAAAACTCAAAGAAGTTTATGACCTGCCTAATCTCCTGGATGTGCAGCTGGAGTCTTACACCGCATTTCTCCAGATAGATGTGTCACCAGGCGACAGACAACCTCAGGGGCTGCAAGAGGTCTTTGCGGATATATTTCCTTTAGAGAACCAGGACCGGTCCATAAAATTGGAATTTATTACTTATACACTGGGCAAACCTAAGTATGATCTTGCCGAATCTAAGCGCAGGGCACTTACCTATGCCTCGCCGCTAAAAGTAAAATTCAGGCTGACTACTCCCCGCGAAACCAAAGAGCAGGATGCCTATTTTGGCGAAATACCCCTGATGACTGAAAGCGGCACTTTCATTATTAACGGCGATGAACGCGTAGCGGTCAGTCAACTTCAACGTTCACCGGGAGTATCCTTTGAAGAGGAGGCTCATCCTACCGGTAAAAAAATATTCTATGGCCGCGTAATACCCTACCGCGGGGCGTGGCTGGAGTTTAAATACGACCTGGCGGAAACTATCCTGGCCTACGTGGACAGGCGCAGAAATTTTCCGGCGACGCAGATTTTAAGAATCCTGGGGTTTTCTACTGACCAGGAGATTATTGCTGTTTTTGGCAAAGAGTATCCCGAAATATCCAATACCTTAAAAAAAGATTACACCAAGAATAAAGAAGAGGCTTATCTGGATTTTTACCGTAAGATGAGGCCGACTGAGCCGGTGACCAGGGAAGCAGCAGAAGGATTATTTTATAGATTATTTTTTGACCCGGCAAGGTACGATTTAGAAAGGGCAGGCAGGTTTATCCTGAACCGGAAATTAGGCATGGATGTTTCTTTAGACAAAAGAATCCTGGATTCTGACACCGTGATTAAGGTAATTGAATACCTGATTAAATTACAGGAAGGCATAGGTAAAATTGACGACATAGACCACCTGGGAAATCGGCGGGTAAAAACCGTGGGAGAACTAGTGCAGAATCAGGTCAGAATTGGCTTATCCCGCGTGGAACGTTCCATCAGAGAAAGGTTAAGCATATTAGGAGATTCGGATAACCTTAATGTGCATTATTTAATAAATTCAAAGTTATTATCCAACCAGGTGCGTGATTTCTTTGGCCGCAGCCAACTTTCCCAGTTTATGGACCAGGTTAATCCTTTAGCAGAGATGACCCACAAGAGAAGGTTGAGCGCTCTTGGCCCGGGCGGCCTTTCCCGTGAACGCGCAGGATTTGAAGTCCGGGATATCCATCCCTCGCATTATGGCCGGATCTGCCCCATTGAAACCCCGGAAGGGCCGAACATCGGATTAATCTCTTCTTTAAGCAGTTATGCCCGGATCAACAATCTTGGCCTTTTAGAGACGCCTTATAGAAAGGTAGAGGATGGCCGGGTGACGCGCAAAATTGAATATTTAACCGCTGATATAGAGGAAGAAAAAATTATTGCCCAGGCAAATATCCCCTTAGACAGCGACGGAAGTTTTACGGAGCGTGAAGTTTCCTGCCGGCATAAAGGCGATTTCCCGAAGGTTAACGGTAAGCAGGTTGAGTATATGGATGTTTCTCCCAAGCAGCTGGTTTCTGTAGCTGCTTCCCTAATTCCTTTCTTAGAACATAATGATGCTAACCGCGCCCTGATGGGTTCTAATATGCAAAGACAGGCAGTCCCTTTAATGATTACCGAACCGCCGATAGTAGGAACCCAGATGGAAGAAAAAGTAGCGCGTGATTCCACCACCGTAGTAGTGGCAGAGGAATCAGGCAAGGTAACCAGCGTAGATGCCGCTACAATTACTATCGGCAAAAAAACCTACCATCTGAAGAAATTTTTACGCACCAATGCCGACACCTGCTTAAATCAAAGGCCCATCGTAAAATTAGGCGAGCACGTGGAAATTGGCCAAATCATCGCCGACGGGATGGCCACTAAAGATGGAGAGCTGGCTTTAGGCAAGAATTTATTGTGCGCGTTTATGCCCTGGCGCGGATATAATTTTGAAGACGCCATACTCATCAGCGAAAAGGTGGCCAAAGAAGATATCTTTACCTCTATACATGTAGAGGAATTTGAGACAGAGGCAGTAGAGACGCGTTTGGGAAATGAGGAAATTACCCGCGATATACCCAATGTGGGCGAAGAAGCTTTAAGGAATTTAGACGAAACAGGCATCATTCATATCGGCGCTGAAGTTACCCCCGGAGATATTCTGGTGGGTAAAGTGACCCCCAAAACAGAATCCGAACTCTCTCCCGAAGAGAGGCTCCTTAGGGCAATTTTCGGTGAGAAGGCTTCGGATGTGCGCGATACTTCTTTAACTGCTTCGCCGGGAGTAGAGGGCGTAGTTGTGGATGTGCATGTATTTGCGCGTAAAGAACGGGGCAGGAAATCCAAAGAAGAAAAAACCAAGGAATTAGTCAAAATCAAGGAGTTAAAGGCGTATTATAATCAGGAAATAGAATTTCTCCAAACCGAAAAAATAAACCGTTTAAGCCAACTCCTGGGCGTGGATAAGAGAAAAATAGAAAAGATGGATTTTAGCGATCATGAAGAGGCGAAAATTTTAGCCGCCTCTTTTGATGAACAGGCGCAGGAATTATTAGCCGAGCAGGAACAGGAAATTGAAAAAGTCAGGCGCGGAGACGAATTACCCGCGGGCGTATTAAAAAGAGTAGTAGTCTATGTGGCTACAAAGCGCAGGCTTAGCGAAGGAGACAAACTGGCAGGCAGGCACGGAAATAAAGGCGTGGTGGCCAGGATTATGCCTGAATACGACATGCCTTATTTACCGGACGGCACTCCTGTGGAAATAGTCTTAAATCCCCTGGGTGTTCCTTCGCGGATGAATGTCGGCCAGATACTCGAGACCCATCTGGCCTGGGCGGCTAAGGCCTTAGGTATATTTGTGAGTTGTCCGGTATTTGACAGCGCTTCAGAACAAGAAATAAAAGAAATGTTGAAAAAAGCAGGCCTCTCTGAAGACGGGAAGATTCATCTTTGCGATGGTTATAACGGCCAAGTTTTTGACCAGAAGATAACTGTGGGGTATATCTATATGATGAAATTAATCCATCTGGTGGATGAAAAAATTCATGCCCGTTCCATCGGCCCGTATTCTTTAGTCACCCAGCAGCCTTTAGGCGGTAAGGCGCAGTTCGGAGGCCAGCGTTTAGGAGAGATGGAGGTCTGGGCCTTAGAAGCATATGGCGCAGCATTCAGTTTACAAGAGATGCTCACCGTAAAAAGCGATGACGTTTCCGGAAGGACGCGTATCTACGAAGCTATTGTCAAGGGAGAACAGCGGCTGACGCACGGAACTCCGGAATCCTTTAATGTTTTAATCAAGGAATTACAGGGATTGGGTTTAGATATTAGAACGGAGAAAGCAAAATAATGGACGAAGTAGTTAGTTTTGACTCTATTTCTATAAAAGTGGCTTCACCTCAGGTAATCAAGTCCTGGTCTAAGGGCGAGGTGAAAAAAGCAGAGACGATTAATTACCGCACTTTAAAACCGGAAAAAGACGGCTTATTTTGCGAGAAGATTTTTGGCCCGGTGCATGATTGGGAATGCAACTGCGGCAAGTATAAAGGAATAAAGTTTAAAGGAGTTACCTGCGACCGTTGCGGCGTAACTATTGACCGTTCTGTAGTCAGGCGCGAGCGGATGGGCCATATAGAATTAGCCACGGCAGTGACGCACATCTGGTTTTTTAAGTCCGTGCCCAGCCGTATGTCCGCTTTATTAGATATAGGCTTAAGGAATCTGGAAAAAATAATCTATTATGAAGAATACGTGGTGATTGATCCGGGTAATACGCCCTTAAAGAAAAAAGAACTCTTAAGCGAAGAAAAGTATCAAGAGGCGCTGAGCAAATACGGAGCAAACTTTAAAGCCAAGATCGGGGCGGAAGCAGTCAGGGATCTTTTAAAGGAATTAGACCTGGATGCCCTTTCCCGTAAATTACGCCGGGATTTAGAAAAATCTAAAGAAGTCTTAAGTAACCGTAAAAATTTAAAAAACCTCAAAATCGTGGATGATCTTAAAAAATCCGGCAATAAACCGGAGTGGATGATTTTGGAAGTCTTGCCGGTAATACCTCCGGATTTAAGGCCTTTGGTCCCCTTAGACGGCGGCAGGTTTGCCACCTCAGACCTGAATGACTTATACCGCAGGGTGATCAACCGTAATAATCGCTTAAAGAAACTTATAGAATTAAGCGCCCCGGATATTATCATCCGTAATGAAAAAAGAATGCTTCAGGAGGCGGTGGATGCGCTTTTGGATAACGGCAGGCATGGCCGGCCGGTAATGGGAGCAAACAACAGGCCTTTAAAATCCCTATCTGATATGCTTAAAGGTAAACAAGGCCGGTTCAGGCAGAATCTTTTAGGTAAACGCGTGGATTATTCCGGCCGTTCAGTAATTGTGGTCGGGCCGGAACTTAAACTGCACGAATGCGGCCTGCCCAAACAGATGGCCTTAGAATTATTTGAGCCGTTTATTATTAAGAAATTACGGGAAAAAGGCTTTGTGCATACCATAAAAGGCGCGCGCCGAATGGTAGAACGCGGAAAAATTGAGGTTTGGGATATTTTAGACGAGGTGATCAAAGACCACCCGGTTTTATTGAACCGCGCACCCACATTGCACCGTTTAGGTATTCAAGCTTTCCAACCCGTATTGATCGAAGGTAAATCCATAAAAGTCCATCCCTTAGTCTGCACCGCCTTTAATGCCGATTTTGACGGCGACCAGATGGCAGTGCATGTGCCTTTATCTTTGGAATCGCAGATTGAGGCAAAAGTACTAATGCTTTCCATAAATAATTTGTTTTCTCCAGCAGATGGCCGGCCGATTCTTACGCCCACACAGGATATCGTTTTGGGCGTTTCTTATATATCCAAAGAAAAACCAGGATCAAAAGGAGAAGATAAGCTTTTTTCTAATCCAGAAGAGGTTGTGGTTGCCTATGAAGATAATGCCGTCATCCTGCATACCAGAATAAAATTAAAAATAAATATTTTCTTTGATTTTGAGGAAAAAAAAGCTATATCCGGAAAACAAATCATTAGCACCTCTGTAGGCAAGGTTTTATTTAATCAGCTCCTGCCGCTGGAATTTGGATTTGTGAATAAAGACCTGAATAAAAATACGATAGGCGATATTGTGGCTGAATGCCATAAGCGCTTTGGCCATCAAAGGACCATACGATTATTAGATGATATCAAAAGTATGGGTTTTGAATTGGGAACCTCCGGCGGTATTTCTATCGGTATTAATGATTTGACTATCCCCAAGGAAAAACCGGAAGTGTTAAAAGAAGCCAAGGAAGAAGTGAGGAAAGTAGAGGAGCAGTATCGTAAAGGTATTATCACTGACCGGGAGCGCTATAATAAAGTCATTGATATCTGGACACACGCTACGGATAAGGTTTCCGACCTGTTATTTAAAGAGATGGAGCCTTTTAATCCTATATTTATGATGGCGGATTCCGGGGCCAGGGGTTCCCGGCTACAGGTCAGGCAATTGGCAGGTATGCGCGGCCTGATGGCAAAACCATCGGGTGAAATCATTGAAAGCCCGATTACCGCCAACTTTAGAGAGGGACTGACCGTATTGGAGTATTTTATTTCTACGCACGGCGCACGCAAGGGCTTGGCAGATACAGCATTAAAAACCGCAGATGCAGGCTACCTTACCCGCAGGCTCGTTGATGTCGCCCAGGAAGTTATTGTCAGCGAGAAAGACTGCGGCACGCTTAACGGCATTACTGTTTCAGCGATTATTGAGGGCGATGAGATTGTGGTAAGTTTAAAAGACCGTATTTTCGGCAGGGTGGTTTTAGATAACATAGTAGACGTAATTACGGATCAGGCTATTGTAGAGGCAGGTTCAGAGGTTAGCGAGGAAAAGGCTACGGAAATTGAAAGGCTGGGTATTGAGAAGATACGCATCCGCAGCGTTCTCACCTGTGAATCCGGCCGGGGCGTCTGCACCAAATGTTACGGTAGGAACCTCGCCAGCGGAAGATTAGTGGAATTAGGCGAGGCAGTAGGGGTAATTGCTGCCCAGAGTATCGGCGAGCCCGGAACGCAGTTAACCATGAGGACATTCCATATCGGCGGCACTGCCTCCAGGACCATTGAACAATCATTTATTAAATCCAAGAATAAAGGAATCGTCAAATACCATAGTTTAAGGGTAGCTACCCAGAGAAAAGAATTTATTGTTTTAAATAGAAACGGTTCTGTAAGTATTAATGATAAAAATGGCCGGGAGATTGAGCGTTATCCTCTGCTTCAGGGCGCTGTCATCACTATTGCCGATGGGGGTGAGGTTCCTAAGGGTGAGGCCTTTGTGCGTTGGGACCCGTACACCCTGCCTGTCCTGACCGAAGTTAATGGCCAGGTAAGGTATGAAGACCTGAAGGAGAATGTGACGGTAAGAGAAGAACTCAACCCGGTGACCAAATTAAGCGAACGCGTAGTAGTAGAGCATAAACAGGAATACCATCCGCAAATAATTATTTTGAATGAAAATAAAGAAGTTTTAGGAATCTATCCTATCCCTATCGGCGCGCATATATTAGTGAAGGATGGCCAAAAGGTAGCTGGCGGTGATCTTTTAGCCAAGATACCGCGATTAGCAGGAAAGACCAGGGATATTACCGGAGGCCTGCCCCGGGTAGCAGAATTATTTGAAGCCCGCAGGCCAAAAGAACCGGCAATTATCAGCGAGATTGATGGTTTTGTAGAATTTGGCCAATCTAAAAAGGGCCAGCGCGTAATTATTGTCAAATCTGCCACCGGTATGCAGCGAGAATATGTGATTCCTCACGGAAAGCATCCCAATGTTTATAAGGGTGATAAAGTTATTGCCGGACAGCAGTTAACCGACGGGCCGGTAGTCCTACAGGATATCTTAAGGGTTTGCGGTGATAAGGTCCTGCAGGAATACCTGGTCAATGAAGTGCAGGAAGTTTACCGGTTGCAAGGCGTGCGCATCAACGATAAGCACATTGAGTTGATTATCCGGCAGATGTTGAAAAAAGTACGCGTGGAAGACCCGGGCGATACGGAATTTTTAGCCATACAGCAGGTAGATAAATGGAAATTTCAAAAAGAAAACACCAGGGTCATGAAAAAAGGCGGTAAACCTGCCCAGGCCACGCCATTATTATTAGGTATTACCAAGGCCTCTTTAACTACGGAGAGTTTTATCTCTGCAGCCAGTTTTCAGGAGACTACGCGCGTGCTTACGGAAGCGGCTACTTCCGGAAAACATGATGAATTATTCGGTTTAAAAGAGAATGTGATTGTGGGGCATTTGATTCCCGCAGGCACAGGTTTTCGCGACCATCGCCAGATAGAAGTAATAAAGGAAAGTTAATGCCGACAATTTCGCAATTAATCAGGTGGGGCAGGGTATCTAAAAAGAAAAAAACAAAATCACCGGCTTTAAAGGCCTGTCCGCAGAGACGCGGGGTTTGCCTTCAGGTGCGTACGATGACGCCTAAAAAGCCCAACTCCGCCTTAAGAAAAATAGCCAGGGTAAGATTAACCACAGGCATAGAAGTTACCTCTTATATTCCCGGCGAAGGCCATAATCTACAGGAACACTCCATAGTTTTAGTCAGGGGAGGCAGGGTAAAAGACCTGCCGGGAGTCAGGTACCATATTGTCAGAGGCACACTGGATACTGCAGGAGTAAATCAACGCAGAAAATCGCGTTCTAAGTACGGAGCAAAAAGACCGAAATGAGAAGAAGAAGCGCGCCAAAAAGAGAAGTTTTAGCCGATGCCAAGTTTGACAGTAAAGTAGTAGCCAAGTTTATTAATATGATGACCCTGCAGGGGAAAAAATCCCTGGCCGAAAAAATAATCTACGGCGCATTGGAGAGTATAAAACAACAACTCAATGAACCGGATGTGCTCAAGATATTTTATAAAGCCATAGATAATGCCCGGCCGCGCCTGGAAGTAAAACCGCGCCGCGTGGGCGGAGCGACTTATCAGATACCTATTGAGGTCAGGCAGGAAAGAGGAACAGCTATTGCCCTGCGCTGGATCAGGGATTTTGCCAAACAGAAAAAAGGCAAGTCCATGAAAGATAAGTTAGCCGATGAAATTATCGCGGCTTATAAAGGCGAAGGCTCCAGTATAAAGAAAAGAGATGATACACATAAGATGGCGGAGGCAAATAAAGCCTTCGCGCATTTTCGCTGGTGAGTAAACAAAGGGGACAGGCCGCCGAAGGTGATCTGTCAGGGACAGACCCCGCAGGGGCCTGTCCCTAAGGAAATATGAGAAAGATACCTTTAGAAAAAATTAGGAATATTGGAATTATCGCACATATAGACGCAGGTAAGACTACTACTTCCGAGCGCATACTTTATTATACCGGAAAAACCTATAAGATCGGAGAGGTAGACGAAGGCACGGCCACAATGGACTGGATGGTTCAGGAGCAGGAAAGGGGTATTACTATCACTGCTGCCTGTACTACTTGTTTCTGGGGCGATTTTCGCATTAATATTATTGATACGCCCGGCCATGTAGATTTTACCGTAGAAGTAGAAAGGTCTTTGAAGGTCTTAGACGGAGCAGTGGTGATTTTTTGCGCAGTGGGCGGAGTGGAACCGCAGTCAGAGACGGTATGGCGCCAGGCTGACCGCTATGGTGTGCCGAGGATTTCCCTGGTGAATAAAATGGATCGTACCGGCAGTAACTTTTTAGATGTAGTACAGCAGATACATAAAAAATTAGGGGCGAACGCCGCAGCCATCCAATTGCCTTTTGGCCATGAGGAAAATTTCCGCGGGATCATTGATTTGATCGAAAAAAAGCTTTTTGTATATAAGGACGAATCCGGAAAAGACATTGAAGTTACGCAAGTGCCTGCGGATTTAGAAGAGGAAGTCAATAAGTACCACGGGATACTCCTGGAGAGGCTTTCTGATGCGGATGAATTTATTATGGATCAATTTGTGCACGGCAAAGAGATTAGTGTCACGCAGATCAAAGAAGCGATCAGAAGAGCGACGATAAAAAATAAATTTGTGCCGGTTTTATGCGCTTCGTCCTTCAGAAATAAAGGGGTGCAATTACTTTTGGATGCTATCTGTGATTATCTGCCTTCGCCGGTTGACCTACCTGCGATAAAAGGTATTGAACCGGTAAGCGGAGAATATGAAGAGCGCAAAGCCTGCGACGAATCTCCTTTCTGCGCATTGTGTTTTAAGGTTACTGCCGACCCTTATGTGGGAAAACTTAATTATCTCAGGGTTTATTCCGGCAGTTTAACTTCAGGTACCTATGTTTATAATGCCTTCCGGAGATCAGAGGAGCGGGTGACCAAAATAGTGCAGATGCATGCCAACCGCCAGGAAGTTATTTCAGAGGTTTCTACCGGAGACATTGCTGCTGCGGTGGGATTAAAAGAAACCAAAACCGGAGATACGCTTTGCGACGAATCCAACCCTATTTTAATTGAGGCCATCCGTTTTCCTGAACCGGTAATCCAGCAGGCTATAGAGCCAGAGACAAAACAGGACCAGGAAAAATTAGGCATGGCATTACATAAATTGGAAGAAGAAGATCCCTCTTTTCGGGTGACTTATAATCAGGAAACCGGACAGACCATTATATCCGGCATGGGACAGCTGCATTTAGAGATCATGATTGACCGGATATTACGCGAATTTAATGTAGAGGCAAAGATAGGTTCTCCCCAGGTTGCCTACCGGGAGACCATTACCAAAAAAATTATTGCTACGGGAAAATTCATTCAGCAGAGCGGCGGCCACGGCCAATACGGCCATGTGGTCATAGAAATGGAGCCTCAGGAGATGCCGGGAACAGGTATTACCTTTGAGGATAAGATAAAAAGCGGAGCTATCCCCAGGGAATTTATCCCTTCAGTAAAAGAAGGTGTTTTAGCCGCGGCAAAAAGCGGGATTTTATCCGGCTATCCAGTTACCGATATAAAAACGACACTGATTGACGGTTCATTTCACGAAGTAGATTCTTCGGAACTTGCTTTTAAGATGGCGGCAGGTATTGCTTTTTCCGAAGGCCTGAAGAAGGCAAATTCTATTTTATTGGAGCCGATTATGGATATGGAAATCATCGTGCCGGAGGAATACATGGGCCAGGTAATCGGAGATTTAAATTCCCGGCGCGCCAAAATTATATCTTTATCCCAAAGGCTGAATATCCGCATGATTAGAACCAATGTGCCTTTGGCAGAGATTTTTAATTATGCGACGGTGTTGCGTTCTTTGACTCAAGGCCGCGCATCCTATACAATGGAGCCCTCGTTTTATACTGAGGTGCCTGCACATATAGCTGAGAAAATCGCAACTCGCATTGTGGCTACGAGATTTTAAGTGAGGACAAAGGTCAATTCGCACACATAACTTACTCTCCGCCTACGGCGGATCGTAAGGGATGTGCTCATTGAAGGAGGAAAATAATGGCTAAAGAAAAATTTGTCAGGACAAAACCGCACGTCAACATCGGGACCATCGGTCATGTTGACCATGGAAAGACTACCCTTACCGCAGCAATTACTATGGTCTTAAGCAAGCAAGGTTTTGCGGAAGTGAGAACCTATGATTCTATTGATAATGCGCCTGAGGAAAGGGAAAGAGGAGTAACCATTAATATTTCGCACGTAGAGTATCAGACAAATGCCCGCCACTACGCGCATATTGACTGCCCGGGCCACGCTGACTATATCAAAAATATGATCACCGGTGCCGCGCAGATGGATGGGGCCATCCTGGTAGTTTCCGCAGCAGACGGCCCTATGCCTCAAACCCGGGAACACATACTTTTAGCCCGGCAGGTAAACGTTCCGGCAATGGTGGTGTTCCTGAATAAAACAGATATGGTTTCTGACAAAGAATTGATTGACTTGGTAGAGATGGAAGTCAGGGAACTGTTGACCAAATACAATTTCCCCGGCGATAAAACACCGATTATTAAGGGAAGCGCTTTGAATGCCATGAACGCCGTAGGAGACCCGAATCATCCGGATTGCAAGGCCATACTGGATTTAATGAAGGCAGTGGATGAGTTTATACCTTTGCCCAAAAGAGATATGGACAAGCCATTTCTGATGGCAGTAGAAGATGTTTTTACTATTGAGGGTAGAGGTACGGTAGGTACAGGCAGGATAGAGCGCGGTAAGGTTAAGCTCAACGAAGAAATAGAAATGGTGGGCTTAAGGCCGGAAGTAAGAAAAACAGTAGTTACCGGCATTGAAATGTTCAGAAAAATTCTGGATGAAGGCCTGGCTGGCGATAATGTGGGGATACTTTTGCGTGGAATAGAAAAAGATGACCTGGAGCGCGGTATGGTTTTAGCTGCGCCTAAGTCTATTACTCCCCATACCAAATTTAAGGCCCAGGTCTACGTTTTAACCAAAGAAGAAGGCGGAAGGCATACGCCATTTTTTAAGGGTTACCGGCCGCAGTTTTATTTCCGCACCACGGATGTTACCGGTTCGGTCACTCTTCCCAGCGGCGTAGAAATGATTATGCCGGGTGATAACGTTAATTTGGAAGTAGAATTGATTGTGCCTATTGCCATGGAAAAGGAATCGCGTTTTGCTATCCGCGAAGGCGGGCATACCGTAGGCGCGGGCGTGGTTTCTGAGGTGATTGCTTAATTTAAAGGAAAGATGCAAAAGATCAGGATAAAACTAAAGGCATATGACCACCGCCTTTTGGATCAGGCAGTGGTAGAAATCGTGGATACTGTCAGGCGCACGGGCGCAAATATCTCCGGGCCGGTGCCCCTGCCGACGAAGAGGGAGCTTTATACAGTTTTGCGCTCCCCGGTAATCGATAAGAAGTCGCGCGAACAGTTCGAGTTGTCCACGCACAAACGGCTGATTGATATATATGAGCCGACATCTAAGACCATCGACGCATTAAGAAAACTAAATCTGCCTGCAGGGGTGGATGTGGAAATTAAGTGAGGACATAAGTTATGGAGACATATATTAAAAATAACCTAATCGACATAACTTATCAGTCCGAACTTATCCTTGACATCAAAGATGTCAAGGATTCAATTCGCACACATAACTTACTCACACTTCGTGTTCGTAAGTTATGTGCTCATTGAAAATGATCGCTTTGCTGGGTAAAAAATTAGGGATGACGCAGATTTTTAGCGAAGATGGCAAACTCGTCGGGATTACTGCCATTGAGGCAGGGCCATGCCCAATATTAGCCATAAGAGGTAAGAATATCCAAATAGGATTTGATCTTGCGAAGGCAAAGTCCTTAAAAAAACCCCGGCAGGAATTTTTTAAGAAGTTAAGCATTGCGCCTTTAAAATTAATCCGGGAAGTGCTTAAAGAACCTAACCGGGAATATAAGGTCGGCGAGGAACTTA
>MHGW01000047.1:0-4405 GCA_001805765.1 Omnitrophica WOR_2 bacterium RIFCSPLOWO2_01_FULL_41_12 | reverse complement strand
AAGCACTTCACCCGGTAGGGTCTTTAAAGGCCATCATCTCCCTGGCCATATGGGGAATGTGCGCATGACCTTGCAGAATTTACGGGTAGTAAAAGTAGACCCGCAAAACAACCTGTTATTGGTAAAGGGTGCTGTGCCAGGGTATAAAAACAATTATTTAATCATTAGAAAAGCCAAAAAGAAAAAATAAACCATGGAAGCAATTTCCTTACCTATATATAGTACGCAAGGCAAAGAAGTGGATACCCTGAAGTTGAATCCTTTAGTTTTTGCCGGGAGGATAAATTTAGCCGCTATGCATCAGGCAGTTACGGCTTATCTAGCCAATCAACGTAAGGGCTTGGCCTCAACCAAAACTATGGGCGAGGTATCCGGAGGCGGCCGTAAGCCCTGGAAGCAAAAAGGGACAGGACGGGCAAGGGTGGGTTCTATACGTTCGCCTTTATGGCGGCATGGCGGCGTGGTCTTCGGGCCGCACCCGCGCGATTTTCATTACCAGTTGCCCCAAAAAATAAAAGACTTGGCTCTTAAATCCGCTCTCTCTGCCAAGCTTAAAGAAAATAATCTCATTATCCTGGAAAATTTTCAAGCCCCAAACCCAAAAACTAAAGAAGTAATAAATATATTGTCTAATTTAAAATTAACCCGTCAAAAGGACCAAAAGCAGCAGAAAGTACTTTTACTCTTAGAAAAAATAGATAAAGCGCTAAAGCGTTCTTTGCGTAACATCGGTTTCTTGGATTTTAATTTAGCCAAAGATGCCCATGTCTACGAGGTCTTAACCCATAATAAATTGCTCATTACCAAAGAGGGGCTTTTAGAATTGACTAAAAGGCTAAAGGCATGAATTCATCTTACGATATAATTAAGGCTTTAATGAGGACGGAAAAATCCACCTTATATGAGCCGCAAGCCAAATATCTTTTTTTAGTTAACCGCCAGGCAAATAAGGTCCAGATCAAGCGGGCAATAGAGGATATCTATAAAGTAAGGGTTGGTGAGGTCAATACGTTTATCTCTAGCGGAAAACTAAAGCGGGTAAGATATCAACTGGGTTTGACCCCGGAAACTAAGAAAGCAATAGTTACTTTAAAAGCAGGGCAAAAGATAGAAACGGCATAATAATATGGGCCTAAAAAAATTCAAACCGACAACACACTCTAGGCGCTGGATGAGCGGCCCTGATTTTAAGGAGATTACAAAATTTGAACCGGAAAAATCCCTGACCGCGCCGCTTAAAAAAACCGGCGGCAGGAATGTTTATGGACGCATCACCACCAGGCACATCGGCGGCGGCCATAAACGTTTATTGCGTTTAATAGATTTTAAAAGAAATATTTTAGATCTGCCGGCGAAAGTAGCGGCGATAGAATATGACCCAAATCGCTCGGCAAGAATTGCATTACTGGAATATCCGAACAAAGAAAAGAGGTATATTTTGTCTCCCGTAGGTTTAAGCGTAGGTAATGAGGTAATTTCTTCTAATTCCAAGGACATAGAAATAAAAAGCGGGAATTGTCTGCCTTTAAGGTTTATTCCTCAAGGGACTTTAATCCATAATATAGAATTAGTTAAAGGTAAGGGCGGACAAATTGTCAGGAGCGCAGGTTCCAGCGCTCAGATTATGGCTAAGGAAGGAGACTTTGCCCATATCCGGCTTCCTTCGGGAGAGATAAGATTAATTGACCTTGATTGTCATGCCACTATCGGCCAGTTAAGCAATATAGAACATGAAGCGATTAGCATTGGCAAGGCAGGCAGGGTTAGGTGGCAAGGCAAAAGGCCCACCGTAAGAGGATTAGCCATGAATCCGGTGGATCATCCTCACGGCGGCGGCGAAGGAAAATCCGGACAGGGTAATCCGCATCCGGTATCGCCCTGGGGGCAACCCACTAAAGGTTTTAAAACCAGGAAGAAAGTCAAATATTCAGATCAATTTATTCTGAAGAGAAGGAAATAATATGCCGCGTTCACTAAAAAAAGGCCCGTTTGTGGAGGAAAGATTGTTGCGCAAAGTGGAAAGATTAAAGCGCGCAGGCACCCGCCAGGCAATAAAGACCTGGTCCCGGCGCTCTACCGTTGTGCCTGATTTTGTGGGATTAACCTTTGCGGTGCACGACGGAAGAAAACATATACCGGTTTTTATCACCGAAAATATGGTCGGCCATAAGTTAGGGGAATTCGCTCCCAGCCGCATCTTTAGAAAACATGGCGGCGTAAAAGCAAAGAAGGGTGCGGAAAAAACATAATCTATGATTGTAAGAGCAGAAGGTAAATTTTTACGTATTTCACCGAGAAAGGTCAGGCAAACCATAGACCTGATCCGCTATCATGATGTTTTAGGTGCCCAGGCAATACTGGCGCATCTGAATAAAC
The DNA here is from genome assembly GCA_001805765.1 of Omnitrophica WOR_2 bacterium RIFCSPLOWO2_01_FULL_41_12. Classification (GTDB taxonomy): domain Bacteria; phylum Omnitrophota; class Gorgyraeia; order Gygaellales; family Profunditerraquicolaceae; genus 2-01-FULL-41-12. The sequence goes on along the minus strand of MHGW01000047.1, from coordinate 2,029 downwards.
GGGCAAAGGAATATTTAGTAAAGATATTGAAGCAGGCGATTGCCAATGCCAAGGTAAAAGGATTTAATCCCGAACAACTTTATATATCTAAGATAATTTGTAATGTCGGCCCGGTATGGAAGAGATATAAGGCCGCTGCCTTTGGTAGGGCAGCTCCGATAAAAAAACGCACGGCGCATATTAAAATTGAACTCGACATAAAAGGTAATCAGTAAAGAACTATGGGACAAAAAGTTAGTCCGTTTCTACAAAGAATCGGTATTATCAGAACCTGGCACAGCCGCTGGTTTGCCAAGCCAAAGGATTATCCCCGCAATATCGCCGAGGATTATAAGATTAGAAAGAGCATTAAACTTAAGTTTAAGCAGGCGGCAATTTCAAAAATTATTATCGAACGGCTGGCCGAGCGTATCAAGATCAGGATATTATCTGCCCGGCCGGGAATAATTATCGGCCGCCATGGAGCTGACATTGAGCGCCTGCGCGAAGACTTAAACAGTCTGGTAAAAAATGAAATTTCTATCGATATAGAAGAAATAAAAGTTCCCGGACTGGATGCGCAGCTGGTAGCAGAAAACGTAGCTTTACAGTTAGAAAAAAGAGTGGCATTTCGGCGGGCAGTAAAACGCGCCATTGAACAATCTATGTCAGTAGGCGCAAAAGGGATAAAAATAACCTGCGCCGGAAGGCTGGGTGGTGCCGAGATGTCGCGCACAGAAACATATAAACAAGGCAAGGTTCCTCTTTCCACGCTGCGCGCGGATATTGACTATGGCTTTGCCGAAAGCCTCACTACCTATGGTTTGATCGGTGTTAAGGTCTGGCTTTATAAGGGTGAAATATTAGGAAAACCGGCGAGGAGATTAGAAAATGGCATTGATGCCCAAGCGGGTAAAATACCGTAAATTGCAAAAAGGAACCCGGCGGGGAGTAGCTACTACCGGAGCGGCATTGGCCTTTGGCGAATTCGGATTAAAGGCGCTGGAAAATTGCTGGATAAAAAATACCCAGATAGAAGCGGTGCGCGTAATTTTAGCCCGCCAGCTACATAAAGGCGGAAAGCTTTGGATCAGGATTTTTCCGGATAAATCTATTACCAAGAAGCCTGCTGAGGTACGCATGGGCAAAGGCAAGGGAGACCTCAGCCACTGGGTGGCCGTAGTAAAAAGAGGCCGGGTTTTATTTGAATTGGGCGGGGTAGCGGAAGAATTTGCCCGGCAGTGTTTTAGATTAGCCGCCTATAAACTCCCTATAAGGACTAGATTTATTACCCGTACGCATAGGTAAAGATGAAAATAAAAGAGTTACGCAATTTTTCTCAGGAAGAATTACTGCAGAAAGAAAAAACCCTGAAAGAGGATTTATTTAAACTTAATCAGCAGCGCTATGCCGGAAGGGTAGAAAAGCCGCATATGTTTTCTTTGCTCAAAAGAGATATTGCCCGTATCCAGACGATTTTACACGAAAAAAAGGTAGGAGCATAAGCTAAGACATGGGAAAGAAAAAAGAATTCGTGGGTATAGTTATTAGCGATAAGATGTCCAAGACGATTATTGTCAGGGTTACTAATTTGAGCAAGCATTCCAAATATAACCGTATTATTAGAAAATACACTAAGTTTAAGGTACATGATGAGAAAAACACGGCTAAGATCGGAGATAAGGTGCGCATTCAGGAAACCCGGCCCTTGTCCAAAGATAAACGTTTCAGGCTCATAGAGGTGGTACAAAAAGTAAAGCACATTGAGTTTGAAGTAAAAGAGGGAGTTTGATGATTCAACTGCGCTCCATTCTGGATGTTGCGGATAATACCGGCGCTAAAAGAGCGTCATTCATCGCTGTTTTAGGGAAAAAAAACTGCCAATTTGCCGAGATCGGCGACATCGTAAATGTAAATGTGAAGGAATCTTCTCCCGGGGCAATAATTAAAAAAGGTGAAGTGGCTAAGGCAGTACTGGTCAGGACAAAGCAGCCGATCAGGCGGCCGGATGGATCTATATTAAGGTTTGACCGTAATGCCATTGTCTTTA
>MHGW01000046.1:5214-8565 GCA_001805765.1 Omnitrophica WOR_2 bacterium RIFCSPLOWO2_01_FULL_41_12 | reverse complement strand
AGGCGGTGGCCCTAAAAGCCCGTAACTTTGTTTGCGGGATTTTTTAATGAACTTCTCCTTGACATTAATAGGACATATGGTATACTTCTATTGATGATAAGAATAGGACGAATGTCCTAGGTATATTGAGGTGCGTATGCAAGGTTATCCGGTAAGCGATAAAGAAAAATTAAAAAAGATACTGCAAGCAACCGGCGTTTCGCGCTCTGAACTGGCCAGGCGCCTGGAGGTAAGTTATAAAACCATTTACCGTTGGTTAGATAAAGGCGTAGAGCCGCACCTTGCGCAGTCGCGCGATATTGACGATTTATTCAAAGAATATCTAGATTTAAGGGATGTGGTGATAGGGTTAAAGAAAAAACTTAAAAATCCCATCCGGGTTTTAAAAACAGACAAAAAGATAAGAGATAAATTCTTTCTGGAGATGACCTATCATTCCAATGCCATAGAAGGAAGTCGGATGACCAGGAAGGAAACCCAAGATGCATTTGCGGGCAAGAAGGTCAGGGGAAGGGAGATATTTGAAATATTGGAGGCCGTAAACCACAAAAACGCCTTGCATTTCTTAATGGAAAATATCAGGCCTAATTTTAAAATTAATGAAAAATACATATTGAAATTGCATGAGATTGTAATGTATAATTTTAATGATAAATTGCCCGGAAAGTATCGCACCGGTTTTGTGAATTTGACTAATACGGAAATACCTTTGCCGTCTGCGCAGGAGATTCCGCTTAAGATGGGCAAATTAATAAATGAGATCAATCTTTATGGCAATGACCCGGTAGGAAAAATAGCCCGCGGCCACTATGAATTTGAAGCAATTCATCCTTTTTTTGACGGAAATGGCCGAGTAGGCAGACTAATCATGATTACCCAAGCCTTAAATAAAGGTTTTCCGCCAGCGATAATTCAGGTTGAGGACAGGTATAAATATTATATGGCGTTGGGTAAAGCCGATAGCGGAGATTTCCGCAATATCGTGCAGATGGTTTGTGATAGCATCATAAAAGGATTCCGTCTTTTAAGAGAAAAATAGGAGGATGCTATGCAGATAGGGGATTTGGCCGGTAAATTAGTGCTTTTTAAGTTTTCAGAAGAGATAAGAATAGACCTGCCGCTTTTTCAGATTTATAAAGATGAGGTCTGGGCAGCGGTAACCGGCGTGGATAATGAAGGAATCTGGATAGAAAATCCCGCCTATGAACTGGGGGTTTGGTGGGATGAGAAAGGCGACTTAATCCCGCCCAATAAACAGGTAAAGGAAAAGGTGAAAACCAATATCCTGATTCCCTGGCGCTATATCAAAGCGCTGATGAGCGTAGAAGATGAACGGTTCCAGAAAGCAAAGAACGAAATACTTCCAGGTTTTAAAGATTATAAATAAGATTTTTGAAAAAAAGCAAAGAGTAAGAGATAAGAAAAAGATGAATAGTAAAACTTTTCTGGTGGTGATGGCCTTTATTTTTTTAATCTCCTTTTCCTTATTCATCCATTATTCTACTAAAGAGACATACTTCAGCGCGCATTTTATGAATTCTTCAGGCGTGTCAATAGATGGGGATGCCTGGAATAAATTGAAAGAGGCGGATAAATTTACTTATTTAGCCGGTTATTTTACAGAAGATAAAATGGCTCCTAATATAGGCCAGATTTACCAGGAAAGCGCCAGGCAAGAGTTACATACCGAAAATTTAATGTTAAAAGAATTCGTCATCTATCTAGACCGTTTCTACAGCGAACCCGCGAATAAAAAAGTTTCCCTAGTTAAGGCCAGAGGTTTAGTCTTACGCCAGATCAGAAAGGTCAGGGGCTTTGGTGATGATCCGGAGCAAAATATCCAAAGAGATTTAGGGGAAGCGAGGGCAGAATTCAAAAAATGAAACCTAAAGGGAGGGATTCGGTAATGTTTATACCCACAGTAATCATGGCGATACTGGCATTTATCCTTATTTTTACAGGTTTTCATAAAGGCCAAAATATTAATGTGCTGAAATCATCTTTAAAATTGACCCTGGAAATTCTGCCGCTGTTGGTTTTTGCATTTATTGTGGCGGGTATGGTGCAGGTGCTTATTCCGCAAGAGGTGATTACTAAATGGGTGGGCCGGGAGTCCGGTATGCGCGGAATACTCATCGGCACATTAGCCGGCGGACTTTTTCCCGGAGGGCCCTATGTAAGTTTTCCGGTGGTAGCCGGGCTTTTGCGCGCCGGCGCCAGCATAGGCACCCTGGTTGCCTTTATCACCGGATGGTCATTATTATCCATTAGCAGATTGCCGATGGATATAGGAATATTAGGCTGGAAATTAGCGCTCATCCGCATCGCCTGCACTTTTTTCTTTCCGCCGGTTGCCGGATGGCTTGCCCAGGCATTGTTTGCCAACGTCAGATTAATATAGGAGGATAGATGCGGATTCCAGGAAAACAGATTATTTTATCGGCGGTCATAGCGATTAGAATTATCCCTTTGGGCGCAGTGGACAATTCTGTCCTGAATTACCTCAAAGAGAACTTAAGCCGTATTTTTAACGCGCAGGTATATATAGGTAAGAGGGAGCCTTTGCCCGCATATGCTTATAGCAAAGCCAGAGGCCAATACGCATCCCGCGATATTTTAAATTATCTGGCACGCACTAAAGAAGTTCAAGAGGAAAAAGTCCTGGCGGTGATCAATAAAGATATCCATGCCGGTCGCTTTAATTTTGTTTTTGGCCAGGCCGGCCCTCCTTCCGGAGTTTCCATAATTTCCCTCTTCCGGCTTTATCCGTCCTATTACCATCTTCCCGGAGATAAAGATTTGTTGCGTAAGCGCGCCCTCAAGGAGGCAGTGCATGAAATCGGCCATTTGTTTAATTTGGGGCACTGCCCGGAGCCGGTTTGCGTGATGCATTTTTCTAACACCATTTCCGATACGGATAAAAAAGATTACCAATTCTGCGCTAAATGCCAGAGAAATTTAGTTGACAAATAGAAAAAATATGGTATACTTGCCTTTGTAGTAAATAAGGGATTAGAAGTCTTCAACCGCAGGGGGAGAAAGAGCTAACCTTGCGGTTTTTTTCTGTCATTATTTACTATAATTTAACAGGAAGGGAGGTTAGTAAATAATGGCAAGAGGTAAAGTAAAGTGGTTCTCAAACCAAAAAGGTTATGGATTTATTACCGTCACTGATTCCGGTAAAGATGTGTTCGTGCATCATAGCGCAATCCAGGGTGATGGCTATAAGTCTTTAGAAGAAGGCCAGGAAGTGGAGTTTGATGTGGAAAAGGGCCCTAAAGGCGAACAAGCGACAAACGTAGTTAAATTATAACCTAAAACGCAAAGAGCCCGGGGCAATACAAAAGCCCG
>MHGW01000046.1:4959-5151 GCA_001805765.1 Omnitrophica WOR_2 bacterium RIFCSPLOWO2_01_FULL_41_12 | reverse complement strand
AGCAAATATCTATAGTAAATTACATATGCCTTTATTGGGGCCGGTATATTTAGGGACGATCCTGAAAAACAGGGGGCATCAGGTTGAGATTTATAACGAAGATATCTTCAGGCCTGATTATGCGCGCTTAGAGGCAGATGTCATCGGGGTTTCTGTCCTTACCTCTACTGCGAAACGCGGATATGAAATAGC
>MHGW01000046.1:3829-4893 GCA_001805765.1 Omnitrophica WOR_2 bacterium RIFCSPLOWO2_01_FULL_41_12 | reverse complement strand
TTAATCAAAGGATACAAGCCATCTTCTCTGCTTACACCTATCTCTACATCCCGGGGTTGCCCTTTTGATTGCAGTTTTTGTTCGGTGACCAAAATGTTCGGCCGCAAATACCGTTTCCGCAGCGCCGAGAATGTCATAGAGGAAATATCCTCCAGAAATACAAACCAGTTATTTTTTTGCGACGATAACTTTACCGCCTCACCCCAGCGCACGCATAGATTATTAGGCTTTATGTTAAAAAATAAAATAAAGAACTGGGCCTGTCAGGTGCGTTGCGATGCGGCCAAGGATAATGCGTTGTTAAATCTGATGGCTCAGGCAGGTTGTAAAGTAGTTTGCGTGGGTTTTGAGTCTATCAACCAGAAGAGCCTGAAGGCCTACCAGAAGAATCAGACCCTGGAAGAAATCATCCACGCCATCCGTTCTTTTCATCAAAGAAAGATTAAAATCCACGGGATGTTTGTTTTAGGCAGCGATAATGATAGCGCCAAGACCGTCTGGGAAACCCTGAAGTTTGCCATAAAGCAAAAAATAGATACCATCCAGATGAGTATTCTTACCCCTTTCCCCGGAACAAAGGTCCAGAAAGATTTAGAGACAGAAAAACGCATTTTTACCCGGGACTGGAGCCTTTACGACGGACAGCATATTGTTTTTAACCCTAAGCTAATGTCAGCCAGGGATTTGCAGGTGCATATAGTCAGGGCCTACGCTAAGTTTTATTCTCTTTCTCGGTCATTCTCTCTGCTTTTTAAACTGCATTTCCGGAACGCCGCCTTTCGTTTTATGGGGCATTCTATTGTTAAGGGTTGGATAGAGCGTAATCATAAAATGCAGTGGTTGTTGCAACCTTAAAAATATATGTATCGCGTAGAAATTACCCATACTCAAGATTATAGTTTTAAGGTTAAGGCCAAAGATGAGGAATTTACGGTGGATATAAAAGGCAAAGGCATCACTCCGCCGGATACATTCTTAGCCGGTTTAGGCACCTGCATCGGCGTTTACATCCGTAAATACGCTGAAGGCGCAAAATTTAATCTGTCCGATTTTAGCATTGTCGT
>MHGW01000046.1:1400-3796 GCA_001805765.1 Omnitrophica WOR_2 bacterium RIFCSPLOWO2_01_FULL_41_12 | reverse complement strand
GTTTAAGAATATCAATGTTTCTCTTGACCTAAAAGGAGCGCCGCTGGATAGCCGCAGGCAGGCAGGGCTCCTTGAGTTTGTCAAGAACTGCCCCATCCACAATACCCTAAAGGGCAATCCCCAGATAAATTTGAAAATCGTTTAGGCCTATGAAATTCAGGATTTATTATCATCATACTGATTCCGGAGGCGTGGTTTACTACGCCAATTACTTGAAATTCCTGGAAGAGGCGCGCACAGAATTTTTTGAAGAAAGAAGATTATTTATCAAAGAACTGATAGAGAGAGGGATTTTGTTTGTGATTGCCCGGCAGGAAATAGATTATAAATTGCCTGCTTTTTACGCCGATACCCTTACGGTAAATACCCACATGGTTAATGTTTCGGGCGTGAAAATCGAATTTGAGTATGAAATAAAGAATCAGAATGATAAGCTTGTTTCTACAGCCAGGACAGTAATGGTCTGCGTAGATAAAAATTTTAAACCCAGGGCCATACCGGAAGAAATCAAAGAAAAATTAAAATAAAGGGGACGGTTCTCCGTTAAATAAGCTTATGATTTGTAATGAGTTACAAAAGCATGTTTTCAGGTTAAGAATTGAAAAATTTTATATTATGATGATGTTATAATTGATTTATTTATAATTAGATAGAAAGAGGAGAACCGTCCCCAATGGATATGATGGAAGCCATAAAATTAAGAAGAAGTATCAGGGAATATAAAAATAAACCCATCCCTAAAGAAATTTTAGAAAAAATAGTGGATGCGGCTAGGCACGCGCCTACAGCCAAAAATATTCAGCCCTGGGAATTTATAGTCATAACTCAGTCTGAGACCCTAAAAAAGATAGGGGAGCTCGCTCAGAACGGAAGATTCCTCGCCCAGGCAAAAGCCTGTATTGCAGTTTACTGCAGCGATACCAAGTATTATCTGGAAGATGGCTGCGCAGCCACCGAGAATATTTTACTTGCCGCTACCGCTTTAGGGATCGGCTCCTGCTGGATAGCAGGGGATAAGAAGCCATACTGTACTCAAATAAGCAGCCTGCTCAATGTCCCGCCTACATATAAACTGGTCAGCCTCATCTCGCTGGGCTATCCGGAATCAGAAAAAGAGTTTAGGGCTGCGGATAAAAAAAGCCTCACCTCATTAATCCACCGGGAAACCTTTTAATTCAAAAAAAACACTTGACAAATTAAAACTTTGGTGTATATATTATAAACTATACTATACAAAAGATAATTTACATATTGTAAATTACGGTTTATAAAATATATTGAGAGCATTATTCAGGCCATGATTAAGAAGTTTTTTAAGATCGGCGAACTGGTAGAGCATTCCGGGTTATCCCGGCAGGTGATCCATAACTATACCCAGTTAGAATTAATCTCGGAATCAAAGCGTACATTATCCGGGCACCGGCTTTATACAGAAGAGGTCTTTGAGCGCATAAAGAAGATCATGGAGCTAAAGGGCAAGGGCAAGACCCTTTTAGAAATAAAAAAGCTGCTTAATTCAAACAGGCATTAATATGTACGAAGAATATTGGAAATTATCCGAGAAGCCCTTTGAAAATACGCCGGACCCGCGTTTTCTTTATTCTTCGCCAAGGCACGAAGAGGCGCTTTCGCGCATGCTTTACGTGATTAAGGAGCATAAGGGCGCTGGCATGCTCACAGGAGAATACGGAAGCGGCAAAACCTTACTTAGCCGGGTGCTCCTGGAAGAACTCTCCAGCGACCAGTATCAAACTGCTATTATCTTTAATCCCCGCCTGCCATCCTTAGAACTGATCAAAGAAATAATCTATCAATTAGGCGGAAACACCCTTTCTATAATGCCCAAGACCGACCTCTTGCATGCCTTAAATGAAATCCTCTACAAAAATAAAAAAGAAGACAAAAATACAGTGATCGTAATAGATGAAGCCCAGGCCATCCCCAGTGACAGCGGTTTTGAAGAATTAAGGCTGCTGTTAAACTTTCAATTGAACGAAAACTTTTTGCTTACCCTGATTCTTTTAGGCCAACCTGAGTTAAAAGAAAAAATAAATAGCCTGCCTCAATTAAGGCAGAGGCTGGCAGTGAGATACCATCTGAAGGCCCTTTCGCACTTCGAGACTAAGGAATATGTCAATCACCGCTTAGAGGTGGTGGATGCCAAGAAAGGCATATTTCAGGAAGAGGCCTTTCATGAAATTTACCGCTATTCCGCAGGCATACCCAGAAGGATTAACAATATCTGCGACTTAGCGCTTTTGGTAGGTTGCGGGAAAGGTTTAGAGGGTATTGATAAAACCACGATTATAGAAGTAGCCCAGGACTTGGAAGAAACCAGCGTAGATATGGAAGAAAGAACCGGGGTGACTACCCATGGTTAGGCTATCTGATATCTT
>MHGW01000046.1:305-1325 GCA_001805765.1 Omnitrophica WOR_2 bacterium RIFCSPLOWO2_01_FULL_41_12 | reverse complement strand
AAAATATCTCACCCCGCCTCCGGAAGCGCAAAAAAAGGAAGAACCCGCGCAGGTATCTGAGGTGAGGATTGCCCCGGTGATTATGAAGGAGGCCAAAGTAACCTCAGAGGAAGAAAACCTGAAATTATATAATGAGCTAGAAACGTTAATCAAAGAGATACTTCATGGCCAGCAGCGTCAAATCATTGACCGGCAAAGAATTGCCCTTACGATAGAAAAATTAGTGGACCAGCTCAGCCTGGGCGATGAAAAGATATTTGCCGTGTGTTTAAGCAAAGAATCAACGCAGACAAATTATCTCATCTGCCATTTAGTCAACAGTTGTATCTATGCCATTAAAATAGGCTTAGGCTTAGGTTATGAAAAAGTCAAGTTAATAGATTTAGGTATTGCCGGGCTTACCTTTGATATCGGGATGATGAAGTACCTAACTTTAGTGAATCAAACGCGCAAATTGAATTCTAAGGAATATAATGAAGTCAAGAACCACGCTGCATTAGGGAGTCAGATTTTAAAAAATATTCCCGGCTTAAGTCCGTTGGTGATAGATGTGGCTTATCAGCACCATGAGCGCATAGACGGTTCAGGTTATCCCAGGGCACTAAAGGCAGAGGCAATCAATGAATTGGCGAGAATAGTAGGGTTAGCAGATGTATATGAGGCAATGGTGCATCCGCGGGCCTATCGCGTCAGTTTCTTACCCATAGAGGCAATCAAGGAAATCCTCAAAATTAAACATTCCTTTGAATATAAGTTAATTAAAATTTTAATAGAGAGAATCGGGATTTTTCCCATTGGCAGCCGGGTAGAACTGAACACCCGAGAAATTGCCGAGATCATTAAACTCAATTATAGTATTCCCTTGCGGCCGGTAGTGCGGGTGATTTATGGCGTGAATGGCCAGAGTTTAACCGAGGCCAAAGTCCTGGATTTAAATACCCAGCCGGCGGTTTATATTGTGGGGGGGATAAGAAAAGAAGGGTTGGTGTTTAATTAAAAATTTGCTTATTCTTTTGATAA
>MHGW01000046.1:0-264 GCA_001805765.1 Omnitrophica WOR_2 bacterium RIFCSPLOWO2_01_FULL_41_12 | reverse complement strand
GTGCTTATGGGCTAAGGCCGGTTCAGGCCACGGATGCGCAGGCAGTCTTGGCTGATGCTGCAGGCGCAAATGCCTTTGCCGTGCAGGACTCTGTGGGTCCACCAAACACAATGGCCGCTATTGACTCTGACGGAAATGTGATGATTAAGGGAGGGATGAGATTAGATGCAGGAGGAGTAGAAAATACCACTGCCGAGACCTTAATTGTAGATGGCTCTATTGGCATTGGCACCACTTCGCCCACGGCATTTTTGCATCAGGCCG
>MHGW01000045.1:611-5445 GCA_001805765.1 Omnitrophica WOR_2 bacterium RIFCSPLOWO2_01_FULL_41_12 | reverse complement strand
CATTTTCCGGGGTTATCAGGGCAGGGTAAAATACGCAGAAGGGTTTAAGGCCTTGCGTATCTTAAGGGAGCTTTAAAGTGATGCCTTTACTTTTATCCGCTTTATATTGTTTCGTAATCGTATTTCTCGTGACGCCTTTACTAAAGATATTAGCCCTAAAATTTAGCATATTAGATATACCTAATGCTAGAAAGATACACACAGAGCCTACGCCTCTTCTGGGAGGATTGGCGGTTTATGCCGGGGTAATTTTTGGATTAATGTTTGATTTCGCGAATTTACAATTTATCTCAGGGATACTCATAGGCGCAACTATCGTTTTAGTCATCGGTTTGATAGACGATATCATAAAATTATCCGCAAAAGTGCGTATAATTTTCCAAGTTTTGGCAGTGTTAATCATGATTAGATTCGGAATACGTATTAGTTTTTTACCCAACAATTTCTGGGGTAACATCGGAGAAATAATTTTGACTTTAATCTGGACTATAGGAATTACCAATGCCTTAAATTATTTAGATGGGATAGATGGTTTATCCGCAGGGATAGCCGGTATCAGCGCGCTTATTTTTGCTATTATTGCGTTTCAGACTCATCAATCCGCTATTACTCTCACCAGTATTATTTTAGCTGCAAGTTGCTTAGGGTTCCTGCCGCACAATTTTAAAAGAGGAAAGATATTTTTAGGGGATGCCGGCAGCACATTTATTGGTTTTATGCTTGCCGGTATATCACTGATAGGCAATTGGGCAGAGGATAATGTGGTGAAATTAGTGGTGCCGATTTTAATTTTAGGAGTGCCTATTTTTGATATGGTTTTGACTACCATCATGAGGATTAAAGAAGACAAAATAAGCACAGTAATAGAATGGCTGCAATACGAGGGCAAAGACCATTTTCACCACCGCCTCATTGATTTAGGCCTTAGGCCCTTGGGGGCAGTGCTGTTTATTTATTTTATCAACATCTCTTTTGGCATCAGCGCAATTACCGTAAGCAATGATAGGGCGATCTTAGGGCTTTTGTCAATTCTGCAAGCCGCAATTATTTTTGCCGGCATTGCAGTATTGATGATAACCAGCAGGAGATCGAGCAAAATAACGCATTAAAAAAGGCTTTACTTTCTTATAAGTCTGGGTTATGATATTTTTTGGTAAAGAAGCACAGATAATAAGGGGGTGAAGACGATGAAGACAATAGCTAACGTAGCGATCGTAGTCGGTGTCATTAGTTTAGTGGTAGGAATAATCTCAAGAATTACCTTGACGCCAGTTAGTTTAGTCCCCGGAGGCCTGGAAGCACAGGCTATATTAGCTTTTACCAACACCTGCTTTTTAGTCGCCATTACCTTTATTTTATTACAGATATTAAAGGGTAAACAGTAATTTTAGCGTCTTATATTTATATAATTTAATTTTAAGGGTGCAAAACCCAGTGTTGTGATATTATGTCATAATACTGGGTTTTTTGAAAAGAGCAAAATATGATTTTTTTAATTTCCATAATTATTATTTTAGGATTGGCTTTGATTATCTGGTCAATTAGCCTTTTAAGTGCATCAGGGGCTAAGCCTAAAAAACAAACCACGTTTAAGCCTAGACAGTATGCTCAAGACCCGCCTACCATTAAGCCTGAGGTTGGGAATGATGCCTCGGAAGTGGAGTTAGAAAAGGCAAAAGCTACCATAATGCAGTTGCAAAATGAACTGGAAACAGCCAGAAAGAAAGAATTAGATTTTAACCTAGAGTTAAGCAAGCAGAAGGATTGGAACCAAAAAGACCAGCAGGAATTAGAAAAAGTAAAGCAGGAAAATGCCCAGATAAAAGAAGGATTCATCCATAAAGAAAAGGAACTGGAAAAAGAATTCGCCCTGAATTTAAGTTTGAGTAAAGGATTAAAGGAAAGTAAAGAACAGCTAGAGGCGCTGGAATTAGAAAAAAAACAATTACTTAGCGAGATCCCGCTGCTTAAGGCGCAAATTACAGGATTAGAAAAAGAAATAGCAAGGTTGAATGCCGTGGTTGCGCAAAATCAGAAAAAGGAAGTGCAAAGCGAATGGATTTCTAAGAGCGAATATAATGAATTAAAAAAACAGTTGCAAGAAAAAGAAGAGGCGTTAAGAAAATTGCAGGGAGGGGAAGCAATCTAATGGGTGGTAATTTACTCTGGTTGGCACCGCTGGGTTCAATAATAGCGCTTTCATTTGCGGCGTATCTGGCTTTTTTTATCCTGAAACAAGAGGAAGGTAATCCTAAGATGCGCGAGATTGCTAAAGCAGTCAGGATCGGCGCAAGGGCATATTTAAAAAGGCAATACTTGGGCGTATCTGTATTTTTTATAGCAGTATTTTTAATTTTATTATTTTTAGCCTTTAAAAATTATCTGGTGATCTTTGTGCCTTTTGCCTTTTTGAGCGGCGGTTTATTTTCCGGCCTCTCCGGTTTTATTGGCATGAGCATTGCCACTCAATCCTCCAGCCGCACGGCAAACGCAGCCATAAAAAGCCTAAACTCCGGATTACGCATTGCCTTCTCCAGCGGCGCGGTGATGGGTATGGTAGTAGTAGGCCTAGGCCTTCTGGATTTATCCATCTGGTATTTTTTTCTGGATTGGTATTATTCGGCTCATCCTTTACCTGTTGGAGCCGATAAAATTACAGCCATAACTTCTACTATGCTTTGTTTTGGTATGGGCGCTAGTTCTCAGGCGCTTTTTGCGCGCGTGGGCGGTGGAATTTTTACCAAGGCAGCAGATGTAGGCGCAGATTTAGTGGGTAAGGTAGAAGCCGGTATCCCTGAAGATGACCCGCGTAACCCGGCAGTAATTGCGGATAATGTCGGAGATAACGTAGGAGATGTGGCGGGAATGGGTGCTGACCTTTATGAGTCTTATGTGGGTTCAATAGTGGCTACTTCTGCGCTAGGCGTTGCCGCAGGATTAGGCGTGGCCGGAGTCACTGTGCCTATGGTGATGGCAGCCGTAGGCGTGATTTCATCAATTGTCGGCACTTTTTTTGTCAGGAGCAAGGAAGAAGCCAGTCAAAAGGCTTTGTTATGGGCATTAAGAAAGGGTGTATTTACCAGTTCCGTATTAGTAGCCATAATTTCATATTTTTTGGTAAAGTTTACTTTAGGTGTTGAATATTTAGGGGTTTACTGGTCAGTTCTTTGCGGCCTCATTGCCGGTGTGTTAATCGGCCTGTCTACTGAGTATTATACCTCCAGTAGTTTCAGGCCGACGCGTTCCATTGCTGATGCTTCTTTAACCGGGCCGGCTACTGTAATCATCGGCGGTATTGCCGTGGGAATGATGTCTACGGCAGTTCCGGTAATTGTGGTAGGAATTTCCATCTTAGCCAGTTTCTTTTTATCCGGCGGAGCCGCGAATTTTAATGCCGGTATTTATGGCGTGGCTATCTCAGCAGTAGGTATGCTTTCCACATTAGGCATAACTTTGGCTACTGACGCCTATGGCCCAGTGGCAGATAATGCCGGAGGCAATGCCCAGATGGCTGGTCTTGACCCGGAAGTGAGAAAAAGGACGGATGCCTTGGATGCCTTAGGAAATACTACTGCTGCCACCGGCAAAGGTTTTGCTATTGGTTCAGCAGCACTTACTGCCTTGGCTTTGATTGCTGCATACAAAGATCGGGTTATGCTTTTTGGGAAAGATATAAATGCCAGCATGATGAATCCTACTGTATTAATAGGTTTGCTCCTGGGTGGGATGTTGCCTTTCTTGTTTTGCTCCATGACTATGCGTGCAGTGGGAAGGGCAGCTGGGAAGATTGTGGTTGAGGTGCGCCGGCAGTTTAAAGAGATTGTCGGCCTGATGGAAGGTAAGGCCAAGCCGGATTACGCGCGTTGCGTAGATATTGCTACCAGGGCAGCGCAAAAAGAGATGATTGCCCCGTCGCTCTTAGCTATTATTGCTCCTATAGGCGTAGGATTATTAATAGGCATTGATGCGGTTGCCGGGCTTTTGGTCGGCGCAACCGTGACCGGATTTGTTTTAGCGGTAATGATGGCAAATTCCGGGGGCGCCTGGGATAATGCCAAGAAATATATTGAAGAAGGCCATCTCGGCGGCAAGGGTTCTTCAGCGCATAAAGCCGGCGTAGTCGGTGATACTGTAGGAGACCCCTTTAAAGATACCTCTGGCCCGAGCCTAAATATCCTGATTAAACTCATGTCCATGGTTTCTATCGTCTTTGCCTCTTTTATCATCTCCCACACCCTGTTCAAGTAACCCCAAAACGTTTCTAATTCTAATCTTAGAACTGTTTTACGATTGAGTTTAGAAACGTTTTGACTTTAAGTTTAAAAACGTTTTGAATTCTTGAAATTGATGCTATAATTAAATCATTATGGATGATCTGGAGTTCATCCAGAAGTGTGTCAAAGGGGACAAGCAGTCTTGGGATGAATTCGTAGATAAGTATTCCCGCCTGATATACAACTACATATACAGCGTCCTCAATGCCAAAGGTTGCGTTCTCGCCCAAGATAATATCAATGATATCTTTCAGGAAATTTTCCTCTCATTAGTCAAAGATAATTTTAAAAAATTAAAAACTTTTCAAGCCAGAAACGGCTCAAGCCTCGCTAGCTGGTTAAGGCAGGTGACGATTAATAAGGCCATAGATTATCTGCGTAAAGTCAAACCCGCTGTTTCTCTCGATGAGGAAAGCGAAGATGGTTTAAGCCTAAAAGAAATATTGGCGGATGACTCGATTTCCATCAAGAATATGCTTAACCAAGACGAAAAACTCAAAATTTTAAAAGAATGCATTGAGAGGTTGGATAAAAACGATAAATATTTTTTAGAGTTACAC
>MHGW01000045.1:0-558 GCA_001805765.1 Omnitrophica WOR_2 bacterium RIFCSPLOWO2_01_FULL_41_12 | reverse complement strand
ATTGAGCGGCTCAGAGACTGTTTTCGGGGCAAAGGTTTTTGGTTAGATTTTTGATATTTATACGTCTATTATAAGTGAGGACGAGTGTCCGAACTTATCCTTGACATTTTACTTTTAAGTAATCATCTTAAAATGTCAAGGATCAATTCGCACTTATAACTTACTTTCCGCTTGCGGCTGATCGTAAGTTATGTGCTCATTGAAAGGAATAACCAGATGCAGGATAAAATAGAGAAATTAATCAAGTCGGTTTATAGAAAATGGAGGGCCGGCCTTCCCCAGGCGCAAGAGCCGCATCCAGACGAAGAGTCAATAGCTTGTTTTCTTGAGGATAGGTTATCTCAAGAAGAAAATGAGCGGATCATAACGCATTTAATAGGATGCGATGAATGCGCAGAAAATATCGCCGCTCAACTAAAACTAACACCCGTTGATGCCGGGCAGGTTCCCGCAGAACTTCTTTCGGCTGTGAAAAATTTAGTCTCTAGCGCAGATAAAATTCACCCCTTAGAAATAGCGCTAAGATTTAAAGAAAAATTTTTAGAGATCATTAATACT
>MHGW01000044.1:20495-21085 GCA_001805765.1 Omnitrophica WOR_2 bacterium RIFCSPLOWO2_01_FULL_41_12 | reverse complement strand
TGCATATCCCCAAAGAATCCCAGGATTTAATCGGAGGCTTTACCACAGAGTATGTATTTAAAATGTTAGGAGGAAAATATAGATTTACCTTCAAGCCCCTAAATGATGGAATCGCTGCCGGAAGGATTCGGGGAGTAGCCGGGGTAGTGGGTTGTGATAATCCTAAATTAAAAAGCGGCCAAACTCATATTGAACTGGTAAAGGAATTGATTAAAAATGATGTTTTGGTGGTGCAGACTGGTTGTGCAGCTACTGCCTGCGCCAAAGAGGGCCTGCTTACACCTGAGGCAGCATTTAAATATGCAGGAAAAGGGTTACAAGAAATCTGTGCGGCAGTGGGTTGCCCGCCGATTTTACATTTAGGCCCCTGCGTGGATAATTCCCGCATCTTGACTGCTTGTTGTGAGATGGTTAAAGAAGGCGGTATCGGAGGAAGTTTAGATGAATTGCCTATTGCCGGCGCTGCCCCGGAATGGATGTCGGAAAAAGCCATTGCCATTGGCTGGTATTTTGTGGCCTCGGGCGCATTGGTGGTTTTTGGCCTGCCATATCCATTATATGGCTCAAAGAATTTGACTAAATTTGTGACC
>MHGW01000044.1:0-20467 GCA_001805765.1 Omnitrophica WOR_2 bacterium RIFCSPLOWO2_01_FULL_41_12 | reverse complement strand
GAATTTAATGCCGATGATGTACAGCAAAGAATGAAACGTTTATATTACGATATAGAAAAATGCATGGCCTGTAAGACCTGCGAGATTGCCTGCTGTGTAGGGCATTCCTTAAGTAAGGATATAATGAAGGCAATATTCGAAGAGCCTTTATCTCTGCCGCGCATTAAAGTAAAAGAAAAAGGCCAAAAGCCGCATCCGATGTCCTGCCGGCATTGCGATGAGCCACGCTGTGTAATGGCCTGCATGACCGGCTGTTTAAGTAAAGATAAAAAAACCTCATTGGTCCTGATAGATAAAAATAGATGCGTGGGCTGCTGGATGTGCGTAATGGTTTGCCCTTATGCAGCAATCCGGCCAGACCAGAAAACCAAAATTCCTGTGCGCTGTGATATGTGTAAGGACTTAGATATGCCGCAGTGCGTAAAGTCCTGCCCTACACAAGCGATTATCTGGTGTGAAGAGGAAGAGTTAGCCAAAAAATGAAACAAATTATCATTATTGGAAATTCGGCGGCGGGGATTGCTGCAGTAGAATCTATCCGCAATAAAGACAGTGATTGTCGGATTACCGTTATCTCTGACGAGGATTACACTGCTTACTGCCGCTGCGTATTATCCTATTATTTAGCCGGTGACGTCGGCGAAGATAGGCTGGTTTATCGCGGCCAGGATTTTTATAAAAATAATAATGTTGATTTAATATTGGGTAAAAAGGTGGTTAGAGTTGACCCAAAAAAGAATCAGATTGTTTTAGAAGACAAGCAGAAATTAGATTATGATACCTTGGTGATTGCTACCGGCTCATCCGCAAAATTACCTGAGCTAAAAGGCATCCAGAAACGCGGGGTGTTCGGTTTAAGGACAGTAAAAGATGTAAAGGAAATCTTAGGGTTACTGCCTGTGGCCAAAACTGCCTGTGTATTAGGCGGCGGCTTGATTGGCCTGAAAGCAGGATATGCCTTAAAGAAAAGAGGCATTGATATAAAAATAATTGTGAAGTCCAAACAGATTTTGTCGCAGGTTTTAGATAAAACTGCTGCAGATATTATACAAGGGCATTTAGGGGCAAACGGCCTTGAGATATTGACGGGTTTGGATGCCGCAGAATTATTGGGTAATGGGGAGCTAAAAGCCGTAAAGTTAGATTCCGGTAAAGTTATCGGCACGGAAATTGTAATTATAGGTAAGGGGGTTGCGCCTAATATAGGTTTAATAAAAGATACTGCCGTAAAGGCAGGAGAAGGCATCATCGTAGATAAATTCTTAAAGACATCAGTAGAAAATATCTATGCTTGCGGAGACTGCGCTCAGACTTATGATTTTGTATTAGAAAAGTATCAGGTAAATGCCCTTTGGCCAAATGCAGTAGAACAAGGTTGCCTGGCCGGAAGGAATATATGCCAGGAGAATTCAGAATACCTTGGTTCAATCGGAATGAATTCTGTGGAGTTTTTCGGCTTACCGGTGGTCTCTATGGGTATAGCCAGGGAAGAGGCAGGGATGGAAGTTTTATCGCGCCTGGACGCTAATAATAAAATATATAAAAAGGTCATACTGAAAGATAATTGCCTCAAAGGGGTGATTCTATTAAACAGGATTGAAAATAGCGGGATATACCTGGAATTAATCAGGCACAAGGCGGATATTTCAAGTGTAAAAAATGAATTATTAAATGATACATTTAACTATGCTAAAATAATGGATTTATTGGGAAAAGATGAGACAATTTATTTAAGTTCAGCCGGAGGTACACATGTCTAAGATAGTTGCAGCCGCAGCCATTCGCGGTGCTAAAGAAATCACAAAGCTTGCAGAAGAATTTTTACAAAAGGCCATCAAAGAAAAAGGCCCAAACCAAAAAATCGGTTTTCCGGAGACCGCCTTTTATCTACCGATGGCTAATGCTTTATTGGGTGCCAAAGTAGAAACCTTAAAAGACGCCTTGCCGATTTTAGAGCATGCCAAATCTCTCCTGCCGCAAGTTCCTAAAGAACAGGTTTGGCTTCCTTATTTAGGCGATGCCTTAGATGCCGGCATAGCCACATTATTTTGCGAAGAGATAATTGTGGCGCTACGCTATTTATACGGACAGGAGCCGCAGAAGGATTGCAATGGGTTTTTTACCGATACCATTATGCGCACCTTGGGCATACAGCTGGTGGATGGCCGGATGCCGGGATTTGCGGCGATATTAGGGGCGGCACCCGATAATAAGACTGCAGTACAAATAGTCAGGGAATTACAGCAGAGAAATATCTTGATTTTTGTCGGCTCCTCAGTCAACGGCCGCTCTATAATTGACCAGTTAATAGAAGAAAATGTCCAGATGGGCTGGGATAATTACATTGTTCCTTATGGCCGAGATACCATCTCAGGAATATATCCTTTAAATTGGGCTATTCGCTCAGCATTAACCTTTGGCGGGATCAAACCCGGCCAGGCGCAAAAAAGCCTTTTATATTGTAAAGAGCGGGTTTTTGCTTTTGGTTTGGTTTTAGGTGAGCTTGATGATCTAAAATATGCCACCGGAGCAGGCGCCATAAACATGGGTTTTCCGATAATAGCGGATACAGATATTCCTGAGATAAAGCCATCGGGTATTACTACCTACGAGGCCTTAGTGAAAGAATTTGATTATAAAAAGATTGTTCCGCGCTGTATTGAAGTAAGGGGGGTAAAAGTAAAAGTGGCTTCAATTCCTATCCCGGTTCCTTATGCCGCAGCATTTGAAGGCGAACGCGTCAGGAAGGAGCAGCTATATGTTGAATTCGGAGGAAAGGCCAGCCTGGCTTTTGAACTTCTGGCGAATAAAAATTCAGAAGAGGTCCAGGACGGTAAGGTAGAATTATTCGGCCCGGATATTGATCAATTAGAAGAAGGCAAAAAATCTTTACCCTTGGCATTGGTGGTAGAAGTTTATGGCCGTAAGATGCAAAAGGATTTTGAGCCTATATTGGAGCGTCAGATACACCGTTTTATAAATTATACGATGGGACTGATGCATATAGGGCAAAGGGACCTGGCTTGGATACGGATAAGTAAAGATACATTTAGCAAAGGTTTCCGGATTAAACATATCGGTGTAATTTTACATGCCATGCTTCATCAGGAATACGGAGGGATTGTGGATAAAGTTCAGGTTAAAATCTATACCGTCCAGGAAGACGTGGAGAGACTCCTGCAGGATGCCAAGAAGATTTTCCAGGAACGCGATGAGCGCATCACCGGGATGACCGATGAAAGTATAGATACTTTCTATTCCTGTCTTTTATGCCAGTCTTTTGCCCCTAACCATGTTTGTATTGTTACGCCTGAGCGTTTAGGGCTCTGTGGTTCAATTTCCTGGCTGGATGCCAAGGCATCCTTTGAGATTAATCCCACCGGGCCCAATCAACCTATAGCCAAAGGAGATTTCTTAAATGAGAAATTAGGCCAGTGGAAGAGTACCAATGACTTTGTTTATCAGAAGTCTAATAAGGTAGTAGAGAAGGTAAGCATGTATTCGTTGATGGATTCTCCGCAGACAAGTTGCGGCTGCTTTGAGTGTATTGTAGCGATTATCCCGGAGGCAAACGGATTTATGATTGTCAGCCGCGACTATGCGGGAATGACTCCCTGCGGAATGAATTTTACTACTTTAGCCGGTTCCGTAGGCGGAGGGTTACAAACCCCTGGTTTTCTGGGTATAGGTAAATTATATATTGCCAGTAAGAAATTTATTTCTGCAGAGGGAGGATTAAAGCGCGTACTCTGGATGCCCAAAGAATTAAAAGAATTATTAGCGGATAAATTGAAAAAACGCGCGCAAGATTTAGGCGTTCCGGATTTAGTAGAAAAAATCGCTGATGAAACCCAGGCCACAACCTCGGAAGAACTCATCAATTTCTTAAAGAAGGTAAATCATCCGGCTTTAGAAATGGAAGCATTGATCTAACTTTTCTCTTGACCTTAAAGCCTTTAAAGTGTATAATAATTTCAAATAAGTATATATGCCAATTAAATCCTGCCGAAAGTTGATAAAATTTACCAGCACAGTATTATTTATACTCATTATTTCTACTTCTCTTTTTGCTCAAGGCACAGAATTAGAAAAGGGCGGTAATCGCGGCTACATTGTAAACCGTTCTCTCCCTGAGATAAAAAAAGATTCTGCGCCAAACGTCCCATCCGAAATAGAAGAGAATCTATCGGCATTGCAAAAGCATGCCAGGCTCTACCGGGCCCAAGGGTTAGAGTTTCAGCGCATGGGTAATTTGGAAGAGGCAAAAGTATTTTATCAAAAGGCCATACGACTGGATCCTGCATATGCAGCCGTATATAACGATTTAGGCGTAATCGCTGAAGCAGACGGATTGATTGACCTTACCGAAGAGTATTATCTTAAGGCCATAAAGCTGGCCCCTAATTTTTTAAGCCCCTATTCTAATTTAGGGTTGCTTTATGAAAAAAAAGGCGATTTGGAAAAGGCAATCCTCTATTGGAACAAAAGAGCGGAGTTAGGTTTAAGTAAGGACCCCTGGACAGAAAAGGCCAGGCAGCACGCCCAAGCCTTAAGCCAAATTTTAGAACAACCAGGAAAGCACGTTGAAGTGGCTAATTTAATTAAGGATGTGCGCGCTCAGAAACATATTGAATCCCAGAACGATAAAGAATTAGCCAAGGCTTACTTTAAAAATGCGCGTTTAAGTTATGAAAAGCAAGACTTGGTAGTTGCTCTTAAGCAGGCAGTGGACGCCAGCTTACTCGATCCTTCTAATAGAGAAATCGAAGAGTTCATCGTAAAAGTTCAGACAAGGCTATTGTCACGGTAAATGAAGCCCAAACCACAAATTTTATTTCCCTACCATAAAATTTAATTCCATTAATTAATGGGTGATAAACAGTTGTATCTAGTCGATGCTACAGCATTTTGTTATCGGGCATTTTATGCCCTTCCAGGGCTCTCTACGTCATTTGGCCAGCCTACTGGTGCGATATACGGTTTTATAAATATGTTGAATAAGATTTTAAAAGAGAATAACCCTGAATTTTTAGCGGTCTGTTTCGACGTTTCCCGCAATACCTTCAGACAAAAGAAATTCGCAGAATATAAGTTAAATCGGCCGCCCATGCCCGAGGGCCTCTCCAGTCAAATGCCTTTTATTAAAGAGGTAATTTCTGCATACAACCTCGCAATGTACGAATTAGAAGGTTATGAGGCAGACGATGTTGTGGCGACATTGGCTGCCAAAGCCAAGGCTAAAGGGTTATCCGTCACTATCATTAGTTCCGATAAGGATATTTTGCAATTAATCGATAAAGATACGGTGGTCTTTAGCCCCTACAAGGACGAAGGCGCAATCTACGACCACAAGAAAGTGCTGGAGCGTTTTGGCATAAAACCTAATCAAATCAGCGATCTTATTGCTTTAATGGGAGATGATGTAGATAATATTCCGGGTGTTCCCGGCATCGGAGAGAAGACCGCAGTGGAATTAATCAAGGATTTTGGTTCTCTAGATAATCTATTAAATAATATTGAGAGAATAGAAAATAGTAAGATCAAAAAGGCAATCCAAGACAATATCGGCCAGATGAAATTAAGCCGGGAATTAGCGGAATTAAATAAGGACTTAGATATAGATTTTTCTTTAGATAAATTAAGAATAGGCAAGCCCGACATTAAGGAATTGTTCAGGTTATTTAAATACTTTGAATTTAAAAACCTATTGAAACATTTAGTGCTTGAAGATGATGCGCCGCCGCAGCTGGATTTAGAAAAAATGGGACCGGAGGATTTAAACAATTTAAATCTCAAAGACAACGAACTATTCTTATACGGAGAAAGCTCTCGCGATTTAGTTTTTTGCGCAAAGGATAAATTCTTTAGATTGGATAGTAAAGAAGGCGCTTTAAAAGATATTCTGGCAAACCAGAAGATAAGAAAAATAAGCCACGACCTAAAAAAAATAAAGATATCTTTAGCCAAAGAAAGGATTAATTTATCCGGCTTATTTTTTGATACCATGGTGGCTGGTTATTTGCTCAATCCCTCTAAGCCCGGGTATGGCTTAGCGGATGTAGCCTGGGATTATCTGGGCAAAGTGCCAGCAGCTAAATCTCTGGAAAACCAAAGGGCAGCGCAGTTAATATTAGAGTTAAAACCGAAGTTAGAAAAAGAATTAAACGATAAATCGCTGCTAAACCTCTTTAATGATATTGAGATGCCTCTCATTGAGGTATTGGCGCAGATGGAAATAAGCGGCATACAATTAGATTTAAAAGTTTTAAAGGAACTATCTGCCGATACCGAAAAAAGATTAATAAAGTTAATTGAAGATATCTATGATTTATGCGGGTGCCAATTTAATATAAATTCGCCTAAACAATTAAGGGAAGTCCTTTTTGAAAAATTAAAACTTCCCGTGGTTAAAAAAACTAAGAGCGGCCCTTCTACCGATGAAGAGGTATTAACTAAATTGGCGGATAAACATAAATTACCGGCACTTTTACTGGAATATCGGCAATTAACGAAATTAAAAAATACTTATATTGATGTCTTGCCAGATTTAGTCGATTCTTCTACCGGCAGGGTGCATAGTTCTTTCAACCAGACCGCTACGGAAACCGGCAGGCTCAGCTCTACCCGGCCGAACTTGCAGAATATACCGATAAAGACAGATATCGGAAAAAATATTAGACGGGCAATAGTCGCGTATGCTTTTGACCACCGTTTATTATCCTGCGATTATTCACAGATAGAATTAAGGATTTTAGCGCATTTAAGCCATGATGATAATTTGATTAGCGCATTTAAAGCAGACCAAGATATACACAATGCTACAGCCTCCCTGATCTACGGGCTGGATGAGAATAATATTATTCATTCCATGCGCGAGATGGCCAAAAGAGTAAACTTTGGCATTGTCTATGGCTTAAGTTCCTTTGGCCTGGCCAGGGATTTAGGCATATCACAAGAAGAGGCGCAACAATTTATTGACGCTTATTTTTTAAGGTATCCCGGGGTGAAAATTTATATTCAGGAACAGATTGCCAGGGCAAAAAAGTGCGGCTTTGTGACTACGATATCAGGAAGAAGAAGGTATATACCGGAAATTAATAATAAAAATCAGGGGATCAGGCAGTTTGCCGAACGCCAGGCAGTGAATACCCCTATTCAGGGCTCTGCTTCTGACCTGATAAAATTAGCCATGATAAAAATCCATGATCAGATTGTTGCCAGGGAGTTAAAAACAAAGATGATTATCCAGATCCATGATGAGCTGCTTTTTGATGTGCCTGAGCAAGAATTAAATACAGCAGTGAAATTAGTAAAAGATACGATGGAAAATGTTTTAAAATTGGCTGTACCCATAAAGGCAGATATAAAAATAGGCAGGAATTGGCTAGAAATGGAGGTTGCATGAAAATACTCTTAGCAGCATCAGAGGTAGTACCTTTTGCTAAAACCGGCGGCCTGGCAGATGTAGCCGGAGCATTGCCTTTGGCATTGGAAGACCTAGGGCAGGAAGTTATCATTGCTATGCCGTATTATAAGGTAATTCAAAATTCAAAATTTAAAATTCAAAAATTAAAGGCAGATGTCTCTTACGCAATAATCGGTAGAAATATTAAAGTATATTTTATAGAAAATAATACCTATTTTAACCGCGATGGTCTTTATGGAGACAAAACCGGAGATTATAATGATAATCTGGATAGGTTTTCTTTTTATTGTAAGAAAACGCTGCAACTTTTAAAAGAGATAAATTTCAAAGCCGACATTATTCATTGCCATGATTGGCAATCGGCATTGATTCCGCTATACCTAAAGGCGCACTATGCCGATGATCCGTTTTTTAAGGATATAAAGACAGTATTAACCGTACATAACATAGGTTATCAGGGGTTATTCCCGGCCCAAGAATTTTCTAAACTAGGCCTGGACTGGAAACTTTTTAGTATGCAGGGTTTAGAGTTTTATGGCCAGATAAATATCTTAAAGGGAGGCATGGTTTTCTCGGATATCATAAATACGGTAAGCCCTACCTATAGCAAAGAGATAAAAACAAAAGAATTTGGATTTGGCTTAGAAGGGGTATTAAACCAGCGTAATGATTCAGTCTTTGGCGTGTTAAACGGCCTGGATTATTCCGTCTGGAATCCTGACAACGACAGATTCATCGCCAAAAATTATTCTTGCGGCAATTTAGAAGATAAGTATAAAAATAAAGCCGATCTCCAGAAGATTTGTAATCTGCCTCAAAAAGCCAATATACCGCTTTTCGGAATTGTCTCCCGGTTAGCCGAACAAAAAGGCTTTGATTTGTTAAGCTTTGGCATAGATAAAATTTGTAAAATGAATTTGCAATTAGTGATTTTAGGCACCGGAGATTTAAAATACCATGTGCTTTTAGAAAATATGGTGAAAAAATATCCCAAGGTAATTTCCCTGCATTTAAAATTTGATGATGGGCTTGCCCATAAAATATATGCCGGCAGCGATATTTTTCTGATGCCCTCTAAATATGAACCCTGTGGTTTAGGCCAGATGATTAGTTTAAGGTATGGCACCATACCGTTGGTATTTAAGACCGGCGGCTTGGCTGATACCGTAACCGAAGATAACGGGTTTGTTTTTGATGTTTATAAAAAAGAGGCGTTAATCAAGACCATGAATAAGGCAATCAATGCCTTCGGCAAGAAAAGGAATTGGAAAGAACTAATACTGAGGGCAATGCAGTATAATTTTTCTTGGGTTGAATCAGCCAAGAAGTATATAGAGTTATATGTTAAGGCAAAGTCGTAATAAAAAGGTAATCTTAGGAATTACGGGCAGTTTCGGCAGCGGAAAATCCACGGTAGCGGGATTTTTTAAAGTATTAGGCGTCAGGGTAATCGATGCTGACCGGATTGCGCATAGTATTGCCGGCCCTAAGACCAGAATACATAGAAGAATAATCCGTTGTTTCGGAAAGGGCATTATGAAGGAAGATAAAAATATAGATAGGCATAAATTAGCCCAGATTGTATTCGCTAACAGGTCTGCGTTAAAGAAATTAAATAAGGTTATGCATCCCGAGATTATTAGGGTGATGAAAGACGGGATTGCAAATTCCAGAGAAAGATTGGTGGTTTTGGATGCGCCTTTACTTATTGAGGCGGGTTTAAAAGATACGGTAGATAAATTGATTGTGGTTAAAATTAATCAGAAGCAGCAGATAGAAAGGATGATCAAGAAAACTTCGCTCAGCAAAAATGATATCCTAAAAAGAATCCGCTCTCAGATGCCTTTATCAATGAAGTTACGCGGCGCGGATTTTATAATAGATAATAGCGGCACAATTGACCAGACAAAGAAGCAAGTAGAAAAGATTTATAGAAAAGTCAAAAGGGGAGGTTAAGGTGGAAAGATTAGATATCGGAAAATTAAAAGAGATGAAGATCACCGAATTGAATAAGTTAGCCAAAGAATTAAACATCAACGGCATCAGCGGACTGAAAAAACAAGAACTGATATTTAAACTTCTGCAGGCCCAGGCAGAGAAGGAAGGGTTAATGTTTGGGGAAGGGATTTTGGAGATTTTATCCGAAGGATTCGGCTTCTTAAGGTCGCCTAACTATAATTATCTGCCCTGCCCCGACGATATTTATATCTCTCCTTCGCAGATCAGGAAGTTTGATTTAAGGACAGGGGATACTGTCAGCGGCCAGATCCGGCCGCCTAAAGAAGGAGAAAAATATTTTGCGCTTTTAAAGGTTGAGGCAGTCAACTTTGAAAATCCCGAAGAGACAAAAGAAAAGGTGCTCTTTGATAACCTCACCCCTGTTTATCCTCACGAGTCATTTCTCTTGGAGAATAAAACAGAAGATATTTCTATGCGGATTATGGATTTACTTACGCCTACCGGAAAAGGCCAGCGTAGCCTGATCGTTGCCCAGCCGTATAGCGGTAAGACGGTGCTACTGCAGAAATTAGGAAATGCTATAATGAACAATCATCCTGATGTGGTGCTTATTGTACTGCTGATAGATGAACGGCCGGAGGAAGTCACGGATATGCAAAGGCACGTTAACGGCGAGGTAATATCTTCCACTTTTGATGAGCCTCCGGAAAGGCACATCCAGGTCGCTGAGATAGTTCTGGAGAAGGCCAAGAGGCTGGTGGAGCATAAAAGGGATGTGGTAATCCTTCTGGACAGCATAACGCGCCTGGCCCGGGCATATAACGCAGTCGTACCCCACAGCGGCAAGGTTTTATCCGGCGGTGTAGACTCCAATGCCCTGCAAAAGCCAAAGAGGTTCTTTGGCGCAGCGCGCGCCATTGAAGAAGGAGGAAGCTTAACGATCATTGCCACGGCATTAGTGGATACCGGAAGCCGGATGGATGAAGTAATTTTTGAAGAGTTTAAAGGCACCGGTAATATGGAATTACAGCTTGACAGAAATCTATTTCAACGTAGAATTTATCCGGCTATCGATATAAAGCGTTCTAACACCCGGCATGAAGAATTGCTTTTAAAGCCGGAAAGATTGCAAAAAATTTGGATATTAAGAAAAGTTTTAAATGAACTGAATAATGTTGAGGCCATGGAGCTTCTGATAGAAAAATTATCCAAAACTAAAAATAACGAAGATTTTTTAAGCAGCATGAACCAATAAAGGAGATAAAATGAAAGATAAGATACATCCCAATTACAAGGAAAGCACTATTGTCTGTGCCTGCGGCGAAACCATACACACCCGTTCCACCAAGCAGAATATCAGGGTGGAAATATGTTCCAAGTGCCATCCGTTCTTTAGCGGAAAGCATAAATTTATTGATTCTGCAGGCAGGGTAGATAAATTTATGAAGAAATACGCTAAGAAATCCGGCGAACCAAAATAAAAAATGCTTGAGCAGTTACAGGCCTTAGAAAAACGTTATCAAGAATTAGAGCATCTCTTGGCTTCTTACGAAGTAATTTCTGATAAGGAGCAATATAATAGGTATGCCAAGGAATTATCGGATATAAAAGATAGCGTGTCTTTATTTCGCGAATATAAGAAGCTATCCCAAGAGATAGAAGACTTAGAAATTGTTTTAGGAGGAAAGCATGAAGAGGAATTACTGGAGTTAGCTAGAAAAGAACTCCCCGGCTTAACCAAAAGGAAGCAGGAGTTAGAGCAAAAACTGAAAACAATTTTAACGGCTAGCGACAAAGGTTTAGATAAAGATGCCATTGTAGAAATACGCCAAGGTACCGGCGGGCGAGAGGCAGGTTTATTTGCCGCAGATCTTTATCGGATGTATGGCAAGTATGCTGCCCGGAAAAATTGGAGCGTAGAAGAGATGGCAGCGCATCCTACGGAATTAGGCGGTTTTAAAGAAATAGTTTTCAGTATCAAAGGAAAAGGCGCTTATAAAAGGATACGGTTTGAGAGCGGCGTGCATAGAGTGCAGCGGGTGCCTACCACCGAAGCGCAAGGTAGGATCCATACTTCTACGGTAACCGTGGCGGTATTAATAGAACCCGAAGAAGTGGATTTGGTTATAGAACCCAAAGATCTAAGAATAGATACGTACCGCTCTTCAGGGCCCGGCGGACAGCATATGCAAAAGACAGATTCCGCAGTAAGGATTACGCATATACCTTCGGGTGTTGTGGTTGCCTGCCAGGATGAACGTTCGCAAATAAAAAATAAGAGTAAGGCCATGCGTATTCTAAGGGCGCGGATTTTAGATATAAAAGAGGAAGAAGAATCCAAGAAGATTGCCAAGATGCGCAAATCCCAGGTCGGTTCAGGAGACCGCAGCGAAAAAATACGCACCTATAATTTTCCTGACCGCCGCGTTACCGACCACCGCATTAATTTTACCTCGCATAGGTTAGAGGCAATCTTAGAGGGAGACCTGGATGAAATTTCTGATGCCCTGATAAAGGCATCTCAAGGATAAAGCCAATGCATGAAGGAGAATTGCTCTTCAGTGAAATATTAAATTGCAAAAAAGTAGACCTTTATTTAAATAGAGATATGCTTTTAGATAAACCAAAATCAACATTTGCTGCCTCAGTATTAAGAAGAAGAATCAAGGGTGAGCCCATACAATACATATTAGGTAAAACAGAATTTATGGGATTAGAATTTAAGATAGATAAAAATATTTTTATCCCCAGGCCGGAGACGGAGATTTTAGTAGAAGCTGTTATAGAGTTGGTGTCATGTGTCATGTGTCAGGTATCATGTGTAAATATTCTGGATATAGGAACAGGTTCTGGATGCATAGCAGTATCTTTGGCTAAATTTATAGCTAATTCAAGAATAACCGCGACCGATATTTCAAAAGAGGCAATAAAGATTTCCAGGCAGAATGCGCTTCTGAATAATGTAAGTATTAATTTTTTGCCAAGTGACTTATTCGATACCTATAACCTAATACCTAACACCTATAACCTGATCGTGAGCAATCCTCCCTATATCGCTACTAGAGAAATTGAGCAATTACAGCCCGAGCTGCAATATGAGCCGCGGATAGCCTTAGACGCAGGCCCGGACGGATTAGATTTTTATCGCAGGCTGATTAAAGAATCACCGGCCTATTTAAGAGAGGATGGTTTTCTGGTTATGGAGATGGGATTTAAGCAGAAAGATGCCGTATTAGATATTTTTCAAGATTCAGGAAATTTTCAGATAATCGATTTGGTCAAGGATTACAATGGTATTGACAGGGTAGTGGTAGCGCAAAGGAAAAAAAAGAATGGATAAATTAATTATTGAAGGCGGGGTAAGATTAAAAGGGGAAGTTACGGTTTCAGGCGCAAAAAACGCGGTATTGCCTATCTTGGCTGCGACTTTATTAACTGATTACGCCTGCGTCATAAAAGGAGTGCCTAATCTACGCGATGTGAACACTATGTTAAGAATACTGCGCTCTTTAGGCAAGAATGCCGAACTAGATAAAGGAATAGTTACGGTTACTTCCGGCAGGCAGAAAAATTTTGTCGCCGATTACAGATTAGTTTCAACTATGCGTGCATCCTTCTGTGTTTTAGGCCCGCTTTTGGCTAAACTGAAAAAAGCCAAGGTTTCTTTGCCCGGAGGATGCGTAATCGGAATCAGGCCGGTGGATTTACATCTTAAAGGGATAAAAGCATTGGGCGCGGATTTAAGTATTGAATCCGGTTATGTGGTGGCCACCGCGCAAAAGCTAACGGGTTGTCGGATTTATCTGGGCGGTGTTTATGGCTCATCGGTATTGGCCACAGATAATGTGATGATGGCCGCGGTCTTGGCTAAAGGAAAAACGATCATTGAATCTGCGGCCTGCGAGCCGGAGGTAATGGATTTAGCGGAATTTTTGATTAAGATGGGCGCAAAGATAGAAGGCCATGGAACACCCACTATAGAAATAGAGGGCGTCAGGGAATTGCACGGAGCAAATCATACTATCATTGCGGACAGGATAGAGGCAGGCACATTAATGGTAGCAGGATTAATCACCAAGGGAGATATTACCATCAAGAATGTTGTATATCAGCATCTGGGCGCATTAATCGATAAACTGGAAGAGGCAGAGGCAGGCATAACTAAGACCGATACTTCTGTGCGCGTGCGTGTTAAGAAACAAATTAAGCCGATAAATATTACTACCCTGCCTTATCCGGGATTCCCGACGGATATGCAGGCGCAGATGATGAGCCTGATGACAGTTACGCCCGGAATAAGCGTGATCACCGAAAAGATATATCCGGATAGATTTATGCATGTGGCTGAACTTAACCGTATGGGTGCGCATATTCAAAGAGAAGGCCCGCATGCCATCGTGGAAGGGGTAAGCCATTTATCCGCAGCGCCGGTGATGGCCTCGGATTTACGCGCCTCAGCTTCCCTTGTGTTAGCAGGCCTGGTCGCTTGTGGTAAGACATCAGTCTTACGGATTTATCATTTAGACCGCGGGTATGAGCGTTTAGAAGATAAACTACAGGCATTAGGCGCCAGAATCCGGAGAGAGAAAGAGTAGGTCAATATGATACTGATGATCGATAATTATGATTCTTTCACTTATAATCTGGTGCAATATTTAGGGGCATTGGGCCAGGAGATCAAGGTTTTCAGGAATGATAAAATCACGCTCGCCAGAATCCAAAAAATACAACCCCAGAGAATTGTGATCTCGCCCGGCCCGGGCAGGCCCGAGGACGCAGGCATATCCTGCGGCGTAATCAAAGAATTTGCCGGAAAGATTCCCATATTAGGAGTTTGTTTAGGCCATCAATGCCTCGGTTTTGTTTACGGCGGCCGCATTATTAATGCCAAGAGGCTAATGCACGGTAAAACATCCTTGATCTATCATAATCAAAAAACTATATTTAAAGGAATATCCAATCCTTTTGAGGCTACGCGTTATCATTCTTTGCTTGTAGAAAGAAAAAGCCTGCCAGACTGCTTAGAAAATATTGCCTGGACAAAAGAATCTGAGATTATGGGCTTAAAACATAAAAAATTCCCTTTATGGGGAGTGCAGTTTCATCCCGAATCTATATTAACTAAAGCCGGCAAGGATATTTTGGCTAATTTCCTAAAGTTATGATTAAAGTAGCTACGGAAAAATTATCTCAGAGTATTAACCTAACCCAAGAAGAGATGCACAGCGTTATGGAAGAGATTATGACCGGCAAGACTGAGACTAGCCAAATTGTCGCTTTTTTGACTGCGCTCAATAAAAAGGGTGAAACCGAAGAAGAATTAACTGCTGCCGCAGAAGTGATGCGCAAGCACGTCACCAGAATCCGTACGCATAAAGAAGTAGTCTTAGATACCTGCGGCACAGGCGGAGACAGGAAAGGCACTTTTAATGTTTCTACCATTGTTGCCTTTGTGGCTTGCGGTGCCGGTATCACCGTAGCCAAGCACGGCAACCGTTCGGTGTCCAGTTACTGTGGAAGCGCAGATATATTAGAGGCATTAGGCGTTAAAATAGATATGGATGCGGAAGGTCTGGAGAAATGCCTGAATGAAATTGGCATTGCTTTTCTCTTTGCCCAAAAACTACATCCGGCAATGAAGTTTGCTATGCCAGCCAGAAAACAGATCGGCGCAAAAACTATGTTTAATATCTTAGGCCCTTTGACAAACCCGGCCGGGGCAAACCATCAATTAGTCGGCGTATACGATAGCCGCAGGTTAGAGGTTTTGGCCAGGGTATTAGGTAACCTGGGGACAGTGCATGCGTTGGTAGTGCATGGAGAAGACGGCTTGGATGAGATAACTACCACTACCTCTACCTTGGTCTCTGAAGTAAAGAGAGGCAAGATCACTAATTACCAGATAATCCCAGAAGATTTTGGTTTAAAAATAGCGAGGATGCAAGATTTAGCCGGAGGCACAGTTTCTATAAATGCCCAGATTTTGCAGGATGTTTTGAATGGAAAACTAGGGGCCCAGCGCGATATAGTCGTATTAAATGCCGCTGCTGCTATTTATGCCGCAGATAAAGCCAGTTCCATAAGAGAAGGGATAAAATTAGCCGTGCAATCCTTAGACTCTAAAAAAGCTTTAGAAAAGTTAGAAATTTTAAAAGAGTATTCAAAGAGATGACCCAGCGCGACGCCTTAAAAGAAATTATTCTCAAAAAGAAAGAGAAAATTCTCTTAGCCAAACAAAATATTCCCGAAGAAGAATTAAAGGCAAAGATACCCGGTCTCCCGGCAACCCGGCCATTGATAAAAGCCATAAATAAGCCGCATGCTATTTCACTGATTGCCGAAATAAAAAAGGCGTCTATCTCCCGGGGTATCATACGGCAGGAATTTAATCCTTTAGAAATCGCCGGGATTTATCAGGATTCAGGCGCGCAAGCCATCTCTATATTAACTGAAGAAGATTACTTTTCAGGCAGTATCGCTTATATTAATGAAGTAAAGGCAGCAGTCAATTTACCTATATTAAGGAAGGATTTTATATTGGAGCCGTATCAGGTGTATGAATCGCGGGTCTTTGGGGCAGATGCGATACTTCTGATCGCGGATTTGCTCTCCAAAGAAAAATTATCCGAATTAATAGGCATTGCCGGTAGCATCGGCCTTGATTGCCTTCTGGAAGTCCATAATGAAAAAGAATTAAAAAAAGTTTTAAGTTTGAAGGCATCTTTAATCGGCATCAATAACCGCGATTTACACAGTTTAGAGGTGGACCTTAAAACTACAGAGAAATTATTTCCTTTAATTCCCAAGGACAAAGTTGTAGTAGTGGAAAGCGGGATGAAGAACTGCCAGGATGTTTTATTCCTTAAAATCTTAGGCGTAAGCGCTGTCTTGGTGGGCGAGGCTCTTATGGAGGCTACGGATATAAAGGCCAAAGTGCAGGAGCTGATGGGTTGGTAAAGGATGGTCAAGGTAAAAATTTGCGGGATAACAAATTTAGAAGATGCGAAAAATTCCATCAATGCCGGATGCGATGCTTTAGGTTTTATATTTTATAAAAATAGCCCCCGTTATATCACCCCGGAAAAAGCAGAAAAAATAATTAAGAAGTTGCCGCAAGATATAATAAAGATAGGGGTATTTGTCAACGCCAGAGAAAAAACTATCAGGCGTGTATCTAAATCCTGTAGGCTAGATATGCTGCAATTTCACGGAGATGAGTCGCCAGAATTTTGCCGCAGATTCAAAGGTAAAAAGATAATTAAGGCCTTCCGGGTTAAGGCGAAAATGGATTTTAGGAAGGTGCTAAAATATAAAACCTCCGCTTATTTATTTGACGCCTTTGTAAAATCAAAAATCGGCGGGACAGGCAGAATTTTTGACTGGAATATTCTGCGTAATCAAGGTATGATAAAGAAGCCGATATTTTTATCCGGCGGTTTACATAACAAGAATGTACAAAAGGCGATTGAGATTGCGCGACCTGAATGGCTAGACGTTTCAAGCGGGGTAGAAATGAGCCCGGGCAGAAAGGATAGGCAGAAAGTGAAAAAATTTATTAGGGCGGTAAAATCCAGTATACTTACTTTATTTTTTGTTTTTTTTATTGCGCTATTTTCTTTTGCTCAAGAAAAAGGTCTGCTCATTGATGATTTTGAAAATCCGATTGTGGGCGGCCAAGAGGGAACCGTGGATTTTGGCGCAGGCAATGGCTCAGAAATAGAAGTAGTAGCGGCAGGAGAGATTAAATATTCAGGGAATCAGTCTTTAGGGATAATCTATAATGCGGTTTCCGAAGGGTATATGTGGGTGGCCAGGGGTTTTGGTTTGGATGCTAAAAATGCCCAGTGGTTGGTTAAGCCTGAAAGCATAGATTGGCAGAAATTTAATGCCATTGCCTTTTATATGAACGGAAGCGGCACAGGCACTAAAATCGCCTTTGATATAAAGGATAACGGCAATGAGATGTGGCGTTTTATGTTGGAAGATAATTTTCAGGGTTGGCAAAAAATAACCTGTCCCTTTAATGAATTCTTTGTGCGTTCTGACTGGCAACCGAATAATGCGGATAACAACGCCACCCTTGATTTTCCGATTAAAAGCTTTCAGTTTGAACCCCGGCCAGAGGCAAAGGGAGTGGTTTATTTTGACGACGTAGAATTGATTACTAAATAATGATGAAAAAGTGCCCATATTGTGCGGAAGAGATACATGATGAAGCGATAAAATGCCGGTTTTGCGGCGAGTATCTGAAAAAAAAGAAAAAGTGGAGGAACTGCCTTTTAGGCTGCCTTTTTGGCAGTGCCCTTGCAATTATATTGACTATCTTATTTATATATCTGGGTTTTTTAATGATTAAATTCGTGGTCTACCGGACATTTTTTGGCACGCCCCAGGCATCTTCGTATCAATATCCTCCGTTTACCGGCGGAGGTTTGGAAGGCATATTAAAAGATTTTGTCGAATTATTTAAGCAGCTCTGGGAAAAATTAAAGGATTTTTTACATATCGGAGCGCAAAATTACAGGGTGAAGTTTTAGTATTTAGGAGAAAATATGTTACCGAATAAAAAAGGATATTTTGGAGAGTTCGGAGGCAGGTTTGTCCCGGAAACGCTGATCTACGCGCTCAATGAATTAGAGAGCGAATATAAAAGCGCTTTGGCTGACAAAAAATTTATTCAGCAATTGGATTATTATCTCAAAGAATACGCCGGCCGTCCCACGCCATTATATTTAGCCAAAACCTTAAGTAAATATTTAGGTATTTATAAAATATATATTAAAAGAGAGGATTTGCTGCATACCGGAGCCCATAAGATAAACAATACCTTAGGCCAGGTTCTCTTGGCCCTGAGGATGAAAAAGACGCGCATCATTGCCGAGACCGGCGCTGGCCAGCATGGCGTGGCTACGGCCACAGTGGCAGCTATGTTTGGGCTTAAATGCGATATCTATATGGGCACAGAAGATATAGTGAGGCAGAGATTAAACGTCTTTCGCATGAAACTTCTGGGCGCTAAGGTAATAGCGGTTGAAACCGGCTCCAAGACATTAAAGGACGCCACCACCGAAGCACTGAGAGACTGGGTAACGAATGTGCGCAGTACGCATTATATTATCGGTTCCGTAGTCGGGCCGCACCCTTATCCGATGATAGTCAGGGATTTTCAATCTGTGCTGGGAAAAGAGGCCAGGCAACAAATTCTGAAAAAAGAAAAAAGATTACCGGATTATTTAGTGGCCTGCGTGGGAGGAGGAAGCAATGCGATGGGCCTATTTCATCCCTTCTTTAATGACAAAGGAGTAAAATTTATCGGAGTAGAAGCAGCGGGTTTTGGCCTGGCCTCGGGTAAACATGCGGCCACATTGGTCCTCGGCAGGCCGGGTGTTCTGCATGGTTCTAAATCCGACCTTTTAGAAGATAAATTTGGCCAGGTAAAAATAGCGCATTCTATTGCTGCGGGTTTAGATTATCCCGGCGTAGGCCCGGAGCATGCCTATTATAAAAGTATAGGCCGGGCAAAGTATGTAGCGGTTAATGACCAGCAGGCACTGGTTGGTTTTAGCTTATTATCTGAAATCGAAGGGATCATCCCGGCATTAGAACCAGCCCACGCCATTTTTTACCTTAAGAAATTGGCGAAAAAAATAAAAAAGAATTCCCTGATTATCCTCTGCCTATCCGGAAGAGGAGATAAAGATTTAGATATAGTGATCCAGCGATTAAAAATATGAACAGAATTGAAAGAAAATTTAAAGAACTGAAAATAAAAAATAAAAAGGCGTTTATCGTTTTTATAACTTGCGGATACCCGGATTTAGATACTACCCGGAAGCTGATTTCGGAATTCGTAAGACAAGGGGTAGATATTATTGAATTAGGCGTGCCTTTTTCTGATCCCTTGGCTGACGGCCCGGTAATCCAGGAATCATCGCAGGCTGCCTTAAAGAGAAAGACAGATATCAATGCGATATTAAATTTAGTAAAGATAGCGCGTAAGAACAAGATAGATATTCCTATCGCCCTGATGTCTTATTACAATCCCATATTTTGCTATGGAAGAGAAAGATTTATAAAAAAAGCAAAAGCATCCGGGGTGGACGGCGTGATTATACCAGATATGCCTCCGGAAGAAGACCGCACCTTTATTAAGTTAGCAGGAAAATTTAATATAGATACCATATTTTTTCTCTCACCCACAAGCTTAAGCAGCCGGATAAAATTAATCGCAGGAGTTTCAAAAGGGTTTATTTATTATGTTTCCTTAACCGGCGTTACCGGCCCGCGCAAAAAACTCTCCCCGGGCTTAGTAGATAATCTAAGGAGGATTAAAAAAATTACCGCCAAACCCGTCTGCGTGGGGTTTGGGGTATCTAATCGCAGACAGATAAAAGAGATTTATAAAATTGCTGACGGTGTAATTGTGGGAAGTGTTGTTATCCAGAAGATAAAAGAAAATATCAACCGGTCAGATTTAGTGAAAAGAGTGGGCGCATGTATAAAAAAATTACATTAGATAATGGATTAAGGATTGTCATGCATCCTATGCCAAAGATGCAATCTGTGGCTCTAGGTATATGGATAAAGGCAGGCGGCAGGTACGAATCTAAAGGAAATAAAGGCATCAGCCATTTTTTAGAACATCTGGTTTTTAAGGGAACCAAGAATTATTCCTGCCGCGGGATCAAAGAATCCATTGAGGGTGTAGGCGGTTCTTTGAACGGATTTACCGCCGAAGAAATTACCTGTTATCTGGCCAAATTGCCCGCTCCTTATTTATATCCGGCGCTGGATATTTTATCCGATATAGTGATTAATCCCACGCTGCCAAAGGATGAGGTCAAAAAAGAAAAGACCGTAATTTTAGAAGAGATAAAGATGCATAAAGACCTGCCCCAGACGTATGTTTACGATTTATTGGATGAACTGCTCTGGCCGGGGCAGCCATTAGGGATGAGCATTATCGGGTCAGTAGAATCCGTCAGCCAGACCGAAAGGGAAGATCTATATTTATATAAAGAGAAGTATTACACGACGCTGAATATCGTGGTCAGTATTTCCGGATTATTTGAGCCCGATAAG
>MHGW01000043.1:5071-6775 GCA_001805765.1 Omnitrophica WOR_2 bacterium RIFCSPLOWO2_01_FULL_41_12 | reverse complement strand
AAATAATAGATAATCTGCTGAAATCTACGATAATGAAAGTTACCAAAGAATTAAATAAGCCCTGGTGCGTATCGGTATTTCAGGATAATTCCGGGGTAATCAGATTTGATGATGAATATAATGTTTGTTTTAAGGTAGAGACGCACAATCACCCCTCGGCATTAGAGCCTTTTGGCGGCGCAAATACCGGTATCGGAGGAGTGATCAGAGACCCCTTAGGCACCGGATTGGGCGCAAAACCTATTCTTAATACCGATGTTTTTTGTTTCGGGCCGCCGGATTACCCCTTCAAGAGATTGCCCGCAGGCGCATTGCATCCCAAGAGAATAATGAAGGGCGTGGTTTCCGGAGTGCGCGACTATGGCAATAAGATGGGCATACCCACAGTGAATGGCGCAATACTTTTCCAAGAGAGGTTTGTGGGTAATCCTTTGGTATATTGCGGGACAGCGGGAATTTTACCGCGCGATAAATCTTTTAAAAATCCGCAAAAAGGCAACTTGGTTGTTTTGGTGGGCGGCAGGACAGGCAGAGACGGAATACACGGCGCGACATTTTCTTCCGGAGAATTAACCCATGAATCCGAAAAAATATCTTCCGGCGCGGTCCAGATCGGTAATCCTATCCAGGAAAAAAAGATAGTAGACACTATTTTAGAGGCGCGGGATGAAAACTTATACACGGCAATTACTGATTGCGGGGGCGGCGGGCTTTCCAGCGCAGTGGGCGAGATGGGCCAGGATTTAGGGGTAAGGGTGGATTTAGAAAAAGTACCTTTGAAATACGCAGGTTTGTCTTACACTGAAACCTGGATTTCGGAGTCGCAGGAGAGGATGATTCTGGCTGTGCCGAAGGAAAATATTGATCGGCTAATAGAGGTTTTTGCTCAAGAGAATGTAGAGGCAACGGTAATCGGAGAATTTACCGGTACGAAAAAACTGCAATTATTTTATGAGGATAATTTGGCCTGCGATTTAGAGATGCGCTTTTTACACGAAGGCCTGCCCAAGATAGAAAAAAAAGCAGTATATATTAGCCCCAAGTTCAAAGAGCCAAAATTTTCTTGCCCCAAAGATTTGGCTAAATATTAATTCAGTTTACTTTCACATTATGATATCTGTTCTAAAGAATGGGTCATCCGGCAATACGACCATGAGGTGCAGGGCGGCTCAATATTAAAGCCATTAACCGGCCTGGTTAATGACGGCCCTGCTGACGCCAGTGTAGTAAAACCCATCTTAAATTCTCCCAAAGGAATAATTGTTTCCTGCGGTATAAATTTTAGATTTGGTTTAATCGATCCTTATTGGATGGCGGCATCCTGTATTGACGAGGCCTTGCGTCAGATTATTGCCGTGGGCGGCGCATTAAAAGAAGTAGCGTTGTTAGATAATTTCTGCTGGGGTAATCCCGATAAACCGGATAGATTAGGCAGTTTAGTCAGGGCGGCTTATGGTTGTTACGATATTGCCAAAGGTTTTGGCGTACCTTTTATCTCAGGCAAAGATAGCCTGAATAACGAATACACGGTAAGAGGTAAATCCCTATCCATACCCGGCACACTCTTGATTTCTGCCATAGCAGTGATGGAAGAGACAAATAAAACTATTTCTATGTATGCTAAAGAACCCGGCGATTTGATTTATCTAGTCGGTCCTACCGATGATGAATTAGGCGGCAGCCATTATTATGATTTATGGGGAT
>MHGW01000043.1:3595-5005 GCA_001805765.1 Omnitrophica WOR_2 bacterium RIFCSPLOWO2_01_FULL_41_12 | reverse complement strand
ACTGCCTTAAGCCGGGCTTCTGCTTTGGGATTAATCAAAGCCATGCATGACTGTTCAGATGGCGGCCTGGCAGTTGCTGCTTCAGAAATGGCTTTTTCCGGAGGATTAGGAATGGATTTATTTTTATCGGAAGTGCCTTATAAGGCTCAAAATTCAAGAAATGATTTTATCCTTTTTTCCGAATCCAATTCGCGTTTTATTGTTGAAGTAGATAAGAAAAAGCAGAAAACCTTTGAAAAAATTATTAAAGGCATTACTTTCGGTTTAATCGGTTGCATATCTAAAAGAAAAGAATTCAAAGTCTTTGGGTTAGATGGCAAGATTTGTCTAAAAGCGGATATCCATAAATTAAAAGAGGCATGGCTAAAACCACTTAGGTGGTAGGAAAGAGGAAGGATATGCAGAAAGAAAAAATGATCAAAGAGGATTTTACGAGCGAAGAAACCTGGCGTATTTTTAGGATTATGTCAGAGTTTGTAGAAGGTTTTGAGGTTCTATCCCGTGTGGGAAAAGCAGTTTCTATATTTGGCTCAAGCCGCTTAAAGCCTACTAGTAAATATTATAAATTAGCCGAAGAAGTGGCCTATCTTTTAGCTAAAGAAGGTTACGCCATTATGACTGGCAGCGGCTCAGGCCTGATGGAGGCAGCGAATAAAGGGGCAAAAAGAGCCAAAGGTAAATCCATCGGCTTAAACATACAGATACCCTTGGAACAGAAACCGAACAAATATGTAGACTTGCTTTTAGACTTTCGTTATTTCTTTGTGCGAAAGGTGATCTTTGTCAAATACGCCAAGGCCTTTGTGATTATGCCCGGAGGCTACGGCACATTAGACGAATTTACCGAAGCCATAAACCTCATTCAGACCGAGCGGATTCCTAAATTTCCGGTAATATTATTCGGCAAGGAATATTGGCAGGGCATGTTGAGTTGGCTCAAAGATACAGTGTTAAAAAACGGTAGTATCAGTAAAGAAGATTTAAAAATTTTTACGGTGGTGGATAGCCCGAAAGAGGTAGTGCAAGAAATAAAGAAATTTTATGCCAAAGATTAAGGTTTGTGTTTTAAGGGCTGCCGGGACAAATTGCGACCAGGAAACCGCGTTTGCTTTTATTAAGGCAGGTGCGTCGGCTGAGTTAGTGCATGTGAATAGATTTATCCAAAGGCAAAAAAGCCTAGAAGATTATTCCATCTTAGCTATTCCCGGAGGTTTTACCTATGGCGATGATGTGAGCGCGGGAAAAATCTTAGCCAATGAATTAAGGTATAAGTTAATAGATAATCTCAGGAGTTTTATTAAAGCCGGCAAACTTATTATCGGAATTTGTAATGGTTTTCAGATTTTAGTCAAAAGCGGACTTCTCCCGGGTAATGGCGAATTAGAACAAAAAGTAAGCCTGATTATCAAT
>MHGW01000043.1:0-3585 GCA_001805765.1 Omnitrophica WOR_2 bacterium RIFCSPLOWO2_01_FULL_41_12 | reverse complement strand
AGTTTGAAGATCGTTGGGTCTATTTGCATTTGCACGCTAAGTGTATTTGGACAAAAAATTTACCCGAAATAATTTATCTACCGGTAGCGCACGGAGAAGGCAAGTTTATTACCCGGGATAAAAAGGTTTTACAGGGGCTTAAAGATAACGCGCAAATTGTTTTTCAATACTGCGATGCACAGGGTAAGCCTGCCGGATACCCGGATAATCCCAATGGTTCGCTAGAGAATATTGCCGGTATCTGCGATACAACAGGCAGGATTTTAGGCCTGATGCCTCATCCGGAAAGGCATATTGATTCAAGGCAGCATCCCAGATGGACGGCGCTAAAGAAGAAAGCTACTGGCGATGGCTTACAAATTTTTAAAAACGGGGTAGAGTATGCAAAAGCTAACCTATAAAAAATCCGGGGTAGATATTCAGAGGGCAGATTTATTTAAAAATAAAATCAAGCCTTTATTAAGAAAATCTTTTAGCGCTGAGGTTTTAAAAGATATTGGCGGGTTTGGCAGCTTTTTTAAGTTTGCCAAAGAAAAATATAAAGAGCCGGTCTTAGTGGCATCCAGTGACGGCGTGGGTACAAAATTAAAGCTCGCCGTCTTAGCTGATATTCATAATACGGTAGGGATTGATGCCGTAGCCATGAATGTCAATGATATTTTATGTACCGGAGCTAAAACCTTATTTTTTCTGGATTATATTGCTTATAGTAAATTAAGAGAAGATGTGCTTTTGGATATAGTCAAGGGTATAAATAATGGTTGTCAGGACGCAGGATGTTCTTTAATCGGCGGAGAGACAGCGCAGATGCCGGGAATGTATAAAGCAGGCGAATATGACTTGGCCGGATTTTGCGTCGGCGCGGTGGAAGAAAAAAATATTATTGACGGCACAAAGATTGAAGTCGGCGATAAGGTGATTGGTTTGGAATCTAACGGCTTACACTCTAATGGCTTTTCTTTAGTGAGAAAGGTTTTTTCGCAAAATGAATTAAAGCGCATGAGCGCTGAGTTACTTAAACCTACACGAATTTATGTTAAGCCAGTTTTGTCTCTATTACACATTACACATCACGCATTACACAATGTTATAAAAGGCATCTCACATATCACCGGCGGCGCTTTTTACGATAAGATTGCGCGGATTTTACCGGACAATGTTAATGTGCAAATTAACAAAAATTCTTGGATGATCCCTAAAATTTTCCGTCTCATCCAGAATAAAGGTAATATTCCGGATAAAGAGATGTATCATACCTTTAATATGGGCGTGGGGATGGTTTTAATAGTGAAACCTTCCTTTGTAAAAGCTATAATTGCAAAATTAGCCGAGTTTAAAGTGAGGTCTTTCGTTATTGGCGAAGTGGTAAAGGGGCGAAGAGAAATAGAGATTTTATGAATAAATTAAATAAGAACCTGCTTCTCTTTTTTCTTTCAGCCACTGTCTTTCTTTTATCAGCCGAGCTTATACTAGAATGTTATGACTATCTTAAGGTACGGGCAGAGGGAAAACAGCACCAGCCTTATTACTCTTTTTCTTGTTATACTAGTGATGGTAAACAAATAAATAAATTGCGGGGATACCTGAAGTTGGTATTAAATCCTTTTAGCGGTTATACTCATTTACCGAATCAGGTAACGCCTTATTTTTCCATAAATAGCCAGGGTTTTCGCGCCAAGAAAGAATATCAGGCTAAAACCGGGCAAAAAAGAATTATTGTCGTAGGCGGTTCTACCGCCTTTGGGACGGGATTGCTGAGAGACGAAGATACTTTTTGCGCACAGTTAGAAAAATTACTACCCGATAGCGAAGTTATTAATGCGGCCGTAATTGGATACCACTCTGGACAGGAGATGGTGTATTTATTGACGGATTTAATTGACCTGAAACCAGATCTGATTATAGCGCTGGATGGAGCGAATGATGCTTATCGGACTGAAGAAGCCAAGGCTATCAATGCCATAGGCGTTAGCGGCTTCCGCAAGGTAGAATCCCAGCTTAGAGAGTCGTATATTTTGACCGAGTCAAATTTTATCGTTAGATTAAGCAGCCTTTATAAAGTTTTTTTTCCTCGCCTGGTTGAATTAGCCGGACGAACTATACGCAGAATTAAAAAGGTTACCCATAAGTCAGTTGCGGTAACTTATAT
Organism: Omnitrophica WOR_2 bacterium RIFCSPLOWO2_01_FULL_41_12; assembly: GCA_001805765.1. Taxonomy (GTDB): domain Bacteria; phylum Omnitrophota; class Gorgyraeia; order Gygaellales; family Profunditerraquicolaceae; genus 2-01-FULL-41-12. The sequence continues at coordinate 1,436 of MHGW01000043.1, read as the reverse complement.
GGATGATTACGACGAAAATGACCTGATTACCGCCAGCCGTGCTTATGCAAAGAATATCTCAAAAATGTCTATGATTGCCAGGGCCTCAAATTGCAAATTTATTTGCCTATTTCAACCCACGCAATTATCTTCAGGCACCCGGCGAATTAATTCAGGTAAAATACCGTATGATATCTTTCGCAGCGAAGCTAAAAAATATTTTCAAGAAAAGAATATACTGTATGCGGATTTAAACGAATATGGCGCAAGGATACTCAAGGAATTTTATATGGATGACGGGCATTTGGATGCAAAAGGTAATTTAGTTTTGGCGGAGGTCACCTGCGAAATTATCAAAAACAAAAGACTGTTGGAGGCGCATAATTAAATGAGAGTTTTAGTAGTTGGTTCAGGCGGCAGGGAGCATGCGTTAGTCTGGAAGATTGCGCAGTCAAAATTGGCGGACAAGATATTTTGCGCGCCGGGAAATGGCGGGATTGCCCAAGCCGGCGAATGCATTGATATAAAAGCGGATAATATTTCGGCTTTATTAGATTTTGCCAAAAAAGAAAAAATAGATTTAACCGTGGTTGGGCCGGAGGCGCCTTTAGCCTTAGGGATTGTGGATGAATTCAATAATTATAAATTGAGGATATTTGGCCCGGATAAATCCGCGAGTAGATTAGAGGCGAGCAAGGTCTTTGCCAAAGAATTAATGGCTAAATATAATGTGCCTACTGCAGATTTTAAGATTTTTGATCATGCGGATGAGGCCCATAAATATATTGAGAAAAAGAATGCTCCTTGCGTAGTGAAGGCAGATGGCTTAGCGCAAGGCAAAGGCGTAATTGTGGCTCAGACAATAGATGAGGCAAAACAGGCAGTCACTTCCATAATGCAGGAAAAAATTTTTGGGGAGGCAGGCAATAAAGTGATTATTGAGGATTGTTTAGAAGGCCAAGAGGCCTCTATCGTTGTCATTACAGATTCTAAAAAAGTCCTTCCTTTGGCTGCAGCCCAGGACCACAAAAGGATCTTTGATCATGATTCCGGGCCTAACACCGGAGGAATGGGCGCTTATTCTCCGGCGCCGGTGGTCACGCAGGAATTATTTAATGAGATTTCCGAAAAAATTATCAATCGCACAATAGATGGCTTAATAAAAGAAGGAATAAATTATACGGGCATTTTATACGCCGGGATTATGCTTACCAAAGATGGCCCAAAGGCCTTAGAATTTAATGTGCGCTTTGGCGATCCGGAGACCCAGGCAGTATTGCCCCGGCTTAAATCAGACCTATTAGAAGTTATGCTCACAGCCAGTGAGGGAAAGTTATCCCGCTTTAAAACTCTAAAGTGGGATAGCCGCGCTTGTGTCTGCGTAGTTTGCGCTTCCCAAGGATACCCCGGAGAATATGATAAAGGTAAGGAAATATCGGGACTGGATGAGGCAGCTA
>MHGW01000042.1 GCA_001805765.1 Omnitrophica WOR_2 bacterium RIFCSPLOWO2_01_FULL_41_12 | reverse complement strand
CCTAATTTGTTAAGTGCGAGAAGAACGGCTAATACTGCAGCAGCAAAATCTACTCTACGCAGTATATCTACTTCAGCAGAAACATACTCCATTACAAATAGCGGTCTGTATCCAGCTACCACAGTTCAGTTAGGACAATATATGACTTCCATTGGTAGCTACTGTGCAGGTGCAGGTGGACAAACAACAACATTACAAGGCTATCTTTACAGGTGTACAATGGCTTCTACTGGTTACACATTTGTGGCAGCACCTCAAACCGTAGGCACAACCGGCGATACTACTTATACTGCTACTACAGGTGGAGTACTTACGCCGTTATAACCTCACTATTTTTATCTACTCTCAGAAAAAAGAGGGAAGGAGTTTTCCTTCCCTCTTTTTATAATATGTCCTTCCAGAAAATAAAATTATTACTGGCTGTTTAAATAAGCAATCCTCTGATTAAAAACTGGCATTTCTAAGGGGGTTGACAGGGGCTTTAAAATATGATATCTTTAGTGAAACCACAAGTTATGGAGTTTGTTAAAACGGCATAAATGGAAGAGATAACCAAGACTAAGGAAGAGTTGGAGCGCACTAAGATGGAATTGGGCATACTCTATGAGATCTCCAATGCCATGCGCACCACCCTGAAATTAGACGAGATTTTATACATCATCCTTACCGGAGTGACCGCGCATATCGGACTGGGTTTTAACCGGGCCCTGCTCTTTTTAGTCAATGAAAAAGACGGCCTGATTGAAGGAAAAATGGGTATTGGACCGGAAACCGGAGAAGAAGCCAATCGCATCTGGTCGCAGATTGAAGCCGATAAAATGGACCTGGAAGACCTGATCAATGCCTATAAAATATCCGGTAGCGCTAATGATGTTACTGAATCCGGCTTTAACCCACAAATAAAACGGCTAAAAATTCCTCTACGAGAGCAAAGCGGAGGAATACTTGCCTTAGGTGTATTGGATGGAATGCCTTTACATTTAACCGGAGAAACTATCCAAAATTACGCCCATGACCCGGTGCTCCAAATACTGAAGACCGATGAACTGATTGTCGTGCCTTTAAAAGCAAAAGATAAAGTAAACGGATTAATCTTAGCGGATAACTTTATTACCAAAGAACCCATTACTAAGGATGATATCAGAATGTTAATCATGCTGGCTAACCAGGCAGGCCTGGCTATAGAAAATTCGCAACTTTACGAAAGAACAGTGATGCGCGCGCACTCCGATTCGCTCACCGAACTCTGGAATCACGGTTATTTTCAATACATCCTACAGGTAGAAATTGAGAAAGCCAAAGCTGGCTCTTTGCCTTTAAGCCTGATCATGTTAGATATTGATGACTTTAAGGTTTATAATGACGCGCTGGGCCATCAGGCAGGAGATAACATTTTAAAGGAATTGGCGGTGATTCTTAAAAATCAGTCGCGGAAAATGGATTATGTCTGCCGTTATGGCGGGGAGGAATTTACGATAATACTGCCACAGACAGATAAAAACGAAACATTTGTAATTGCCGAGCGCTTAAGAGAGCGTATCCTGAAACATCCCTTTAGCCACAAAGAAATTTTACCTTCCCAACAATTAACCGCCAGTTTAGGAGTGTCTTCCTTTCCTAAAGACGGTTCTTCGCCTTCCCAGCTTATTTTGGCTTCTGACAAAGCACTTTATCAAGCCAAGAGCAAGGGTAAAAACAGCACTTGTTGTTAATTATTAAACCGGTTCTGCAACCAGGGGTTCTTTATTATTCTCTGGTAACTCTTCCTTGGCAAATTTTACCGAGACAATCTTAGAAACGCCGGATTCCTGCATGGTGATTCCATACATCACATCAGCATTATTGATCGTCCTTTTATTATGGGTAATCACAATAAACTGAGAACCTTTGGCGAATTCCTGCAGCAGCCTGCCGAATCTATCTACGTTTGCCTCATCTAATGCCGCGTCTATCTCATCTAATACGCAAAATGGCGATGGCTTGACTTTAAATATGGCGAATATCAACGCTATGGCCGAAAGCGCCTTTTCCCCTCCGGAAAGTAAAAGCACGTTTTGTAATTTTTTCCCCGGAGGCCGGCAGATGATCTCGATCCCGGATTCTAAGGGGTCCTGCTCGTCAATCAAGAAAAGCTGGGCATCTCCTCCGTTAAAAAGCAATTTAAAGTAATTCCGGAATTCTGCGCGGATGCGCTCGAAGGTATCCAGAAACATCTTTTTGGTGGTGCGGTTAATTTTTAGTATGGCCTCATGCAATGATTCTTTGCCTAAAAAAAGGTCATTCTGCTGCTGGATGAGAAAATCATAACGTTTCTTTAATTCATCGTATTCTTCAATCGCTACCAGATTCACGCTGCCATAAGAATCTAATTTTTCTTTTAAGCTTTGTATGTCTTGAGCCAAATTATTTTCATCCGTTCCTGCGCTAAGAATCTGTTCTTCCAGGGTATCCAAATCTATTTTATAAATCTGTAAAATTCTGTTCCTTATACTGGTGGCCTTAAATTCTACATCTTTACTCTGCATCTGCAGTTCATATAATTTGTCTTTCATCGCATCCAGCTCTTTTTTTTCTAATTCTAGGCTTTGAATTACATCACTTGAAGTCCGAGAGATTTCCTGATATTTACCTTGAGTTATTTTTAATAATCCCTCTTTTTCCTGAGCCAGCTTACCTGCTTCTTCTGTTTTATCCTCCAAATCTTTTATCTCAATCTGTAAGAGCTCTTTTTTATCCAGATTTTCTTTAAGTTGTGTTTCAAAATTTAACAAGCCTTCTTTATCCTGCCGAAAAGTATCTTCCCATATTTTTATGGTGGCCTCATCTGAAGCCACCCGCTTAACCAATGCCTCTATCTCGGTCCTAGTCTGGGTAATCAATACCAGGGTTCTTTCCTTGAGGTTAGCGTTCTGGGCAATATTATTTTGTGCGCTATTGATTAAATCTTCGCTGGTCTTTTGCTCTTTCTCTAACTCCGCTAATGATATTTTAAGGCGGGCTAACTGCTCATCCCATATAGATAGGTCTTTTTCGGTATCCTCTAATTCCAAGTTCACCAAGTCTTGTTCCTCTTTGATTTTATGGCATTGTTCTTGGCTAGTCTGATGCTGGCTTTTTTTATTCGCCAAGGCCAGTTCTTGATTACGCAAGTCTTGCTGTAATTGCCCGATAGAATTATTTAATTCTTGAATGCGTCCTTGTCTGGCTGTTTTTTTCTGGGTTAAATCCGCTATACTCAACCTTAATTCCCTTATTTTCTCATCTATTTTTTGTATATCCAATTCAATGGGCTTTGCCTCGCCGGATAATTTCTGGCTCTTTTCATCAATAGATTTTATTTTTACCACCAACCCGGTTAACTTCTCCTTAGGCAGTTTATCTAAAAATATGGTAGCATTCATAGATTCATCTATGCCTTCATATCTGGTTTTTAATTTCTCGATGAATTCCTTTTGGGATTCTAAGGTTAAGCTACGGGCTGCTAAATTCTGCAAATCTGCATTCAGCGCATTTAAAGACAAGCCCTCATTATCCAGTTCGCTTTTTAAATTAGTTATTTTTAGGTCCAGATCCTGAAAGTCTTTCTCCAACGCACTTAATTCCTGCGCGATAGAGTTAAGATAATTTTCAGACTGCGCCTTTTCTTCCTTTACCTTCGCCTTTTCCAATTCCAGCCTTCTTTTGCGCGCAGCAGAAATCTGCTGTTTTGCCTGGGCATCATTAAATTCATTCCTGCTGTGGGCAATTTGTGCCACTAAGTCTAAAATTTTTCTCTTGGCCTGCGCAATATTCTCTAATGAAGACTTGATTGCCTGGCTGAGGTTACTGAGTTCTGCTTCTTTAACTTTTAGGCTTTCTGACTTATCCTGAATATTTTTATTTATACCGTTATATTCGTTTTGTATTTTGCCTAACTTTTCCTCATCTAATACGAGCCTGTTCTTTGCCTGTTCCATCTGCGCTTGAAGATAGTTTTTAGCGCCCTCTAATTCCTTAAGCCTTTCTTCATTTAAGCCGATGTGCTCTTTATTTCTTATCGCCAGATTATCCAGGTTCAATATCTCATTCTTGATCTGCAGAATATTATCTTCCAGCGTTTCTATTTCTTCCTTTCTGCCGCTAATCTTTGCTTCCTGCTCGGCAATAATACTCAGCAGGCCTGCTTCTTTAGATTGCAATTGGCTTAAATTATCGATAATTTCATTCTTTTCTTTCTCCAGTAATGTTTTTTGTAAAGAGGATAAATTTATCTCTTTGCTTTTAAGCTCTTCAAATACCTCTTTGTACCTACGCGCCTTATTTGCCTGGCGCTCTAAATGGCCGATCTGGCGTTTTACCTCGGTGATAATATCATTGACCCGGAGTAAATTCTGCTCTGTCTCTTCTAATTTCCTAAGCGCCTCTTTTTTCTGCGCCTTATACTTGGTAATGCCGGAGGCCTCATCAAAGACTAAACGCCTCTCTTCGGGCCTGGAACTTAAGACTAAATCGATCTTGCCCTGTTCTACCAGAGAATAACTCTCGGCGCCAATGCCGGTACCCATCATTAAATCTAAAATATCTTTTAGCCTGACCTGGGTCTTATTCAGGAGGTACTCGCTTTCGCTGGAACGAAAAATCCTGCGGGTAACGGTCACTTCATCCTGTGGCACATTAAAAAATTTATGGGAGTTATCAAAGGTCAAACTCACCTCAGCCATGCTCAAGGGTTCCTTAATATCAGTGCCGTTAAAAATCACATCCTGCATCTCTGAGCCCCTCAGTGCCTTTACTGACTGTTCGCCTAATACCCAGCGCATGGAATCAAAGATATTGGATTTTCCGCATCCATTCGGGCCAACTACGGCGGTTATCCCCGGCTCAAAATGAAGGATGGTCTTATCCAGGAAAGATTTAAAACCAATGAGTTCTAATTTCTTAAGATACATAATGGGCTCCTTTCTCAAGCCAGGCATCAATTCTATCTTTTCTAAACCGCCACTGGCCAACGAGTTTCAGCGCGGGAATCTTATTGTTTTTCAGCCATTCATAAATAGTCCGACGTGTAACTTTAAGATATCCTGCTAATTCATCAATCGTCATTAATGTGCCGTTTGCCATAAAGTTTCTCCTTAACTTATTGGTTCAATTATAAATAGTAAACTCAAATTTGTCAAGGAAAATCTTTACATTCTTTAACATATATATGTAATTAGAATAAAATAATTGCTAAAAGATGTAAATTTTACCCGTCGAGAAAATTTACGTGAATTACTTCTTTAGGACTTCCTGGAATTTTCTGGTGAGTAAAGGCAGGATTTGAAAAAGGTCGCCGACTACGCCATAATTTGCTACTTTAAAGATGGGCGCATCAGGGTCTTTGTTGATGGCGATGATAATTTTTGACGACTGCATTCCTACTAAATGTTGAATCTGTCCGGAGATACCGCATGCAATATAGATTTTTGGGCTGACTGTGCGGCCGGTTTGTCCTACTTGATGCGAATAAGGCATCCAGCCGCTATCTACTGCAGCGCGGGATGAGCCTACTGCCGCGCCTAAAACCTGGGCTAAATCTTTAATGAGTTTAAAATTTTCCGGCGCCTGCATGCCTCTTCCTCCGGAAACAATGATATCTGCTTCTGCCATATTAACCGTGGCCTCAATCTCATCTATAATATCCAGAAGTTGGGTGTGGCTAGCAAGTAATGCGTTGTCAAAATTCTCGCGGATAATTTTTCCTTTGCGTTTCATATCCGAAACAGATTCAGCAAAAACCTTGTGCCTGACCGTAGCCATTTGCGGCCGATAATCCGGAGAGATAATGGTGGCCATAATATTTCCGCCAAAAGCAGGGCGGGTCTGCAGGAGAATCTTTTTTTGCGGGTCAATATCTAACCCCGTGCAATCCGCAGTTAAGCCAGCGCGTATTTGCACTGCTACCCGCGAGATCAGTGAACGGCCAATAGAAGTTGCTCCGCATAAAACAATTTCGGGTTTATATTTTTTAATCAATTCCACTAAGATATGGGTGTATGGCTCATCCTGAAAATTAGCCAGTTCTCTTTTTTCCACCACATAAACTTTATCTGCGCCGCGCCAGATTAATTCCTGAATTTCTTCTTCTAAGCGGTCTCCTAATAAAACTGCCGCCACCTCTGTACCAAGCGTAGCGGCCAAGTCTCTAGCCTTAGCGATTAATTCATAGGCCACGGGTTGAACCTTGCCTTTTTTCTGCTCGGCAAAAACCCAAACTCCCTTATAATCACTAACATTAACTTTAGTTTTAGCCTCTTCTTTTTCAAGCAAAATGGCCTTAAATTTACAGGCAGGAACACAGGCTCCGCAAAGATTGCATTTGTCTAAGTCCAAAACCGCTTTTTTATCCATAATCCGTATGGCGTCAAAAGGGCAGACCTTAATGCATAAGGTGCAGCCGGTGCATTTTTCTATGATGATTCCAATTGGCATATTTTTAATGTAGTTCGGGTTTTATTATTTCCACTAATTTTTCGGCTATTTCTTGCGGTTCGCCTTGCAGCATCTTACCGGATGGCCGCTGGGGTGGGGTAAAAATTTTTACCACTTGGGTAGGCGAGCCATTTAAACCAATAAATTCACTATTTAAATCCAGGTCTTTAGTCATCCAGTGCAAAACCTTTGCCTGTTTGGCGCGCATCATGCCCCTTAATGAAGGCAGGCGCGGGGTATTAATTTCTTTGACCACAGTTAAAAGCGCCGGTAAGGGCGCCTGAATAATTTCGTATCCTTCTTCGGTCATTCTTTGCACGCGGCAGGTTTTTTCTTTGATTTCTTCTATCTTTTTCACATAAGTTACCTGAGGAAGATTAAGATGGCTGGCTATTCCCGGGCCAACCTGAGCAGTATCTCCGTCTGAAGCCTGCTTACCGCAGATGACTAAGTCAAAATCTTTTATTTTTTCAATGGCCTTGGCTAAGGTATAACTAGTGGCCCAGGTATCGCTGCCGGCAAAGGCGCGGTCAGAAAGCAATATCGCCTCATCTATACCCATGGCTATAGCGTCACGCAGGGCTGATTCTGCCTGAGGTGGGCCCATAGTAATAACCGTAGTTTTACCACCTAGGTTTTCCTTTAATCTTATCCCTTCTTCAATCGCGTACATATCAAAGGGATTGATCATGGATTTTACCCCTTCGCGAATCAAGGTATTAGTTTCGGGATTAATCCTGACTTCGGTAGTTTCCGGAACCTGCTTTATACAAACGATAATATTCATATCTTATTTTTTATTTTGCCATTTGTTTGATTAACTGGAGGGCAATAATATTGCGTTGGATTTGATTGGTCCCTTCGTAAATTTGGGTAATCTTGGCATCGCGCATATATTTTTCTGCCGGGTAATCCTTCATATAGCCATAGCCGCCTAAAATTTGCACGGCATCAGTAGCCACCTGCATGGCGGTATCAGAGGCGAACAACTTAGCCATGGCTGACTCTTTAGCTACACCGGTCTTTCCGCTATCAATCATTTTAGCCACCGCATAAACTAAAGCCCGGGATGCCTCTACTTTTGTAGCCATATCTGCCAGCATCCATTGGATGCCTTGAAAACTAGAGATAGATTTTCCAAACTGATGTCTCTCTTTGGCATATTTTACGGCCAGATCTAATGCCCCTTGCGCAATACCCACTGCCTGCGCCGCCACACCCGGACGCGACATATCAAAGGTCTTCATGGTCACAATAAAACCCATTCCTTCTTTGGAGAGTAGATTCTCTGCAGGAACTTTACAATCCGTAAAGACTAGTTCGCAAGTTACAGAAGCGCGTATACCTAATTTGTCTTCTTTCTTGCCAAAGGTAAATCCGGGCGTACCTTTTTCCACAATAAATGCTGAGGCGCCCCGCGCGCCTTTAGTTTTATCACTCATGGCAATCACAGTATAAACCTGCGCCTCGCCGCCATTAGTAATAAAATGTTTGGTGCCGTTCAAAATATAATGGTCTCCTTTTTTTACGGCGGTAGTTTTAATGCTTGAAGCATCTGAACCTGCTTCTGGTTCAGTAATGCCAAAAGCGGCGATTTTCTTGCCGCTGGCTAAATCCGGAAGGTATTTTTTCTTCTGTGCATCAGTGCCAAAAAGAACGATCGGAAATGTGCCTAAAGCTGAAGCTGCATAGCAGACCGCAATCCCGCCGCAGGCGCGGGATAATTCTTCGGTAGCAATACATAAATCTAAGACCCCGCCGCCGGTTCCGCCATATTCTGTCGGCACAAATATGGCAAACAAGTCTGACTGGGCTAAAATCTTTAAGACATCCCAGGGAAATTCCTGCGTAGTATCATATTTTGCTGCTACTGGCCGCACCTTATCTTCGGCAATCTTACGCGTTAATTCCTGAATCATCTTCTGTTCTTCGCTAAACAAATAATCCATTTTCTTCTCCTTATAACTTTTTCACCATAGCGATTTCCTGGCAATTCGGGAACTTACAGCAATTAATGCACTCTGCCCAAATTTTATGGGGCAGTGCTGAATTCTTGATTATTTTAAATCCGAATTTTTTGAAATAATCCGGCTGATAAGTAAGCACGAATATCCTTTTTGCTCCCAGAACCTTGGCCTCATCAATACAAGACTCCACTAATTTTCTGCCGATGCCCTGGCTTTGCTTTTCCTTGTGCACGGCCAGGGATTTTATCTCGGCTAAATCCTCCCAGGAAACACGCAAGGCGGCACACCCCACCACTTTTTTATCTGCTAGGCAGACCCAAAAGTCTCTAATGTTCTCATATAATTCATTTAAAGAACGCGGCAGCATCAAGTCCTGTTGGGCAAAATAATTAATCAGGTTTTGTATCTGTTTTATGTCTTCTATTTTTGCTTTTCTCATCATATCACTGTGCCTTTGGCTACCACGACAATACCGGTGTCGCTTACGGCAAACTTTTTTTTATCTTCTTCTAAATCATAGCCGATGACCATGCCTTGAGGAATAACCACGTCTTTATCAACGATTGCCCGTTTTATTTTAGCATATCTGCCGACATTAACGCCTTCCAAAAGTATAGATTCATAAATCTGAGAATAGCTATTAATCCTGACATTGGGAGAAAGTATGGAGCGTTGCACCCTGCCGCCGCTGACAATACAGCCTCCGCACATCAAAGAATCCAGCACCAACCCCACCCTTCCGGCAACCTCTTCACCGGAAAAAACTGTTTTGCCTGCAGGAAACTGTTCCTGATAAGTGCGGATCGGCCATTCTTTATCGTAAAGGTTAAAGACAGGGTCAACTGCCACCAAGTCCATATTCGCTTCATAATAGGCATCTATAGTTCCGATATCGCGCCAATACTTTGCCTCTTTTTTGTTCTCGTCAATAAAATTAAAAGCGGCTACCTTTAAATTCTTTTTCAGCATCTGCGGAATAATATCTTTTCCGAAATCATGGGAGGAATTTTTTTTCTGGGCATCCTCTTGTAATTCGGCTTCCAGCACCGGATGCTTAAAAACATAAATCCCCATGGAGGCATAAACCTTATCCGGTTGATGAGGTATGGTCTTAGGCTTAGCCGGCTTTTCCTGAAAACCTCTGACCCGGCCTAGATTATCTACCTCTACTACCCCCAGATGGCTGGAGCGTTCTTTTTCTACTTCCACCACGCCCACAGTTAAATCCGCGTCCACTTCCCGATGAAAATCAATCATCGTATAATAATTCATTTTATAGATATGGTCTCCAGCCAGAATTAAGACTTCATCGGGCTTATCTATTTCCACAGTATAAAAATTTTGATAAATAGCATCGGCAGTGCCCAAATACCAGGACTCCCCTATCCGCTGCTGCGCCGGCAATAATTCAATATATTCTCCTAATTCTGAGGATAAAATATTCCAGCCTAAGCGGATATGCCTTTGCAGGGATGCGGATTTATATTGGGTGAGCACATAAATCTTGCGCAGGCCAGAGTTAACGCAATTGCTTAAGGTAAAATCAATGATTCTATATATCCCGCCGAAAGGCACTGCGGGCTTGGTGCGGTCTTTGGTTAAAGGCCAGAGCCGCTCGCCTTTTCCTCCAGCCATAATAAAGGTTAAGACCTTGCGCATCATCTGATTAATAATCCTGTAATACCGCGCCTGACCATCATCACTCCGATAGCTGCCAGCAAGATATACATAATTTTGGAAAAGGCGCGCGCGCCGCTGGCACCCATGAGTTTAATGATAAAATCTGCGCGGATCAGAGTAACCCAGACAATAAGCATATTCATAATCAGAGAAACAAAGGTGGGTGTGATTCCAAAGCTGTCTAACATCATTAAGGTAGTAGTTAATACTGCGGGACCGGTGATTAAAGGCGTGCCTAAGGGAAATACCCCCAGGTCTTTATCGTGGCCGTCGGATAAAATAATTTTTTGCGCTCCGGGAAGCAACAGGCGCAGCGAAATCACAAACAAAAGCGCGCCGCCGGCAACCTGAAAATCCGAAATAGTAATCCCCACCATCCTTAATACCCATTTGCCCACAAACATAAACAGGATGGCTAATACCGAAGCCGTGACAACTGAATCTACAATAATCTTGTGCCTCTCTTTTTTGCCCGCCCCTCCTACCAAAGAGATAAACACAGGAATATTGCCGATAGCATCCACAGCCACAAATATCGGTATGAAGGTTAAGATAAACGGTTCTAATATTTTAAGCATAGCTTTATATTATATATTATGCCTTAAAAAAAGCAAGCATAATCCCTGCAAAGTCAAATCCCGGTTAATTTTATTAATCTTGCGGCAATAATTACTAATTAGGCTGATATTCCCGCCCGTAGCGATAACCTGTGCATTTTTACCCAATTTCTGCTTTAATTTTTTGATTAAACTGTCAGCAAGGCTGCTGAACCCATAGATTATGCCGCTTAACATACTATTTTTGGTGTCACGGCCGATAAATTCTTCTGGCCGAGTTAACTTTATTTTTGGCAGTAAGGCTGTCCTTTCTGCCAGCGCATCTAAAGAAATCTCCAGGCCCGGCAAAATCATTCCTCCTAAATATGCCTTATCTTTGGAAACTAGATCAAAGGTCACTGCCGTGCCAAAATCCACTACAATCAAAGGCGCGCCATAAAGCATAATGCCGGCATAGGCATTCACTAAACGGTCTTGGCCAACCTGCCTGGGCTTACGGTAAAGATTATTAATCGGCACAACTATATCCTTACCTATAATATATGGTGGCTGGCCCAATAATCTTTCTATGTCCTTTGCCAAAATCTTGGTAACGCTTGGCACTACGCTACAGATTATGGCGTCATGGATTTTATTCTGTCTGAATATCTTCTGTAGCTGCGCTGAATATTTTTTTTCTTTTGCCGGGATAGAATATCTTTTCCATAAACGCTTATCTTCAAATACCCCGATACTTATATTAGTATTTCCTATATCAATGGCTAAGAGCAACTTTTAACTCCTTTATTTTATCCCTCAAAAGGGCTGCTTTTTCAAACTGCAGGTTTCTGGCAGCGAGTTCCATTTCGTATTCCAGTTCTGACAAGTATTTATTTAATTCGTATTCATCCTTTTCCAGTCCGGTCAAATTCTGGACAAATTTATCTGCCTCGGCTAAATCCTCAATCCCTGCCTTGATTTCCTTTTCAATAGTGCGCGCGGTGATATTATTAGCTTTATTAAATTCTATTTGTATTTTCCTCCGGCGCATACTTTCAGAAATCGCCTTTTTCATCGAACCGGTCAAAGTATCCGCGTACATAATTACCGCGCCATTAATATTGCGCGCTGCCCTGCCTGACACCTGAATTAAAGAAGTGGCAGAGCGTAAAAATCCTTCCTTGTCCGCGTCTAAAATTGCTACCAATGAAACTTCAGGCAAATCCAGGCCTTCTCTCAATAGGTTTATTCCCACTAGACAATCAAATTCCTTTTGCCTTAATTCCCGAAGTACCTTGGAGCGCTCAATAGTTTGAATTTCAGAATGCAAATATTTTACTTTTAATCCTTTATCCTGCAGGAAACTGGCTAAATCCTCAGCCATTCTTTTAGTCAGGCAAGTGACCAAGACCCGTTCATTTCTTTGCTCTCGTTTTTTTATCTCCTCCATTAGATCCTCGATCTGGCCTGCGCTGGGCTTAACTATAATTTCCGGATCCACTAAACCTGTGGGCCGGATAATCTGTTCAATGACCTGGCCTTCACTCTTTTTAATTTCAAATTCATTAGGGGTAGCGGAGACAAAAATTTCCTGCTTTACCAATCCTGCAAACTCCGTAAATTTTAAAGGCCGGTTATCCAAACAAGAAGGCAGCCGAAAACCATAATCTACCAAAACCTCTTTTCGGGAACGGTCTCCTTCGTACATACCCCTAATTTGTGGTAGGGTTACATGGGACTCGTCGATTACGGTTAAAAATTCTTTAGGAAAATAATCAATTAAACAATACGGCCTTGACCCCGGCTCTCTTGTGGAAAGATGGCGCGCATAATTTTCAATGCCATGGCAATAACCGATCTCTTTTAACATCTCCATATCGTAACGCGTGCGCGATTCCAGCCTTTGCGCTTCTAATAACTTATTCTTGCTCTTCAAAATTTTTAATCTATCTTCCAATTCCCATTCTATAGACTTAAGCGCGGCGTTAATCCTGTCTCCGGAAACAATAAAATGCTTAGCCGGGTATATGGCTATTCTTTCTAATGGATTTAAAACTTCTCCTGATAGAGGATTGATCTCGGCAATCCCGGCAACGGTCTCGCCTTGAAATTCTATGCGTATTGCCTCCTGTAGATAGGAAGGAAATACCTCTAAGACATCTCCCCTGACGCGTAATTTTGCCCGCACAAATTCATAGTCGTTTCTCTCATATTGTATCTGAATAAATCTGGAAATTAGCTTATCGCGGGAAATCACCTGGCCTTTTTCCACAAAAACCAATAATTCCCGATAATCTTGCGGAGAACCTAAGTTATAAATACAGGATACAGAGGCAACAATCAAAACATCATTACGCGACATTAAACTAGAGGTCGCGGAAAGCCGCAGCCGGTCTAATCTATCATTAATAGAGGCATCCTTTTCAATATATGTGTCTGTGGAAGGCACATATGCCTCCGGCTGATAGTAATCATAGTAACTCACAAAATATTCTACCGCGTTTTGGGGAAAAAATTCTTTGAATTCCGAATATAACTGCGCAGCTAAGGTTTTATTGTGGGAAATCACCAAAGTAGGCAAGTTGACCTGGGCAATCACATTGGCCAGGGTGAAGGTCTTACCTGATCCGGTTACACCCAGCAATGTCTGATATTGTCTTCCCGAAAGAACCGATTCTATTAATTCTTTGATGGCCTTGGGCTGGTCGCCGCAGGGCTGGTAATGAGAAACGAGTTTAAATTTTTCCACTGCTACAAAACCTCTAAACTAATATCAATCGATTTTGCGGAGTGAGTTAATACTCCCACGGAAATCATATCTACGCCTGTGGCTGCTACTTTTTTGATACTTTTCAGAGTAATACCACCTGAAGCCTCTAGCTTAGGTGTTGGGTGATAGGTGTTAGGTGATAGGCAGTTTCTTATCATAACTGCTTTTTTTATATCGCTTAACTTCATATTATCCAACATAATTATATCTGCTCTGATTTTTAAAGCCTGCTTAAATTCTTGAAGTGTTTTTACTTCTACTTCTTTTTTGATTTTAGTCGGGATTTTATTTTTTATTTTTTTAAAACCTATAACCCATAACCTATCACCTATAACCTTTAAGTGATTGTCCTTAATCAATACCATCTCATCCAATTTAAACCGATGGTTAATCCCTCCTCCTATTCTGACCGCATATTTCTGTAAAGCCCTAAGATTGGGAATGGTCTTACGCGTATCCATAATCTTTACTCGGTAGGGCTTAATGGCCTGAACGAATCTTCTGGTTAAAGTAGCGATGCCGCAAAGATGGCTTAAAAAATTTAAGGCGGTTCGTTCCGCAATTAAAATGGACCTGGCCTTACCTTGTATCCGGGCCATAACCTTTCCTTTTTTTATATGCTGGCCGTCTGCAGCAGAAGATTTAAATTTAATTTTATTATCTGTAGCCTTGAATACAATTTTAGCAATCTCCATACCACAAACTACGCAATCCTCCTTGGCTAATATTACCGCCTTGGCCATCTTATCTTTTGGGATAAACAGTCCTGTAGTAATATCTCTTTTTCCGATATCTTCCTTTAAACTACTCCTGACTAGATGAATAACTTTACTGTAATTCATTCTTAATTTCCTTAATCCGCTTTAAAATACCATTTAATTCCTTAAGTCCATCACTCTCTTTTTCTACTATTTCTTCCGGGGCTTTCTTTAAGAATGCTTTATTACTTAAAGTTTTTTTCTTAGCGCTTATCTGTGCTGCTAATTCTCGGATACGTGCATCCAGCTTTGCTTTCTCTCTTTCCAAATCAATTATTCCAGAAAGCAGGCAGGTTACATGCACATCCTTTATCACGCCACTAACGCTGGATTTAACGTGGCTGTATTTTGCATTAATATTGAGATTGCTTAATTTGGCTATTTTTTTTATCTGGCCGGACATTTCTTCAATAAGTTTTCTGTTTTCTTGATTTGGGGAGGCGATAATTACCCCTATCTCCTTCTGGAGTGGTATTTCTAATTCCTGGCGTATATTGCGGATGCTGGCAATTATCTCAAATATTAGATTCAACTTATCTTCCTTTTTTTTATCGATCATCTGTTCCTGCACATGCGGCCAGGGCTGAATCATAATACTATTTCCAGGGACTCCTCCCCCAGGGGACTGTCCCTGATTATATATTCTCTGCCAGATTTCTTCGCTAATATAAGGCATAAAAGGGTGTATCAGCCTTAAGAATTTTTCTAAGACTTTATACATCACTACTTGATTGCGCTGGTTTTTAATATCGGATTTAATCATCTCTAAATACCAATCGCAGAATTCATGCCAGAAAAAGCCGTATAAGGTATTTGCCGCCTCATTAAATTTATAGGCCTCTAAATTTTTATTAGTCTCTTTCAGTACAGTATAAAACCTACTTAATATCCAGCGGTTGACAATATCCAGGTCCTCTTTCTTAAAAAACACGCATAAATCTATAGCAGGGACAGTCCCCTGCGGGGACAGTCCCTGGGTAAGATTCATTAAAATAAAGCGGGAGGCATTCCAGATTTTATTGGCGAAGTTTCTGCCTTGTTGGAACCTTTCTTTGGATAAAAACACATCCTGGCCTTGGGCGGTAATAGATATCAAGCTAAAACGCAGGGCATCTGCGCCATATTCATGGATAATCTCTAAGGGGTCAATAATATTCCCCAGGGATTTGGACATTTTTTTACCTTCAATATCGCGTACAGTACCATGGATATAAACATCTTTAAAGGGTATATCCTGCATAAATTCTAATCCCGCCATAATCATGCGCGCCACCCAGAAAAAAATTATTTCCGGAGCAGTGACCAAACTTGAGGTAGGATAGAAATATTTTAAATCTTCTCCATTTTTAAAAGTGGCGAACGGCCACAGCCACGAGGAAAACCAGGTATCCAAGACATCTTCATCCTGATAAATATCCGTTGAGCCACAGCTCGGACATTTATCTGGCTTTATTCTGGAAACAATAATACCAGCTTGTTGAAGATTTGGGCAGTTTTTACAATAATAAACAGGCAGGCGGTGTCCCCACCAGATTTGGCGCGAGATGCACCAATCCTGGATATTCTCCATCCAGTTAAGATAAACCTTAGTCCAACGTTTAGGATAGAATTTAATTTTTCCTTTTCTCACCACTTCCAATGCGGGTTTGGAAAGGGGTGACATTTTTACAAACCATTGCTTGGATAAATATGGCTCAATGATGGTATGGCAACGATAACAATGGCCTGCGGACAACTGATGCGGCTCTATTTTCTCCAATAGCCCTTTTTCTTTTAGGTCCTTCAGGATAATATCTCTGGCTGCAAACCTATCCATATCCTTGTATTCTCCGGCATTTTCGTTTAAGCGTGCATCAGCATACATTATATTTACAAATTCAAGATGATGTTTCTTGCCCAATGTATAATCATTGGGATCGTGCGCTGGCGTTACCTTGACTGCGCCTGTGCCGAACTTCATATCTACCATAGCGTCCGCAATTACTTTTATTTCCCGGTTTATCAAAGGTAAAATTAAAGTTTGGCCAATATATTTCTTATAGCGTTTATCTTTAGGATTTACTGCTACTGCGGTATCGCCGAGCATAGTTTCTGGACGAGTAGTAGCCACTACAATATAAGCAGGGACTGTCCCTGAAAGGGACTGTCCCTGCTTTAAAGGATATCTTAAATAATAAAGATTCCCTTGGATTTCTTTATGCGGCGCCTCTTCATCAGAAAGCGCAGTCTGACACCGAGGGCACCAGTTGATAATATAATTACCTTGGTAAATCAGTCCCTTTTCATATAACCGTACAAAAGCCTCTATCACTGACCGGGAATAATCTTCGTCCATAGTAAAGCGCGTCCTCTGCCAATCGCAGGATGCGCCCAGTTTCTGCAGTTGATGGATAATCGTAGAGCCGTATTCCTTCTGCCACTGCCAGACGCGTTCCAGGAATTTCTCTCTACCTAAATCCTGGCGTTTTAATCCTTCCTTGGCAATCGCCTTCTCCACTACATTCTGCGTGGCAATACCGGCATGGTCAGTTCCCGGCATCCACAAAGATTCTTCGCCTTTCATCCGATGGTATCTAATGAGGATATCTTGGATAGTATTATTAAGGGCATGGCCCATATGCAGGATACCTGTAACATTGGGCGGAGGAATAACTATGCAGAAAGGTTTTTTGGTAGGATTAGGTTTTGCGGAAAATAGATTATGCTCTTGCCAAAACTTATACCACTTATTTTCGGTTTCTTTGGGGTTATATTGACTGGGAAGCTCAACATGCATTATTCTACTCTATCCTTCAATAACTTATATTCCACACTATCCACTAATGCCTGCCAACTGGCTTCAATAATATTTCCGGAAACACCGATAGTGCTCCAGGTATCTGTTTCATCCTGAGACTGGATAAGCACACGCACCCGGCTAGCTGTGCCTGCCTTCTCCTCCAATACGCGCACCTTAAAATCAGAAAGATGCATTTTGGATAGGGTGGGATAAAAATCTTTTAATGCCTTACGCAGGGCATTATCCAAGGCATTTACCGGGCCGTCGCCTTCAGCAGCAGTGTGTTCTTTTACGCCTTTTACCTTTAATTTGATAATCGCCTCCGACGCAATCTTTTTATCAGAACGCTTCTCTACCACTACCCGAAAACCCTCTAATTCAAAAAATTTCTTATACTTCTTCAGGGCTTTTTTCATTAATAATTCAAAGGAAGCCTCTGCCGCCTCAAAATGATAACCCTGGTGCTCTAAATTCTGGATGAGCTTAAGGATCCTTTTGGTCTGGGGGTCTTCTTTGCTTAAATCTAATTCTAATTCTTTGGCGCGAATTAAAATCCCGGTCTTACCCGCTAATTCCGAAACCAAGATCCTGCGCCGATTCCCTACCAGTGACGGTTCAATATGCTCATAGGTTCTGGGATTCTTCATTACGGCATTAATATGCACACCGCCTTTATGGGCAAAACTGGATACGCCGGCATAAGGTTGATCATCTTTTTGCCGCATATTGCTTATCTCGCTGACAAAATGCGAAGCCCTAGTCAATTCTTTTAATTTATCGTCGCTGATACAGTCAATACCCAATTTTAATTTCAGGTTGGCAATAAGCGGGATTAAATCCGCGTTGCCGCAGCGTTCGCCATAACCATTAATTGTACCCTGGACCATATCGCAACCCGCCTCAACGGCAACCAGGGAATTTGCTACTGCTAAACCAGCATCATTATGACAATGAATACCTAAGCCAACATTTATTTTAGGCCGGATTTCCTGAATAACCCGGGAAATCTCAGAGGTAAGTGTCCCGCCGTTTGTATCGCAGAGAACAATGGCCTTTGCGCCTGCTTCCTGAGCAGTCAACAGACACTTTAGGCTATATTCTTTATTAGCCTTATAGGCATCAAAGAAATGCTCGGCATCATAAAATACGATCAGGCCTTTTGAGGCCAGAAAACTCAAACTATCTTTAATCATCTGCAGGTTCTCATCGAGTGTAGTCTTTAAGACGTCTTTAATATGTAAATCCCAGGTCTTACCAAAGATAGCCACAATCTTTGCCTGTGATTTCAAAATAGCTTTTAAGTTCTGGTCTTGATTTGCGTGGGTATGGGCTTTACGTGTGGAACCAAAAGCCACCAATACGCTATTCTTTAAGCGTACCTTTGCCATTTTTAAATAGAATTCCATATCTTTGGGGTTAGAACCCGGCCAGCCGCCCTCAATATAATGGATGCCTAATTTATCTAATTCCTGGGCAATCCTAACCTTATCCATTACCGAATAAGAAATACCTTCTCCCTGCGCTCCGTCCCTTAAAGTGGTATCGTATAATTTTACTTTAGACATCTTCAACCTCGCTATTTTGCTAACCCGAATTTTTCATGCAATGCCCTGACTGCGGTCTCTCCGGATTTCTTTTTGATAATACAGGATATGCTGATATCGGAAGTAGAAATCATCTCAATATTAATCTTATTTTTAGCCAGAGATTCAAACATCTTAGCAGCGACACCCGGATGTGACTTCATCCCTACGCCCACAATGGAAACCCGGGCGATATCTTGATCCTCCAAGACATCATCTGCCTGTATTTGCCGGGCAATCTTTTTAGTGATTCGGGATGCCTTGCTCAAGCCGGATTTATTTACGGTAAAAGAAATGTCGGTTTGCCGGGTATGGCTGACATTCTGCACAATCATATCCACACTTATTCCGCCGCTGGATAATTCTTTGAATATCTTGGCGGCTACGCCCGGACGGTCAGGGACATTACAAACCGTAATCTTGGCCTCTTTTTTATTTAGAGTTACCCCGCTTACCACTACGTCTTCCATTCTTTTAACCTCCCTTACAATCATGGTTCCGGATTTTTTAGAAAATGAAGAGCGCACATGTATAGGCACATTGAATTTTTTGGCTACCTCTATGGAGCGCGCCTGCATTACCTGGGCACCCAACGATGCCATCTCCAGCATCTCATCATAAGTAATACGGGAAATTTTCTTGGCCCGGCGTTCTATGTGCGGGTCAGTAGTATAAATACCCGCGACATCAGTATATATCTGGCATTCGCGGGCACACAATTCCTTGGCCAAGGCCACGGCAGTTAAATCCGAACCGCCCCGGCCTAAAGTAGTAATATCTTGATTTAAAGTAACTCCCTGAAAACCGGCGACAATCACGATCTTTCCGTTTTTTAGTTCTTCCTTTATTTTATCCGCATTTATTTTTAAAATCCGGGCGCGGGTATGGCTGGTATCAGTAATAATGCCTACCTGCGCTCCGGTAAAAGATATAGCCTCATAGCCTAACTTATGGATAGCCATAGCTAACAAGGCCACGGAAATCTGTTCGCCGGTGGATAAAAGCATATCCATTTCCCTCTCCGCAGGCTCAGGGTTAATTTTATGCGCTAACTCAATGAGTTCGTCAGTGGTATCTCCCAAAGCAGAAACCACCACTACCAAGTCATAGCCTTTTTTGCTGTAATTGACCACTCTTCTGGCCACATTCTGGATGCGGCTGAGATTAGCTACGGAAGAGCCGCCGAATTTCTGCACAATTAAACCCTTATGCATGCTTTTTTCTCCTTCAATGAGCGGATAATTTCATAAACCATAATTACCGATAATATAATTAAACTGCCGCTAATCATACAAAGCACAATATCTTTATGGACAAAATATTTGATGGTCTGTAATACTAATGCTGCCACAGCGGTAACCAGCATAAAGAACGCCGGCAATAAAGTAAACTTTATCGTTTTATCTTTGGAAAGAAGCCAACAGCTTAAAACAAATAAGGCCAGAGCAGCGACTAACTGATTGGATGCGCCAAAGGCCGGCCAGATTTTTTGCCATTTACCGCTTAAGGCTAAAGCCGCACCCAAGATGACAATGAGTAAGGTTGAAAAATAACGGTTTTTGATTTTAAATAATTCTTCGCTTAAGTAGCGGGCTATTCTTGTCGCAGTATCCAGTGTCGTAAGGATAAATGCATTTAATATAGTTATGGCGATAAAAGCGCCGTGATTACCTAAAATTCTATTGGTGATTAACCCGTATCCTTTACCATATATTCCGATAGGGGTCAGGGTTTTTAAGGCTTTACTAAAATCTTCGCCAGGCCTGAATAAAGATGCGGTGGCAATTATGGCTAACACTGCTACCAAGCCCTCGGCGACCATTCCTCCGTATCCGATTCTCCTTACCTGGCGTTCATTGGCAATTTGTTTTGAAGATGTGCCGCTGGCAATTAAAGCGTGAAAACCGGAAACTGCTCCGCAGGCCACGGTCACAAATAATGCCGGCCAGAGATAACCTTCAGAAGACATCCCGCTGTGATAAAAAGGCATATTCATTTTGGGGGGAAATAATAATAAACCTAGATATCCTGCGCCTAGGCCAAAAAATAATAAGAAACTGGAAAGATAATCCCGCGGCTGTAAAAGTATGTTTACCGGTAAAACAGAAGCAAAAAAACAATAGATAAAGAGAACGAATAACCAGAAGGTTAAATTATTATTAATAGCTATGTGGTTACCTAAAAATATGAGGCCTAATAAAGATACCAGGCCAAATATAGTAGCCAATACGCTATTTACCCGTAAATGATATAAAAGATACCCTACCAGCATGGCTACCGGTATTAATCCTAATGATGGTAAAACAATCTTGGGTTCTTTGACAAAGGTATCCGCACAAAGATAGGCAAAGACAGCAATGACTAAAATTAAGGCCAGCCACACAAACAGGGAAAAAATAATCTTCGCCCTTCGGGAAATAACATGCTGGGCAATATCCGCCACTGAAGAACCGCCTTCCCGCACGGAAGTAATCAATGCCCCAAAATCATGCACTCCGCCGATAAAGATGGTGCCGAAAATTACCCAAATATAAGCCGGCAGCCAACCCCAGAGCATCACCGCAATCACCGGCCCGATAATCGGGCCTGCTCCGGCAATAGAGGCAAAATGATGGCCAAACAAAACCAGCCAGTTTTTTGCCGGGATATAATCTACGCTGTCATATTTGGAAAAAGCCGGAGTCGGCCTTTTAGGGTCAATCTGCCAAAGGCCTTCTAATTTTTTAGCATAGAATTTATAGGCCAAGAAAAACAATACTATGGCTATGATAACAATAAACAAGGAATTCATAATTTAATAAAATAATCCATCAGTTCATGGCCTTTTTCAAAATAAAGGTCGGATTTCTCTGCCTCTTTTTCGCTGTAATTTAAAAATCCTCTGCCGATAATACCTTTGCCGTATATACCAAAAAATACCGGATCCGGCACATGCGTCTTTAGCGAAACAGGCGTAGCATGGTCGGGTAAAACTAAGATCCGCGAGTTCTTTTTGCGTTTTAAAGCATTTAAAATAGTGCCGACGACTAATTGGTCAAACCTTTCAATCGCGGTAATTTTCTCCCGTAGATCTCCGTTATGGCCGGCTTCATCAGGCGCTTCTACGTGTAAAAAGACAAAATCTTTTTCCTCCAGGGATTTCAATGCCGCCTTTGCCTTAGCCGCATAATCCGTATCATAATAGCCGGTGGCGCCCTTGACATTGATGACTTGCAAATCTAATATCCTGCCTAAACCCTTAATTAAGTCTACTGCGGAGATTACGCTTCCCGAAAGTCCGTATTTTTGCGAAAATTTCGGCAGGCTGGGTTTCTTACCCGGGCCCCAGAGCCAGATCATATTCGCAGGATTCTCTTTTAAATCAATCCTGACCTGATTTATTTCATGGCTCTCTAAAATCTTGCGTGACTCCTGCATTAACCTGATAATAATTTCTGCGCTTTCTCCTTTGGGTAAATTCTTGGAGATACTAAAGCCGGTAATATCATGCGGCGGCTGACAGACTAAATCCTGCAAATGTTCTTCAGCACCTCTTTTTATTAACATCAGGTGCCGGTAACTTACCCCGGGATAAAACTTAATGTGATTAGTGCCTAAATTCTGGTCAATAAATTTTATCAATTCGCCCGCTTCTTTAGAGCTGATATGGCCGGCGCTATAATCCACAATGCTGTCGCCTGAAGCAGTAATCAAGTTACAGCGAAAAGCCACATCTTCGTCTTCTAAATCCAGGCCTAAATTTGCCGCCTCTAAAGGGCCTCTGCCGGTATAGAATTTCTGCGGGTCATAACCTAAAATAGCAATATTGGCCACATCCGAGGCAGGCGCCATCTTATCCGGAATGGTTTTTATCCGGCCCAGCCTGCCGTGTTGAGCAATAAAATCCATATTGGGAGTCCGAGCTACCTCTAAGGGCGTGCGTCCGCCTAATTCTTTTATAGGATAATCCGCCATTCCATCGCCAACTAAGACTATATATTTCATTTTATTATAAGGGACTGTCCCCGCAGGGGACTGTCCCTTCTTTCAAAATTTCACTTCCGGTACAGATTTAGCTTTTTCTTCTGCTTTAAAATATTCTGTAGCTGGCTTATAGCCAAACATTCCGGCGATCAAATTTCCGGGAAACATACGCACCGTAACATTATAGTCCCTGACAGATTCGTTATAACGCATCCTCTCTACGGCAATCCTGTTTTCTGTCCCGGATAATTCATCCATCAGTTTTAAAAATGTCTGGTCTGCCTTTAAGATTGGATAATTCTCTACCACTAAAAGTAGCCTGGCTAATGCCGTATCTGTGGCGCCTGCAGCCTTTATCTTCTCATCCGCGGTATTTGCCTTGGCCCATTGAGAGCGGGCATTAGTCACCTCTTGAAAAACCGTTCTTTCGTGGCCGGCATAACCCTTGACGCTATTTACTAAATTAGGAATTAAATCATTGCGCCTTTGCAACTGATTTTCCACCTGCGCCCATTTAGCGGTAATCGTTTCGTTTTTAGCAACTATACTATTATAAACCGAAATAAAAGATACAATAATTAATACTAATGCTATCCCTAAGCCAATCAAAATCTTTTTCATCTTTTCCCTCCTTTAAAATCCTCCTCCTGAGCCTCCGCCCCCGCCTCCGCCGCCACCAAAACCTCCACCTCCAAATCCTCCGCCGCCCCAAGACCCACCACCATAATCCCATCCGCCATAATAATGGCCATCCCTTCTGCGACTATACGATAAATAATGAGCTAAAATTATAAATCCTATGAAGAATGATAAAAAAAGTAAAGGCGCTATTGAATCTAAAGGCAATCTATTTTCTGACGACAGTTCTTTAAAATTTTCTAAGGCGATTAGATCAACATTTGCATCCTGGGCTATAATTTGAGCGATCTTAAGTGTACCTTGATAAAGGCCTTCTGCATACTTTGCCTCCTTAAAATAAGACACCATGTAATTGCGGCCGATTTCACCGCAAAGGCCGTCGGGTAAAATCCCT
Organism: Omnitrophica WOR_2 bacterium RIFCSPLOWO2_01_FULL_41_12; assembly: GCA_001805765.1. Classification (GTDB taxonomy): domain Bacteria; phylum Omnitrophota; class Gorgyraeia; order Gygaellales; family Profunditerraquicolaceae; genus 2-01-FULL-41-12. The sequence goes on along the minus strand of MHGW01000042.1, from coordinate 7,157 downwards.
TCTACGCCATAGCCGGTTTCAATGCGCCAGCGCCTTTCTTTTATGGCTAAAAGCACCAGTACGCCGTTATCCTTACTTTTTTTACCGGGTTTCCAATTGTCAAAGAGCAGCCGCGCATACCCTACTTCATCATAAGGAGCGATAGATCCAATAGTAACTACGGCTATTTCAGCCGAAGTCTTTTCCTCAACCTCACTAATCAGCGCAGTCAGTTTATCTTGATATTCTTGGCTAATAACTCCGGCAAAATCATTGACGAATCCTTGAGGCTGAGGAATATTTTGCGCATAAACAAAAAAGGTTAAAGTCAAAAGAGCAAATAGAATACATATCTTGCGCATGCAATTTATAATCTATCTACAATATCCACTATTCTTTCTAAGTCTCTGACAAACTTAATAAATAATTCTTTGGCGTTTTTATTATTTAATTTTATCTGTCTATTCTTTGCTAACCAAATTTTTTGCCATACATTCATATCAATTTGAAATTCTAAAGCCAATGCTTTTAAAATCTCTTCTTTGTTATAAGGGCTGGCCTTGCCTTTCAGGCGTAAAACATTTCTTAAAATATGCAGGACAGAAGTAAAAGACTTAAATAGTAAATTGCACAATGCCGCCTTATCTTTATACATCCTTAAAAAAACCTGCCTTAAATTAATCAGTTTTACCTTTAGTTCCTGTTCGCATTGAAATCTTAAATTACGGGTATCAATATTAATATCTTTTAAAATATCCTGGCCATACAATACCTGATAATTCTCCTGCATATCTAAAAATTCAATGGGGAAAATATCTAAAGACCTCAAGATATAACTTTCAGTTAAAAATAAAGGATTAATCATTGGGAATTTATTTACGGCGAAAGCAGCCTTTTTTAAGTTTTCTAAATCCGTATTTTTCAAAACCAGGAGCACATTTAGATTAGAATGCGTATCTACAAATTCACCGCTGGCAGCGCTTCCATAAAGAATAACGGAAATCAATCCTTCTTTATAGGCCTCTTTTATTAACCGATTAAATCCGTTGAGCTTCTTTTCTACTTTCTGAGATAACTTTAGCTGCCCCATCTATATCCTCCCATTACCGCAATTAATTTTCTGCAGAGCGCTTCTTTATTCTCTAAAGGCCCAAAGACATCCTTTAGATTAACAATATAAGCCTCATATTTATTTCTCTTAATGGTATTGGCAATGACTAAATCCGGTTTTGCCCTCCTGAGCAGCGCCCTTGTTTTATCGATGAGTATTTTTTGATTCTGCCATGATTCAAATTTAAAACCCACTAAAAATAGAGAATGATCAATTTTTTTGACCAAATCTATGATTTTTTCCGTTGGCACAAGTTTAAGTGCCCAACCATGTAAACTAGATTTAACTTTAAGCGAATAAGCCTTTAACGGCCGGTAGTCTGAAACTGCTGCCGAATGTATTACTATATCATATTTTTTGGCTTTTAACTCTCTGACCATGATACGCCTTAATTCATCAAAAAACTTAAATCTTAACACTTTTATCTTTTTATTTAAACAACAGGATTCTACCGGCCCAAGCAACAAAGTAACTTTAGCACCTTGTGCCTGCAGTTTCTCTGCCAATAAAATTCCCGTTTCACCGGTTGCGATATTACTGATGACTCTGACTGTATCTATAGGAACCCACGTCGGCCCTGCGGTGATTAAAATTCTTTTCTGCGCTAATCTAGTAGCCAATTTCTTTTAAAATTGCCTGCAAATTTGCCTTTACCACCTTCGGTTCTTTTACTGTTTTTATGACCCGATCTGGGTCTTTTAAGCCGTGGCCAGTTAAAATACAAACTATTTTCGTAATCCGTAATTTTTTAAAATAGCCTTTTTTAACCAACTTTAACAATCCGGCAACTGAGGCAGCTGAAGCCGGCTCTACAAATATTCCTTCTTTGGCGGCTAATAGTTTATAAGCTTCTAATATCTGTTTATCTGAAACCATATCAATAAGCCCGCCTGACTCATCGCGCGCCCTTTCTGCCTGTTTCCAACTCGCTGGATTGCCAATACGGATAGCGGTGGCAATGGTCTTTGGGTTCTTGATGGGATGGCCTTTCACAATAGGCGCTGCACCCTCGGCCTGAAATCCCAACATCTTAGGTAGCCTGTTAATTTTATGATGCCCTTTATATTCTTTATAACCCTTCCAATAGGCAGTGATATTTCCGGCATTTCCCACGGGCATGACCTGAAAATCCGGGGCATTACCTAAAGCATCGCAGATTTCAAAGCTGGCGGTTTTTTGCCCTTCAATGCGGTAAGGATTCAAAGAATTTACTAAGGTGAGGCGGTATTTTGCCGTAATTTCTTTGACTAAATTTAAGGCCGCGTCAAAATTTGCATCCACTGCTAAAACAGTTGCGCCGTGGATAAGCGCCTGGCTCAGTTTTCCCAAAGCAATTTCACCGTGCGGGATAAGGACGATACATTTTAATCCTGCCTTAGCTGCGTAAGCCGCTGCGGAAGCAGAAGTATTTCCGGTAGAAGCGCACATCACTGCCTTTGCCCTGCTCTCGCAGGCCTTAGAAATTGCCACAGTCATACCCCGGTCTTTGAATGAACCGGTTGGATTTAATCCTTCATATTTTAAGTAAACTTGAAAATTTTTCCCCATCATTTTACTCAAATATTGGGCGTATATCAAAGGCGTATTTCCTTCTTTTAAAGTAATTATCGGCGTCTTTGCTGTTACCGGTAAATATTTTTTATAGCGCTCAATTACGCCGCTGTAGTTCATACCTCCTCCATCCTGATGGCCACTGACTTTTCCTTGATGATATTTAAACGGTCAATCATCTCAATGGCGCTGCGCAAATTCTTTTCTTTTGCTTCGTGCAATATCATCACTACCGGCACTTCCTTCGCTTTGTGCCTTTCTTTCTGGTTGACCGAAGCAATACTAATCCCAAATTTACCTAATATGCCGGAAATTTTAGCCAACACACCCGGCTGATCCTTGGCCATAAAACGGATATAATACCTGCTCTCAATGTCGTCTATCTTGCGCAACTTCTTTATGGACTTATCTAGAACAGTATTTAATGTCGGCCTAAAAAGCCCGGCCTTAATATCCTGGACTAAATCCACCAAATCCGCTACTACTGCTGAGGCCGCAGACATCTGCCCGGCGCCCGGGCCGTAAAAGAGCAACTGGCCGGCTAGGTCGCTAGAAACATATATGGCATTAAATATTCCTGATACCGAAGACAATAAATGCGACTTCGGAATAAGGGTAGGGTGCACCCTTACCTCTAATTCATCTGCGTCTTTTTTAGCAATGGCTAATAATTTTATCTGCCATCCCATTTCCTTGGCGTAATTAATATCCGAAAGAGAAATACGGGAAATACCTTCCACAAATATATCCCCTACATTCACTAACCTGCCGAAACAAAGATAAGTAAGTAGTATCAACTTATGCGCGGAATCTATGCCTTCAATATCTAAAGTGGGGTCTTTTTCGGCAAATCCCTTTATCTTTGCTTCTTTAAGCGCGGCATTAAAGGCCAGGTTTTCATCAGACATCTTAGAAAGTATAAAATTAGAAGTGCCATTGACAATGCCAAATATGCCGTTAAATTTATTAGCCACCAGTCCTTCGCGCAGGGATTTTATGATGGGAATGCCTGCGCCCACGGATGCCTCATAATAAATGCTCTTTTGGCGGTCGGCTGCTAAGGCGAACAGTTCCTTTCCTTCCTGCGCTAAAAGTGCCTTGTTTGCCGTAACCACACTCTTACCCTTCTTTAATGCCTCTATTATGAATTCCTTGGCCGGATGAATACCGCCGATTAATTCCACTACAATATCTACCTGAGGGTCATTGATGATTTCTTTTGCCTCGCGCGTCAGAAGATTCCTATCCACATTAATATTTCTCTTAGAAACAATATCCTTATCGCAAATCTTCTTGATATTTATCTCTAACCCTAATTTTTGCGCGAGGAAGGTTTTTTTATCGCGCAATATCTTTACCACTCCAAGGCCGACATGGCCAAATCCAATCAATCCCACATTGATTTTTTTCATCCCGCACATTCTCCTTTATTCACCCCGCACTACAGAAAGGTGCGGGATGCCTCTTTTTATTAAGCAGCTATTTAAAATTAACTCTTGTTTAAATAATACTCTACGGTCTGACCGATTAACTTTCTGTGTTTTTCATCCACCGCCAAAAATTCAAGCCTGGTATCATAGATTAATCCTTTGGTAATTTCACGCGAATCTATGACTTTTCCGACCATTATAATGGGATGCGGGTCAAAAGGCAATCTGATCTCCAAGGCTAAATTTGTGCCCGAGTCAAATTTTTTATTCGTAGTAATCAGCATCCCTCCCATGCTCATATTCTTGGTCTGCGAGATATCTACGTTGTCTACCTCGTCCATGATGCGGTAGGAAACTATAAACCGAGCACTGATGCGGGGACTTTTTCTTCTATCCGGTCCTGCGTATGCCATTCTTACCTCCTTTAATGAGCACATAACTTACGAATCCCGAACCTTCGGGATGAGTAAGTTATTGTGCGAATTAAGTAAGTCGGGGCGGACAGACTTGAACTGTCGACCTCTTGAACCCCATTCAAGCGCTCTAGCCAAACTGAGCCACGCCCCGAACTTTATTCTTCTTTCTTCTCTCTGGCCATTAAATCCCTGACTGCCTTAAAAGGGGATTTATTTTTATAAAGAACCGCGAAAATTTCTCTGGTAATGGGCATATCTACTTTATATTTTAAACTTAATACATAGGTGGATTTAGTGGTCGGTATACCTTCGGCCACCATTTGCATCCGGCCTTGTATTTGTTTAAGCGTCCTGCCTTTACCGATTTGCTCGCCGACAAATCTATTTCGGCTATATGGGCTGATACAGGTAGTGACCAAATCGCCTAACCCGCTGATGCCGCTAAAGGTGCAGGCTTTGGCGCCCATAGCTAGGCCGAGCCGGGAAATTTCTGCTAAACCCCGCGCTAAAAGCGCGGCCTTAGTATTTGTGCCAAACCCTAAGCCATCCGATATACCGCAGGCAATGGCAATGATATTTTTAAAACTCCCTCCTAATTCCACGCCAATCACATCGTCATTAGTATAAATCCTGAATCTTTCGGTCATAAAAATTCCTTGCAGATATTTCCTCAGATTTTTATCATGACCGGCAATCACTGCTGCGCTGGGTATATTTTTAGCTATCTCATGAGCAATAGTTGGCCCGGAAAGCACTGCTAGTTTTATCCTGCCCAACTCCTCATAGATTACCTCAGACATCCTTTTTAATGTCCCTATTTCTATGCCTTTCACCACGCTTAAATAGACTGTTTCGTCAGCACAACTATTAAATTTTTCGCTTTTCTTCAGAATCCCGCGCAGATACTGCGAGGGTATGGCAAAAATTATTAATTGTTTATCTCTAAAGGCGCTCTTTAAGTCATGGGTAATTTCTATTTGTCTGGGAATTTTGATGCCGGGTAGAAATTTTGTGTTTATCCTTTTCTTATTGAGCAATACAACATAATCCGCAAATGCTCCCCAGAGGGTCACGTTAAAACCTTTACGCTGTAATAAAATCGCTAAGGTAGTTCCCCAACCACCGTCACCTAAAATCGAGATATTAATTTTCCTCATTTTCTTCAATTTGCTCTTCTTCCCGCTCTTCTTGGCGTTCTCGTTCTAAAGGCGCTTCTATTTCTAATTCTTTCTCTTCGGCTGCGTAATCTACGTCCTGCTTCTGGTATTTAAGAAAGTGTATCTTGGGGTAGATATGGGTTGAGTTTTTTTCTTCCCGGTCAATAAAGTAGATACCGATATCAAAAGAGTTTTTTTTCTGCTCTATCCTGGCCACTTTGCCGATTATCCCATTTTGATAAATCAGGCTTTTTTTATCCAGTCCCTCGCAAAAAGACAGCGTACCCCTATCAAAAGAAAGCCATAAGATATCGCCTTTCTTTACTTTATCTTTTATATTACACAATAAACCAGATTCACTGACATTGGCAGTATATCCCTGAAGCAATTTAGAGATAGTTTTTTTCTTACAGACTTTATAGTCCAGCGGGGTTACATAGTCTAATCTCACAAATTGCCGGCGTTCCCGGCCTTTATATTTTTTTTCTTTCATTTTATCTGCAGACCCCGCCCTTTCTTAACTAATTTAACTTTTTAATGAGGAGGGGCGGGGTTTATTGGTTCTGATTTTGGCTAATTCCCAGCTATATTCATATAAATGCAGCCCCTTGCTGGTAGCGATGATCTCTCCGTCTTCTACGCCAATCTCTTGCGCCATATACTGTTTTACCAGTTGTAGCCCCCCTAAATTAGAAGGAAACCCGCCCCATAAATCCCAGGAACGAAAATATAAAATAAAATGCAATTTACCATAACGCACCCGGGTATCAATAATTCGTAGGCACGGCGGGTCAGCTAATTTAATATCCGAAGGCATGCCTATTTCCATTATTGCCTGGTTTGTACCAAAACCCTTTTCTTTATAAATCTTAATTACTTCCTCTATCTGATTGGTATTTAAAGGCATTTCTTTGACCATTTCTTTTCCGTTAATATTTTCTTTTACCCTCGCCTTTGGCTCAACCAACCTTTCCCCATAAGTGTAATCCTCAGTCTCTGTTTTTGTGCCGGTAAGCAGATAATTCAAATAGCCCTGTATGTAGTCCATATCTGTGGGCGCGGGTATGCTCATCCCTTCTGGAATTAGGGGGATAATCTGATGGCCGGGCTTTTTTACCCTGACTACCACAAAATCAAATTCCAGGCGCTTTTGGCCTTCATAACTTCCCCGGGTGATAGTATAGACATGGCCTTTTTCCAGAATTGAGCTAAGAGACTGAAACCAAGCGTCATCCAAATCAAAGGCATCAATAAAAATCGGTTCTAAAAATTCTTTTTCAGGCATATTTCTGGTCCCGCTATGGCGGGATATTTTTGCTCCTATCGTCGCAAAACTAAGCGGGTGATCGGAATCGAACCGACATATATAGCTTGGAAGGCTATTGTTCTGCCATTGAACTACACCCGCGTCATCTTTAATATATGTCCTTCGTCGCTCACTTCGTTCGCTCCTTAGGACCATTTTCGCAGACAATTTAATTTAAGGCGAAAATGGGTAGGGAGGGATTCGAAC
>MHGW01000041.1 GCA_001805765.1 Omnitrophica WOR_2 bacterium RIFCSPLOWO2_01_FULL_41_12 | reverse complement strand
CCGCAGATCATCTAAGAGCCTCAAGAAACCCAGGGCGTCCATAGATACTTCCTTTCTATGAGTAGATTAGTTGTATTTAGTTTTTTAGCGAAGTTTTACTGCGCGGGTAAGAGGCGGGAAATTTGCGCATAATTATGAAGACGTTTTAAAAAATTACTTCTCTCACCCAAAAAATTTCACCACAATATAACACCGCTTAAAATTTTGTCAAGGAAAAAAAATTTTAGCCCAAAAATATATTTAAAGAATTTTTCCTCTTCGGCATGAGATTAAGAATATCCTTGCGCGCGATGATTACGCTTTGTGTTCCGGAAAGAGTTAAATTACGAGAATTTAATTTTGCGCTAATTATTCTGTATTTTCCGTAGCCAAGTTTTTTAGGATTACAAAATTTAACCTCTAAATTCCTGCCGGCAAAAGTTCTATTTATGGTAATATGGGATGAGTACTTAAACTGTTCGGGGGTTAACTTTGGTTCAATGAGCAAATCTCCGTCTTTACCTTTTAAACCAAATACTTCATTTAACATGGTCAAGACAAACCAGCTGGCTGAACCGGTTAAATATGCATACATCCCCCTTCCCTCTAAATTAAAGTATTCCGGAAGGCCAGGGTAAATCTTGCTCTTCTGCGTATCCATTGCCAGATTATAAATTGAGCTTAAAACGCGCCAACCCGCTGAAACAAACCTGCGCTTATACAGCGCATAGGCAAACATTATAATCATATGATTAAAGAATGCGCCGTTTTCTTTATCGCCGTAGACAAAAGAAAAAGCCCGGCCCAAATTATGTTGCTCTTCTTTAAAGTCTGAATTTAAGTGATAACCTTTTAATTTTTTATCCCAAAGATATTTTTGGCAATTTTTTAAAATTTTATCTATCTGTGCATCTTTGGCTATCCCGCTTAATATCGGGAATACCTGGGAAGTCAAAATCATTCTGATAATGTTATTTTTAAGCCCTTCCACTCTCTTCTTTTGATTATCATAATATCCATTAAAAAAACCTATATTCAGCCATTCAGTTTTTTGAATGCGGTGCGTCATCCATTTTGATTTTGCTTTTAAATCGCGCGCTAATAAATGCGTATCCAGAGATGCTTTTTTGCCTGAAGGGGAAGATTTTGTGGCCTGAATATATTCTGCTAATACCCGCTGCTTAGCCTTGATATTATTGTAATTTATCTTGCTGAATAAAATTTTTAATTCTTGAGCCATTTTTATCTTCTGCCTGCCTAATTTTTCTAGAATCTGCGCTAATAAACTTAAGTTATAGGCATACATACAACTAAAAGCTACGCTTTCGCCAAATTCTTTGGCCATATCCAAGCCATCATTCCAGTCCGCTCCTTCTAAACGAATGTGATTATGGCTGCCGACATTAAAGAAATGCGCTAAATTCTGCACTAAAAGATGCTCCAGGATTGTCCCGGAGCGATTAATTCCCCGGTCGGAAAAATAAGCAGTTTCCTCAAGCAAAATATCAAAGTCTCCGGTCTCGTTCAGGTATAAATCCAAGGTTAATAATGGCCAGACGCCGTGGTCCATCCAGACCCTGGCGATATTATTGCGGTCAGAGATAAATTCACCGCTTTTTTTACCGATAATCGTGGCGTTTGTGCCGTCAATCCTTACGCCGGAAAAATTATTCACTAAAAGTTTACGGGCTTCATTGGGATTAGTGAAGATAAGGCCAAGGCAATCCTGCCATAAATCCCGCCAGCCCCGGCCGCCTTTGCCATAATCAAAATCCGGCAGGAAAGAACAGCCAAAGATTTTTCTTAAAATCGGCTGGATACTTACCCAGCGAAACCAATGATCAAAATCAGAATTACCTGTAGTGATACTTATCTGGCTGCTTTTCTTAATCCAGAAATCTTTGGTTTGTACAAGCGCTTTTGCGACTTTTGGCCTGCCTTTAAATTTATTTATAATTCCTTTGATCTCAGCTTTATCTTCGCTGATACCCATTAATATAGTAAAAGAATAAGATTGTCCGGGAGCTAAATTTATCTTACGAAAACGCAAGGCCCCCATTGCTTCCCGGCCTTGAATTTTATTTTTTGTCGGTAAGATATTCTTCGACACGCTTAGCGGAACTTCTAAATCTCCTGCTTCACCACAAAACATTTCCTGAGTAGGATAAATATATTGCGGCGGGTTAAATTTTTGGTCCCAGCCCAGCACAAAATAATGGGTTTTATTCGGCCTGTGCCCGGATTCATCAAAGACTAAAGTGGGTTTAACTATTACGCCATATTTATCTACTTGGATTCGCTGAAGTAATGAGGTAACTTGCCTGTGATCGCGTAGATTATTGGCGCTGCGCGCATATATAGGTATGGCTGAGATGGGAATAAGCTCCATTTTTTTCTTAGATATATTGGTAATTTCAACCTGCATTATTTCCACTGACTCACTTGAAGCCGGAACAAAGGAAAGGATTTCTGCCTTAAGGCCGATATCCTGGTTTTCCCGGGTTATTTTATGCCAGAGCAGTCCGGCTTGAAGATTAAATTTATCGCGGTTAATTTGAGATAAATTTTTGGAGACACCTGTGGCTGACCAGATTTTGTCATTATTGATATAGAGCCAAAAGTTTCTCGATGATTTAGAGTTGGTGAGGTCAATGCGGGAAACCGGGGTAAGCAGAAAAGAATTCTGTCCGGTTTTGATATCGCCGTGCAGGTCAGGCGAGACAGAAGACATTAATTGTTCATTGCAAAGCGGAAAATAAAGGCCCTTAATCTGATCTGCGTGATCAGACTCAAAACTACCCAGATTATCCGTAAACTTCCAGAGTTTATTTGCCATCGGGCGTTAGGTAAAAAACCCGCCAAAAATCGGCGGGTCAATCAAGATTATACCATTTTGATTTTTTATATTTTAGTTATAATTTTACACTGTTGCAAACTGTTCTTTTATAGTTGTGCGATTAAAAAAATAAAATACGAAACACCAAAAGCAAATTGACAAAATACAAGTTGCGATACCACCGGCAAGCAACCAACTTCTCCATTCCAGATTTGCCGGATAATTCAAAATTTTAATAACATCTTTAATTATTGCTATAATGTTATAACTTATACCTACTATACAAATAACCTTGATACTCGTTAGAATACGGTTAGATATTTTTAAAATCCTTAGTGCTGCAAAAAATACAAAAATAGCCAGCCCTAAGCCAATAAAATCCACAATTGCATCAAAAGTAGAATATAAAAATATTTCGTTCCGATGGTAATAATCTGTTTGAGAAGAAGGTGCGGTAGCCATTATTCTATTCTGTATTAAATGGTAGAGTATACTACCAACTCTTTCTAAAAACATTCCACAAGAATAAACAATAAAATAAATTCCAAAGGCCCTTACTCCTTTACTGATTTTTGACATTTTTTTCTTCTCCTCCTAAAATTTGGTTGCGGGGGCGTGATTTGAACACGCGACCTCAAGGTTATGCATACTACTACAGTTTTCACTGCTGCCGACTCTTCGGCATTTGTAGTCTGGACTATATCTTTCCGCTAGAAGCGGATCTGCCGTTTAGTCTCTACACCTTTCCGCCACAAATAATTGACGGACTTGGCTCGGTATTACCTTTGATTTGCATCAAGGGTTCCACCGAATTTGACAGATTATCCTTCAGTCGTTTCCGACTGAGGAGCCCATCGGACAACAAATCCCATCGCTCTTTAAACTCTGCTGACTTTGGTCTACGCTGCCTCTTATCAGTCTCAACAAATGTTATGGTACTTCCATAACCAGAAAAGACTGATACCGGCATTACGTAAAACACTTGTAAGTCAGCGAGGTAAATAATTGCGAAATCAAAATCTTTTGCACCGTAACACTGCCTTAGCATACGTCGGCGATTTGTCTTGGTTCTGCGCGCATCAACAACATAACATTTTGCTTTAGCATCGCACCAAGCACTCTTCACCTGTATGCGTATTAGCCGCCCATTGCAATCGACTGCCAAATCATAGGCGAGACGATCTCCGATGGGTTTCAATACCCTGAAACCTCTTTTCAGAAGTTCAGTTATTACGGCTGATTCCGCAATATCGGCTTTGAGCTTTGTGTCCATTTGAGCCTTGCGAGCTACCAGGCTGCTCCACCCCGCTATATTTTAACTTATTCTTTCTCCGGGACTATCTTGATGGGGATTTCGCCTTTACGCACCACACCCATCTTTTCCCGGGCAATCTTTTCTTGATAAACCGGATCATTATCTATACGCCGCACTTCCTGCTGTAACAAGGAATTTTCTATATTCAGGCGCCTAATCTTAGTCTCTAAATCGCGGTTCTTGTCCCTGAGTTCCTGAAGCTTGGTGTAACCCGGCAAAAATATAATCAATAAAAAAACCGTGACCCCAAAAAGCCAGAATGCCTTTCTTAAAGAAGATAGCATTACTTATTTCCACGTTGTTCCAGCATAAACTGCACGCGAACCCAATTCTTCTTCTATTCTTAAAAGTTCGTTATATTTACAGAGCCGGTCAGTACGCGACAGCGAGCCGGTTTTAATCTGGCCGCAGCCGCTGGCTACTGCCAGATGGGCAATGGTGGTATCCTCGGTCTCGCCTGAGCGGTGCGAGATAATTGCCCGGTATTTATTTTTCCTGGCAATACCAAGAACTTCCTGAGTTTCAGAGAGCGAACCAATCTGATTGACCTTTACTAGTATAGCATTGCCTAAGTTTTGAGCAATACCTTTTTTAAAGATCTGCGGGTTAGTCACGAATATATCATCGCCGACTAATTGTATTTTCTTTCCCAACCTATCGGTTATATCTTTCCAACCCGGCCAATCATGCTCGGAGAGGCCGTCTTCAATAGAAATAATAGGGTATTTATTGATCCAGTCCTCATATATAGAAATCAAATCTTGAGAAGTTTTTTGGGAATTATCGAATTTATAGTTGCCATCTTTACCCCCACACCAATTTTGTTTTGAGCCTTCGTTATTTTGAAATTGGTGTGGGGGTTTATAAAAAGAACTGGCCGCGCAATCCAAGGCCAGGGCAATATCTTTACCCGCCCTATACCCTGCTTTTTCAATCGCCTGTAAGATCAATTCTAAGGCCTGGGCATTAGAATTAAGGCGCGGAGCAAATCCGCCCTCATCGCCTACAGAGGTAGATAAACCTTTTGATTTTAAGATGGCTTTTAAATTATGAAACACTTCCGCAGCGTATCTTAAAGCCTCTTTAAATGTAGGTGCGCCAATGGGTAAAATCATAAATTCCTGAATATCCAGATTATTGTCCGCATGTAAGCCGCCGTTTAAGATATTCATCAAGGGGACAGGCAAAATTTTTGCCTGATCGCCGGCTAAAAATTTATAAAGCGGCTCTTTTTTTAGCAAAGCCATGGCCTTAGCCACGGCCAAAGAAACACCCAAAATCGCATT
>MHGW01000040.1 GCA_001805765.1 Omnitrophica WOR_2 bacterium RIFCSPLOWO2_01_FULL_41_12 | reverse complement strand
TGATATCGGGACAAACGGTGAAATAGTCTTAGGCAGCAAGGATTTTTTAATCTCTGCCTCTGCCTCTGCCGGCCCTGCCTTTGAGGGTTCAGGGGTGAGCTCTGGTATGCGCGCGAGCAAAGGCGCGATACAAAAGGTAACCATTAGTCCTTCGGATTTTCAAGTAAAATACTCCACCATCGCAGAAGCCAAGCCGCGGGGGATTTGCGGCTCAGGGTACATTGATATAATCGCCCAGATGTTACGCTCTGGCCTGCTCGATAAAAACGGAAAGATAAAGGAAATTAAATCTAAGCGTATTCGTAATGGCGAATACGGCCAGGAATTCGTGTTAGCATTTAAAGATGAATGCGATTCTAGCGTTGACATTGTGATTACCGATGCGGATATAGAGAATCTCAAACGGGCAAAGGCAGCTATTTATTCTGCCACTGCCATTTTAGTGAAACATATGGGCCTGCAATTTAGCCAGATAAAAAAATTTTTTGTTGCCGGAGGATTCGGAACTTATATTGATATAAATAATGCTATCAATATAGGCCTTTTGCCGGATTTAGAGAGGCAAAGATTCATATTTGTAGGCAACAGTTCTTTGGCCGGGGCGCGCGCTACCCTTTTATCTTATGAGGGAATGAAAAAAGCCAACGACATAGCTAAAAAGATTACCTATTTTGAATTGTCTGTTGAGCCGGGTTACATGGATGAATATATGGCGGCCTTATTTTTCCCGCATACGGATTTGAATAGATTTCCTAGTGTAAAAAGTTAAATCCAAATGATAAATCCAAAATCCAAATACTACCAAATCCAAAATAAATCCAAAATCCCAAATCCAAATCTTAAAGTTTTTGGATTTTGAAATTGGGATTTATTTGGTAGTATTGGTAGTATTTGATATTGGGATTTTTAGATATGGGCTATACTATTGCGATAGCTGGTAAGGGCGGCACAGGTAAAACCACTCTTGCCGGCTTGATCGTCAGGATACTCAAAGAGAAAAAATTGGGTTCAATATTAGCGGTAGATGCTGATCCCAATAGTAACCTGGCAGAATTTTTAGGAACACCACCCAAAGAAACCATCGGCAGCATTCTGGATGATGTTGCCAGCCACCTGGATAAAATTCCGACGGGTATGTCCAAGGACAGGTTTATAGACTACAGGATTCAGACTGCAATCCAGGAGCAGGAAGGCTTTGATGTTTTGACCATGGGCAAGCCTGAAGGCCCGGGCTGCTATTGTTTTGTGAATAATGTCTTAAGGGGTATTGTGTCCAAATTAATCAAGGATTACGACTTTGTAGTCATCGATAATGAGGCGGGATTAGAACATTTATCCCGGCGCACTACCCGGGAGGCGGATACATTACTCGTTGTTTCTGACCCCACAGCTGCGGGTTTAAGGGCAGCGCAGAGAATTTACAATTTAGCGCAAGAGTTAAATATCAAAACAAAGAAGAACCTTTTAATCATTAACCGCAGTAACACCACGCCTAAAAATATGGTAAAAGAGTTAGATTTTTTGGGTAACATCGCAGAAGATGCGGATATCCAGAAATTCAGTCTCAACGGGCATTCATTATTAGATTTAAAAAATGATAATTCAGCCTTAGAGGGGCTGCGTTCTTTAGGAGATAAAATATGGCATTAGAATTAATGAAGGAAAAATGGTCAGGCGCGATTAATGTATTAAGTTTAGGCGCAACAAAGGAAGAAGGAGGAAGCCGCTCCAAAATCATTAAAATCGGAGGCGAGGCTACCCTGCCTTTTTTATTTCAGGAAAACAGCATTCCATGCAAACCCGTGGTGGCGTGGGAAATCTGGGATATTGCGCCGCAGGATTGGCCGCAAGAACTGGCTTCGGCCTTTAAAGATGTTTTGCCTGATCCATTGAGCTGGGCGGATAAATGCGTAAAAGAGCATAAGGCGCAACTTCTCTGTATCAGATTACAAGGCGCGCATCCGGATTTTGGAAATAAGACCCCGGAAGAAGAAGCCAAACTTATTGCGCAAATTCTAAAAACAGTGGATGTGCCTTTAATCATTTTAGGCAGTCAAGACGATGCCAAGGATAATTTAGTTTTACCTGCCTGCTGTGAAGCAGCTAAGGGAGAACGTTGCTTGGTAGGCAATGCGGTTTCGGATAATTATAAAACTCTTACTGCCAGCGTATTAGCTGACGGACATAATATTATTGCTGAATCGCCTATTGATATCAATATTGCCAAGCAATTAAATATCCTGATTTCGGATATGGGATTATCATTAGAGCGCATAGTGATAAATCCCACTATCGGCGCATTGGGTTATGGCCTGGAGTACGCTTATTCTATTATGGAGCGGGCGCGGCTGGCAGCTTTATCCGGAGACAAGACCGTAGCCAGCCCATTTATCTGTTTTGTGGGCCAGGAGGCCTGGCGGGCAAAAGAAGCAAAGGCAGAATCAAAACAGGGAATAATCTGGGAAACAGCGACTGCCGCGGCTTTAATTCAGGCAGGTGCAGATATTCTGGTAATGAGGCACCCCCTTGCGATAGAAAAAGTGAATAAGTATATAGAGGATTTAATGAAAAGAACAACTTGATACTTGACACATGATACTTGATACAAACACATATGTTGGTGTCAGGTGTCATGTATCAGGTGTCATGAGATATCGGAGAGTCTAAAATATGTTTATCATCGGTGAACTGATAAATGGAATGTATAAAGATATCGCTAAAGCGATTAAAACGAAAGACAAATCCGTCATACAGAAGTGCGCACTTGCGCAAATCAAGGCTGGGGCTGACGCCTTAGATGTGAATTGTGGGCCTGCTTCCAGTAATCCTGTGAGTGATATTCAATGGCTGATTGAGTCAATTCAAGAAGTAACGGATAGGCCTCTGGCAGTGGATTCAAGTAAACCGCAGGTGATTGAGTCGGGCTTGAAGGCCTTAAAGAATAAAGCCATTATCAATTCCACTACTGCTGACCCGGAAAAATTAGAGGTATTATTGCCTTTGGCTAAAAAATACAATGCCAAACTCATTGGCTTGACTATCAGCGCCAAAGGTATCCCCCAGAATAAAGACCAACGCTTGGAATTAGCAGCCACCATTGTGGCTACCTGTGCTGACCAGGGATTTCCCATTGAGGACCTTTATCTTGACCCCATAGTAATGCCGGTGAATGTGGCGCAGCAGCAGCAGAAAGATATCTTGGAATCAATACGGGAATTTAAAATTATTGCGCAGCCTAGCCCAAAAACCATAGTGGGTTTAAGCAATGTTTCACAAGGCACAATTGTGCGTAGTTTAGTCAATCGTACATTTTTAACTATGGCCATAGCCTATGGCTTGGATGTAGCCATACTTGACCCTCTGGACAAGGATTTGGTGGATGCTGCCATTACCGCCGAGTTAATTTTAAATCAGCATATTTACTGTGATTCATATTTAGAGGCATATAGGAAGAAATAAGATGTCAGCGCTAAAAGTATTCAGGCATATTTTTAGATTTCGCGGGTTTAAAGAAAGCCTTAATCTTGCTATAAAAGGTATCGGCTATTTGTTTTGGTACCACCGTAATATGCGCATCATATTTATGCTGGGAATTTTGGCCTTGCTTTTGGGAATATATTTTCATTTAAGGGGCAGTGAATTAGTAGCAATATGTATTACCATAACATTAGTATTTATGGCAGAGATATTCAATACCGCGATTGAGTTAATGATCGATATGTTCACTGATAAATACCACACTTTAATAAAATTGGTAAAAGATATTGCTGCGGCAGTGGTTTTGTTAGCCTGTATCAATGCCCTTGCCGTAGGTTATATCCTGTTTTGGAAAAAAATATTTTAAATAAAAACGAGGTGCGGGATGAAAAAAATTTTAGTGGTTGATGACGAAGAAGAGATAAGAGAGTTGATTAAGGGTGGATTAAGCAAAAGTAATTATGCGGTATTAACTGCTGCGAGCGGAGAAGAAGCCATAAACATCTCTAAGGCCGAGCATCCAGACCTGATTTTGTTGGATATTGCCATGCCCGGGATAGACGGTTATGAAACCTGCCAGAGGCTAAAAATGGACAAAGAGACCAAGGATATCGCCATATTATTTTTGACTGCCAAGGACTTAGAGCCCGAAGGAATAATTGAACGTTATCAGGAATTAGGCGCCAGCGGTTATATTAACAAGCCCTCTACATTTAAAGATTTATTAGGCAAGGTTAAAGAGGTGATAGGATAGGAAAAGATGCGTAAATTTATTATTTTTATATTATTATTAGGCTTTCATAATCTTGTCTTTGCCGAAACCGTTACCCTTAAATCCGGTAAAATTATAGAAGGAAAAATCCTGGAAAAAAATGACCAGTATATAAAAATAGATGTTGCCGGCAGCCCCATTTATTATGAACGTAAATATATTTCCAGTATCGATGAATCTGACGCGTCAGTATTGAAAGATGCTAAATTTTATTTTAAAGAGGCATTGCGGCTGGCTTCCGAGTCAAAATTAAACGAAGCAGAAAGCGCATTAAAAAAGGGCTTGGAAATAAATTCTTCCGATTACAATTTGCAAGAGTTGTCCAGAATGATCAATAATTTAAAGGCAGGCTCGATTAATGAGAAATACGCCCATTATCTATTTAGCGGTTCTCATTACTTGATCAATAACCGATATGATGAGGCGATTAAGGAATTCCAGGCAGGGTTGAGCATTAACCCCAATGACCCGGACCTTTACTATTATCTGGGTATTGCTTATTTTTCTTTGGATAAACATCAGGAAGCAATAGATTATTTCAAGAAAGTATTAACCATTCAGCCGAATAATGATGAGGTATATTATTATGTAGGGATAAGCCAGTATTTCCTGGGCCAATATCAGGAAGCAATTAGCAATTTAGAGAAAAGCGTGGAATTAAATCCCAATGACGCTGAGTCCTATAGTATTCTTGGGATGAGTAATTATGCGTTAGGCCGGCTTTCAGAGGCAAAAGAAGCCCTGGTTAAGGCCAGAGATTTATTCAAAAACAAGGGCGATTATCTCAAATCCGCAGATATTGACGATTTCCTAAATAAGATTTCTTAATTAATAGACGGCGGAGTAGCTCAGCCCGATAGAGCAGGCGGCTCATACCCGCTCGGTCGACGGTTTAAATCCGTCCTCCGCCACTAGCTAATTCGAAGTCAGTGGCGGATCCCGAACGTAGTGAGGGACCTAGCCACTATCTATTATAAAAATTTAAGATGATTTTAGATAGAGTAAAGGATACGGTTAGAAGATACCGACTTCTAAGCAGTAATGATAAAGTCCTGCTGGGTGTTTCAGGCGGGCCGGATTCAGTAACGTTGCTTTATCTATTAAACAGTT
>MHGW01000039.1:54008-60719 GCA_001805765.1 Omnitrophica WOR_2 bacterium RIFCSPLOWO2_01_FULL_41_12 | reverse complement strand
AAAGGCGCAAGATACAAGAAACAACCCATTTTATCCTTAAAGAATACGCAAAGGCTATCCAAAATCTTTGCCCAATATATCTGGTAAAGCCCTTTCCAGATATAGATATTCTCAAAGGCATAGGCTGACAATTCATGCTTATGAAAACTTAAAAAATTACCAAATAATTTCTTATCTTTAATGGTTAATTTATGAAGTTGCATAAATTAGAATTTTAATTCTACCAGATTTATAAGCCCGGGATAGTTTTGAATAAGTTGGGGATTATCTTTCAAACTCTTTTTGTAGCGCGGCCTACTAAAAAAGTTAGTCAGATATTGTAAGTATTCTTTAAATTTTTTAGTTTTTAAATTCTTTTGCACAAAAAGGCATTTTAAATCTACTGCCAAAAAGATATTTTTACCCTTACGGCTGATAAGAAATGGGTAGAGTTGGCATTCAAAGGGACATCGGGCATAAATTTTACATTTGTGAGTTTTGTGGTTAAAAGAAACGCACATAAAGTTTCCTTGTTGGATATTGGGTATGAGATAAACTTTTTTACTTAATTTTTTTTGTTCCTCATTTAGAAGATGGGGCTGCCAGATAGTGTCAAGCTGGCTAAACCTACAGCAACCATCGCATCTTAAACAGAAACCGGAGGGGACAATTTGTTTTATTTTAAACATATTATTTAATGGTGCTACCTATTTTAGCTTCTCTATCGGGAACAATAATACTGATACCTTCATCATCCTGTGCTGCCAAAAGCATGGCCTGGCTTTCTACGCCGCGTAAGACTGCTGGTTCTAAATTATCCACTACCACAATCTGCCGGCCTACAAGCTCTTCCTTTTTATAAAAATTTCTTATCCCGGCAACGATCTGCTTAGTTTTATCTCCTAAATCAATAATTATTACATATAGTTTATCTGCATTAGGGTGTTCCGTAACTTCTTTTATTTTAGCCACTTTTATCTCTAATTTTTTAAACTCTTCAAAGGTTATCATTTTGCTTACCTCATGGTAAAGTTTCTTATAATTTTTCTGATCGGACGGAAAATGAGATTTAAGGTATTTAAGGCCATATAATTGATACGGGCATTTCTTTTATAAAGATTTATTTTGGGATAGAACAAATATATAGTTTTTAAGAAAAGGGCTTTAGGGCGATTGAACAGATACCCTGTTTTCTTAAATAAACAATAATATAATTCGCCCCTAAATGATAGTCTAAATCTCCGTTCCAATTACTAGGAAATAAAAAAATAATTTCTGGTTTTTTCCCCATCGATGTTATAATACCCTTTGTCATGAGTGCTGATTTCGAACTTAAAGAGATTGTTGCGTTGTCATTATTAAAAGAGCACATCCTTTCTACCAAACATCTTGTCTTTGAAGTATCTACTGATTATTGCATGAAGCCTTTTTTGCTGAATGACGACCAAATTATAATCCATAAAGTAGCGGCTAAAGATTTAACTTCAGGGGATGTTGTTGTCTATCAGGGAGGAAATTGCTTTTACGTGCATCGTTTTCTCTATAAGTACCTATCTAAGGTAAACGGAAATTCTGCTTATATGCTCATCACGAAAGGAGATAACTTAATCTACCCTGATTCTCCTTTCCCCGAAGAAAAACTCATCGGCAAAGCAGTAATAATTAGAAGAAAGAATAATGAAGTCTGTTTAGAAGGATTCTTTTGGCGCAAGGTTAACTACATACTGGGGATTCTTTGTCTATCGCAACTATTTATTTATAGATTATTACGTTTTATAAAAATATTCTTTTGGAAAGATAGAACAATACCTTTTGCCGAACCGCTAAAAAAAATCTTTACCCTGCCTTTAAAGCCTATCGTATCAGTCCTACGTCTATGTTTCTCTTAATCTCTTAATAATGCGCCAGGCTACCCACTGACTTTGCGTGCCTGAATGCTCTCTTAAATATATATAAACTCGCTGGGAATAAAATTATGGCGAAGATGAATAATATTTTCACATCATCATATACGAGATTTATGGTATAGCCGTTGATCAGGACATTACGAATCGCCCGTAAAGAATAGGTTACCGGTAAAATATAAGAAATCTTCTGGAATGCCTGGGGTAAGACCTCAACAGGAAAATATGCCCCGCCTAAAAATAGAGAAGAAGCATATAATACGCTGCGCAAAGGCAGACCCCTTTTAAAAATCAGCAATATTGCCGCGGAAATTATCCCAAACCCCATAAAAATTATCATAGAAACTAAGGCTATTAACGAAGCCAGAAGGTAGCCGCTCGCAGAAATATGCGCCTGGAAAAATGTAATCCCCACCGTAAAATATATTAGCACGTGAAATAAGGCATAAACTTGCGGCCATAATGTAGAAAAAAATAGTATCTCAAAGATTTTGATAGGCGTTACCAGTATCATCTCTAAGGCCCCGCAAAAGAACTCGCTTTGCAGTGAATTGGAAAAACAATTTAACCAGGTATCCAGGAACCTGGCATAGGCTAAGCCTATCAGCAGGAAGGTAAAAAGGTCTCCTTTGTATTTTTCTAAATAGAGGTTCTGATTAAATAACCTTATTAAGAAGAAAAAAACCGCAATGACAAATACTGTATTAAATATGCTGATAAAAAAGTCCAATGTATAATTCATCTGGACAATCAAACTTTTTTTGAAAAAGGCGGTAATCTTCCTAAGAGAATTCATGCTTTCCTTGTCCCACGGCCTCAAGGAATAAATCATAGAGGGTTTTTTTCTCGGGCCCGATAACCTCTCCCACGCTTCCACAAAATCTTATTTCACCTAAATGAAGTATGGCAATCCGGCTGCAGACCTCCTCGGCTTCATTAAGTTGATGCGTAGCTAAAAATACTGTCTTTTTTTGCTCCCGAATCACGAATTCTTTGATAAAAATTCTGAATTTTTGCGCTTCCAACGGATCCAGGCTCTTGGTCGGCTCATCCATAAAGATAATGTCCGGATTATTCAGTAAACCGCGCGCAACCGCTAATCTCTGGGCCATTCCAGAAGAATATTCTTCAAACCATACATCAGCCTTATCCTTTAGACCGACCATTTCCAGTAATTCACTTATCTTGCTTTTTGCTAGGTGAGATGGTATGCCATATAATCCGGAAAAGAATGCCAGGTTCTGCCTGCCGGTTAAGCGGGGATAAAAACTTCTTTCGCCGGGATAGATTAAACTTATCGAGCACTTAATTTTTTCTTCTTCTTTACGCAAATCAAATCCATTCACAGTTATATTGCCATCCGAAGGCGTAAGTATGGTGGTTAACATTTTAATCAAGGTAGTTTTGCCAGCGCCGTTTGGCCCAAGCAAGCCAAAAATCTCGCCTTTTTCTACCGTCAGATTTATCCTGTTTACCGCGGTAATCTTTTGTTTTTTAAAGAGGCCTCTGCGGTGAAAGAAATATTTAGTTAAATTTTTGGTGATTATGGCGTGCATAAGGAAGGATATTTATTTTGGCGGGGCCGACGAGATTTGAACTCGCGATCTCCTCCGTGACAGGGAGGCGCCATAAACCAGGCTAGGCCACGGCCCCTATAACTACTAAGCTATGCAAAAGATACATTAAACATTACACATTTAACATTACACAAATATATGGTGGGCGGTAGAGGACTTGAACCCCTGACCTCGTGAATGTAAGTCACGCGTTCTAACCAGCTGAACTAACCGCCCTATGTCAATTCCGGTTATGCGCCGGCAAGTTTACCTAAGATGCCTAATGTAAACGCCATCACAAACAAAGCCACGGTTTCAGTCATTCCCAATACCACCAAGTAATTACCGAATCCTTTGCCGGTTTCTCCCATGGCGTCGCAGGCGCTGGCAGCGCATCTTCCCTGCCAATACGCAGAAAGGCCTATAGCCGCACCGCATAAAGCACCAATACCCCAGAGATACTGGCCTTTTGCCGCCAGTTCATACATCCTATTCATCACAATCATCCCGTAAATAGTCTGCGTCAGCGGCGCGCCGACAAAAGCCACGAGCATAAATGATGCTGTTTTATTCTGGCTGTAATTCTTTTTCCAAGCCCCTATGGCGGCCATCCCAGCCACGCCTGCGCCTATACCTGAGCCACAAGCAGAAAGCGCAAGCACCAGGCCAAGCCCCAAATCTTTAAACTGGCTAAGAACATTTAGTTCCATAATAATCCTCCTTCTTATGAAGACTTTTCAGTAAGCGGCCGATAAACCGTACCGCTCCAGGTTATGGCTGTATGGTTAAGGCCAAATTCTAATACATTAAGGCGCACGCCATGCACAAGTATTGCTATCGGACCCAGCACAATATTTAAGGTATGGCCAACCATTCTAATCAAAATACCAGCGCTAAAACCAATTATTCCTCTGCCCAGGCCTGCAGCCATAGCATTAGTGGTATTGGCAATGGCCACTGCTGCCATGCCCACGGCAAAGAGCCTGACATACGAGACTACGTCGGTAAATGCGCTCATAAAACTAAGGCCAAAGGTAACAGAAGTAAAGCCAGCGCCAAGCCTTCTTAATACATTCCTGCGCGGTTCGCTAAAGAATAAAACCAGTATCATGCCTATCACGGCCAGGGATAAACCAAAGCCCGGGAAAACTTCTCCCAGGATGAGGGTGCGCGCCAAAAAATAAGACACCCACAAAACCGCAATCCAGCCAACATCTGCCAGGCTCGTTGAGTGCGGAAATTTTATTACCGCGCGCCAGGTGTGTGCGATGGTAAGATGTATTGCGCCCAAGAAAAAACAGAGTGTCTGCATTTTAACCGGCTCATTCAATGCCGGAACCAATGGCTTTATTCCCCGCGCAATGAGCCAGTCCTGGCCAAAGAAGGTCCCGGTTAAAATCCCCCAGAAAATAGCACACGCACTTAAAAGGTAGAAGAGAGCAAATATATTGGCGTTTTGGGACGTGCCTTTTTTTTTCTGAAACCAGAGTGCCAGCAGTAAATAACTCAACCCATATCCTGCATCCCCGATTAAGATGCCGAAAAAAATACTAAAGAATATTAGAAATACAGGGCTGACATCCGTCTCCCGATAGCCCGGAGCAATTCCCAATAATTTTAATACCGGCTCGATAAGCCGTATCCAACGTGGATTTTTAAGCAAGACTGGAGGCGCATCTTCGTCTGAAGGGTCTTGAATCAATAAGCCCCACCTTTCTTTGCGGCCTGCATTTTCTACCTTTTCTAATTCGTCAACCGGAACATAGCCGGTCAAATAACTTACTGTGCCAACCTTGCCCATTCCTTGCACTGCCTCCTGGAATTCCAGTTCTTTTTCTAAACCTTTCTTTATCTCAATTAATGGCTCTCTGTGCACGAGGGACTTAGCTATATCATCAATGATCAAGTTTTTCATACGTTTATCTTCAGAGAGCCGCTGGCGCATCTTCTCTAAGCCCATTTTAGGCAAAGGTATTTCTTTAAAAGGTAGGTCAATCTTTTCTTGCGAAATAATAGCGCAGTGCACAAAGCCTGCCTGTATAAAAACTTCCTTCACGAAAACTCCCGAAGGGATTTCTGGGATTTGTTTGCGCGGCACCTGGTAAAATCTTACAAATATATTTTTTTGCTTAAGCCCCTCTATCTCTTGAGGGTCAAAGTCTCCCCAACGCTCCCATTCGGATATCCTTGCCTGTAAAGTGCGTGCATATTCTTCTAATTGCTCAAGGCGTTTGCTTAAATCAACTATATGTTTGGCCACAAACTTCCAATCCGCAGGGCGAATTTGCTCTTTGGGCGCTAATTTTAAAAATTCTTGCTCTGAGAGAATATTCAGGCCCGAGGAAATTAAACTAATGTCTTCTTTTAAAACGCCGATATCTTTTCCTGTTGGCGGCTGGACATGTTCCACATGTAAAAGCCCTAAGGCCCGCAAGTTCGATACAGAAGAATCCGCATCTTTTGCCTGCACCATGATTGTAATTTTCTTCATGGGTACAATCATACGTTAACCTCTGCTAATTCTGCCTCTTCTATTTTGCGTTTGGCGATTTTGCTTCTGCCAACGGCATTGACCATCTGGTCTCCGATATAAATCTTAATCAAGCGGATGGATTCTTGGGCTTCGGGAATCTTTACCTTTTCAAAAAGATTCACCCTTTGCGTAGCAATGCGTAATTCATGGCGTAAGATTGCTGTACCCTTTTCTAAAACCGAAATTTCTTCGCGTAAGGAGATTAGTTCTTTAAAGACTTCTACTGCCAAATCCAGCCACAGGGGAGTAAGAAATAAATCATATTCGGCAATTTTAAATTCTGCCTCTACAAAAACTGGGATATCTACGCCGGCAATATTTTTTGGCTGGGTATTTACCTTTTCTAATTTAATGATTTTTTTTAAGCCAATCGCTGGCTCGGAAAGCAGGCCAGCCCAGATTTTCACTTGCGCAATTTTCTTCTCCTGAATCTGCCTTTTTTCTTCCAAAAGAGTCATCCGATATTGAATCTCCATCTGCAATTGCTGTTTTTTTAACTGCAAGGTCGGCAGGAAACGCAAATATCTTTGTAACGCATCCCTTTGCCTTTTTAACTCGCCTTTGGTTAATTTGATTTTCATTTCTTGGGCCAGAATTTTTCTATGATAGATTTCTTGATCCCGGTTTCTTCCGAAGTAAAACATTCCGCTAATATCTGCCAGCTCCTATCCAGCGCCTGCTCTAACGCAATGTTCACCTCTAGCGACATCATCTCTTTTTCAAAAATTCTTCCATACTG
>MHGW01000039.1:32099-53962 GCA_001805765.1 Omnitrophica WOR_2 bacterium RIFCSPLOWO2_01_FULL_41_12 | reverse complement strand
ATCCATAATAGTACGGTGGTCAGCGCGGGTTTTGTCATTCACTTGTTGTTTTAACCGGCTCAAAGAACCAAAGGGCTCAATGACTGCGCCTTTAAGATAGAACTGGCCTTCTGTAATATAACCGGTATTATCCGGAACTGGATGCGTGACATCATCGCCGGGCATAGTGGTAGCCGCCAGAATTGTAATTGAGCCCGCAGTATCAAAATCTACGGCCTTTTCATAGCGGCTGGCTAACTGGCTGTATAGGTCTCCGGGATATCCGCGATTAGAAGGAACATGCTCCATAGTAATAGATATCTCTTTTAGGGCATCGCAAAAATTAGTCATATCCGTTAATAAGACCAACACCCGTTTATTTCTCAAGGCAAATTGTTCAGCCACTGCCAGGCTGATATCCGGCACTAATAAACATTCAACTACTGGGTCGCTGGCAGTATGGATAAAAAATATACAGCGGGATAATGCCCCTTGTTCTTCTAAGGTATCCCGGAAAAAAAGATAATCGTCGTATTTTAAACCCATTCCTCCTAAAATAATAATATCCACTTCTGCCTGAATGGCAATGCGGGCTAATAATTCATTGTAGGGCTCGCCGGCAATAGAAAATATGGGCAGCTTCTGCGACTCAACCAGCGAATTAAAAACATCTATCATCGGAATATTGGTACGGATCATATTGCGCGGGATGATCCTTTGCACCGGGTTTACCGGCGGCCCGCCGATATCTACCAATTCTTCGCTCAGGCTAGGGCCTTTATCCAAAGGCAGGCCACTTCCATTAAAAATGCGGCCAACTAGATTTTGCGCACCAGAAATACGCATGGGATGGCCTAAAAATCTTACTTTATCTCCGGTTGAGATGCCTTTACTTCCGGCAAAGACCTGCAGGGAAACTTTTTTACCTTCAATCCGGATCACCTGCGCCAAAGAAACGCCTCTTTGCGTCATCACCTGGGCAATTTCATTGTAGCCAACTTGCTCTGCTTCTACTGCAATCACATCTCCGACGATACTGATAATATTAGTATAAACCTTACTCATTGGTACTCCTGAACTTTTTTGATTTTTTGCGTAATTTCTTGCGAGATTTCTTTTTCTTGGGCTTTGAAATCTTCTTTCTGCCATTCCAGAGAATTCCAACTACGAAATAATTGCCTTAATTTTAAAAAGAAATGCAAGCCCTGGTCTTTATCTGCAAAATCAAAATCCTGGCACAGGATTTTCTGATAAATAAATTCAAAAATATATTCCTGTCTCTCTTTGGAGGTGGCTTCATCCACTTCGTCAAAGGCATTTTGCTGTAGATAGACAAAGTCAAAGAATTCGCCTTTAAGATAATCAATGTAATCTTTAAGAGAAGTGCCTTCCTCGCCCACCACTTTCATCATCTGCGCTACTTCATTGCTTTTGTGTAAGGCCTGGTGGCCTACTTTTAACACTTCATCCTTAATAAAGCTTTTATATTTACTCCAACTAATTAAAGGGTCAATTGCCGGATATTTTCTGGCATCCGAGCGTTCGCGGGAAAGCCCGTGAAAAGCGCCTACTACTTTTAAAGTGGCCTGGGTCACCGGCTCTTCAAAATTTCCTCCGGCCGGGCTGACTGCTCCACCAATAGTCACTGAACCAATGGAGCCGTCACGTAAACGTACTGCGCCTGCGCGTTCATAAAAAGAAGCAATACGCGACTCTAAATAGGCAGGAAAAGCCTCTTCTCCGGGAATTTCTTCTAGGCGCCCTGAAACTTCTCTCATTGCCTGACACCAGCGCGAGGTAGAATCTGCCAGCAATAAAACATTTAAACCCATCTGACGGTAATATTCGGCAATCGTGACTGCGGTATAGACGCTGGACTCTCTGGCGGCCACCGGCATAGAACTGGTGTTACAGATAATCACCGTGCGGTCTATCAGGTGCTGGTTGGTGCGCGGGTCAATTAATTCGGGAAAAGTGCGTAGTGTCTCCACCACTTCACCGGCGCGTTCACCGCAGGCAGCAATAATCACTACATCTACTTCGGCATGCCTGCTGGTTAATTGTTGTAGCACCGTTTTACCTGCGCCAAATGGCCCAGGCACGCAATAAGTTCCGCCTCTAGCAACGGGAAACAAAGAATCTATTAAGCGCATTTTGGTAATCAGCGGTTCGAATGGTTTTAATTTCTCAGCATAGGCTCTGATGGGAAATCTTACTGGCCAGACCTGTTTCATAAAACACTCGTGGGCCTTTCCATCATTATCTTTTATTTTTGCGATGGGTTCATTCAAGGTGTATTGTCCGGCCTTAGCTAATTCCACTACTTCCCATGCCCCTTCTAGATGAAAAGGAACTAGGATATAATGTTTAAAAATCTTCTCCGGCACAAAACCTAATTTATCTCCGCAGCGCAGCCTATCGCCTTTTTTGGCTAAAGGAGTAAAATCCCATTTTTTCTCTTCTGGCAATGCCGTGATATAAACGCCCCGTTTTAAAAAATATCCGCATTGCTGGGCAAGTTCCGGCAGGGGATTTTGCAAGCCGTCAAAAATCTGGCCTAAAAGGCCAGGGCCTAATTCTACCGAGAGCAATTCACCGCTAAATTCTACTTCTAACCCTACTTTTATCCCTGAGGTATTTTCAAATACCTGCACCTCAGCAATATCGCCGCGGATACGGATGACTTCAGATTTCAGGCGTTCGCTGCCAGAGATGATATAGGCTACTTCATTCTGCACGGCAAAGGTATCAAACTTAACCCTTACCATATTGCCGCTAATTCCGTTGACCTGGCCGATGCGTTTTTTATTCATGGTATTAACCAATGCTTAATACTCCTTCAATTAGCGCTTGAGTGTCTGCGGTATTAATCCTCGCCCATTTTTCTAAGAGCAATAATTTATGGGCATAGATAATCAAATGATCCAAGTCAAAATAATGGCCAAAAGAAATCTCTTCCAAAAAATTCCAGCGCGCCTCATCCAGCAATTTTTCTGCCTCTAGCGGATAAATATTTTTCTGCGCTGCCAAAGCAAGATGCACTATGGTTTGCCCGAGAAAGATTTCCTGGCGTAAGTGGCTGGCTACTGGAATGTGTTTACGGCTGGCCCTGAGTTTCACTAATTCATTCCTTAAACCAGTATCAAAATCCCGCCAGGCTTGCAAGGTCTTTTGCTCAGCCTGTAGATAGTCTCCTGAGATATTTGAGGCTTGAATAATTTCTAAATCAGCCTGTGGAATAAGCCCCCTACAAATAGTGATGAATTTTTCAAAAGAGGAAGGGGGCTTGCCTATAAAATGCAACATCGGCAAAGAGGAAATTAAATAAATATAATCGTTCATCCTAACAAATCCCTTAGCCGGGGTTGTAGATGTATACTGATATATTCGCCTAAGGCCTTGTCCGTAAAATCAAAATATGACTTGCCTTTGTCAAAACTAATCATAAATCCCGCGCGGATTTCATCTGAAGGCTGTAAAACTATGCCCTTTTTAGCTTCTTCTTTAAGTTCTTTTAAAAAATGTTTTTCTAAGGCCTCTTGGTCTTCTTTTTTAAGTAAGACCTTCACCTCAGTAGCAATCTGTTGCTGATAATGTTTAATTACCGCAGACAACACCTTAGCCAATTCTTGCGGGCTTAAAGCACTGGAAACTTGAGTTAAAATAATCTTATCTAATAATTGGTTAATTTCTTTTTTTAAACTAATCAGCAAATCTCTTCCTGCCTGCTTCAGAGACGCCTGTCCTGATTCTTGCGCCTTTTTTGCCGCAAGACTTGCTTGTTGCATTAACTTTTCTGCCTGGGATTTTACCTCTTGAATTATTTTTTCGGCTTTTATCCGCGCTTCTTCTTCAATCTCTTTTGCCTTTTGTTGGGCAGTGGCTATGCCTTCCTGCTGTATCTTCTCAATCAAATCTTTGATTTCTTCGGTCATAGATTTTTCCTCATTTTTCTTGCCGCCATTAAGGGATTTTTAGCCTTGAGTATGGGCCTGCCGATTACGATGTAATTTACGCCTGCTGTTTGCGCTGCTTCAATAGTAGCGGTGCGGCTATGGTCATCGGAAAAAAATCCCTTTGGCCTGATCCCCGGAGAAACTATCAAAAAATTCTTTCCCAAATGCCTACGGATATCTTGAGCTTCTTGCGCTGCACAAACTACTCCGTCCAAGCCGCATCTTTTCGCCATTCTGGCTAAATACAATACTTCTTGAGATAGTGTGCGCTTTATCCCTAAATCTTTTAAAAAATGCGGGCAGATGCTCGTCAATAGGGTCACCCCTAAGATTTTTGTTTTGCTTTTGCTGCTGGCACGGCTAATTTCTTTAAGCGCAGTCGGCCCGGATAATGTATGCACTGTTAGTAGAGATACCTTATATTTTATCGCCTCTTTGGTTGCATTAACCATAGTGTTAGGTATATCATTAAATTTTAAGTCTAAGAAAACTTGCGCGCCTTTCTTTTGGATAAATTCAATCACCTTTGGGCCGCAGGCAGTAAAGAGCTGGAGCCCAACTTTAAAAAAGTTAATTTCCGGATAAATCTTATCTACAAAATATTTGGCCTTAGAAAAATTATCAACATCTAGCGCGAGGATTAATTCCGGTTTTTGGTTCATACTTTTAACGCACCAACAAGGACACGAATATCTTTAATTTTATTCTCGGCTAAGTATTTTTTTAGGCCGGCAATTATCTCTATGGTTATTCTGGGCTGCACAAAATTTGCGCTGCCTATGGCTATGGCAGTTGCCCCAGCCAGGAAAAATTCCAAGGCGCTAAAGGTATCTATTATACCACCCATTCCAATAATGGGAATCTTAATTTTTTGATAAACCTCCCAAACCATTCTTACGGCAATAGGCCGGATTGCCGGGCCGCTTAAACCTCCGGTAATTGTGGATAAGCGCGGCTTCTTTGTTTCTACGTCTATACTCATCCCAGTAAGAGTATTAATCAAAGAAATCGCATCGCTTCCTGCATTTTGCGCAGCCAGAGCAGCTTCAGTGATATCCGTAACATTCGGCGAGAGTTTAGTAATCAGGGTTTTTGTGGTGACTTTGCGTACCGCTCGGATTAAATTGTAAGCAGCCTTCGAGTCCTGGGCAATTAGTGACTTATGGCCTATATTCGGGCAGGAGATATTTAGTTCTATTGCCGAGGCTTCTTTTATTTTTGTCAACCGTTTTACGAGCACAATAAATTCCTCTGGGTCTTCTTCGGAGGCGATACTGATAATGATGGGCACGCCTATTTTCTTTAAAAAAGGCAATTTCTCTTGGATAAAGACTTCTAATCCCGGATTTTCTAAGCCGATGGAATTAAGCATCCCGGCAGGGGTTTCGCAAGTGCGCGGCGCAGGGTTACCTTTACGTGGATGCAGGGTAATGGTCTTAGTGACAATTGCCCCTAATTTTTTTAAATCTATAAAGTGGGTAAATTCTTGGGCATAGCCAAAGGTCCCTGAGGCAACCAACACTGGATTTTTCAGTTTTAGCCTACCTATGATTACTTGTACATTCGGATTCATGCCCATCCCCTATTTTAGAAGCTCGGCTCAATGCACAGAATCTTATATTTCTTAAAATCTTTTAATCCTCCCTGAATAAAACTTAAATTCGTCAGGTACTTCATTTTACACCAGGCCCAAAATTTATTTTTTGGCTCCATGCTGAAGTTCCATTTCACATATTGATAGAGCAAATAAAACATGAGCAAAAATGAGGCAACTGTAAAAAGCTTCGTTACCCAGCCTGCAAAAAAGAAAGTTAAAAATAATCCTGTTAAGAATAGAAGTGCGAAAATATGTAGAAGATGGAAATTGCCAATATACATAAAACCTCGCATGGGAAAAGGCAATATAAACGAGGGATTACCTTTGCGGAATTGCAAAATAATTTCCAGGCCATTAATCTTTACGTATTTATCAATTAAAGGAAGATGCGCCTGGCCGTAAGTTACCCAAACCTTTCTTAAAGATTTTAAATCTGCGCGGTGCATATGGTCAACCTTGGCCTTTGGCGCAAAATAAAACTTAAAGCCTTTGCTTCTATGCTGATAACTTAAATCCATGTCTTCGCCGGTAGGCCTTTCCCAGAATTTTGCCCCGATTTCTTCCATGGCACATTTACGATAAGCCACATTGCAGGTGCCAAAGAAATACGCCTTATGCCCGCCTACATCCGTGGGATTTGGTTCTTTAGGAAAATCCGGATAATAACCTTCCTGAATAAATCCGTAACGCGGGCTGACCATATTAAAGCGAAAGTGCTGGCACCAGGCTTCTACTAAATTATTCGGGTCTACCTTTAAAGTATAAACTTCTCCGCCTACTGCGGCAATCTTTAGGTCGCGTTGAAAATGTTTGAGCATTTCATTAATCCAATCACCGCAAGGTGCGCAATCAGCATCGGTAAAAAAGAGAAATTCTCCTTTTACTACTTCCAAGGCTTTGTTGCGGGCAAAGCCCGGAGACGGACAATTAGGAATTTCCACTAATTTAATAAACGGGTATCTCTTTTGCCAATTCTTAATAATCTCGAGGGTTCTGTCTGTGGAACCGCCATCAGCAATCACCCATTCCCAAGCATCCCGCGGATAATCTACCTGCATCAGATATTCAAAGGTTTTTTCAATGGTACGCTCAAAATTTTTAACCGGTATAATAATAGAAACGAAAGGTGTGGTGGACGTCATTGTCCCGCTCCTTTCTTACCAAACTATTTTATCGGCATCAAAAACCGGGCCTTCTTTGCAGACCCGCGCGTAACCTGCCCTTGTATTTACCACGCATCCTAAACAGGCGCCAATGCCGCAGGCCATGTGTTCTTCGAGAGAAATCTGCGCCGGGATATTATATTTTTTAGAGATGCGGCTGATTTCTTGCAACATGGGACGGGGACCGCAGGCATATATGGCTAATGGCTTATGGCTAATGGCGTGTGGCAAAATTTTTTGTAGTAAATCCGTGACTTTGCCTTTAAAGCCCTGCGAGCCATCATCAGTAGATATTTTAACATCGGATCCTAAATCTTGAAACTCTTTTTCACAGAAAATTTGGCTTTTGGTCTTTGCGCCGATTAAAACTTGGTGTTTGGTTTCCGCTAATTTTTCCGCCAGAAACATTAAGGGGGCAACACCCATACCGCCTGCTACAAGTATGTTTAATGTTGAATGTGTAATGTTTAATCTAAAACCATTTCCTAGAGGCCCGATCACATCTAAATATTCTCCGGCTTTTTTTTGCGCCAAAATCTCTGTAGCCTTACCCACAACTTCGTAAAGAATTTCTAAATTTTCACCCCTTACCCTATGCACACCGAATGGCCTTCTTAAGAATGGCTCATAGCTATCGGCTACCTTAATTTCCAAAAATTGTCCGGGCAGGGCTTGCCTAGATATGCGAGGAGTCTTTAATACCATCCTGTAGCAGCCTGCTGTGATTTTTCTATTTACGAGAATCCTGCTCTTGTCTGGGAATATCTTGTTTTTCATAAAGGGCAATGAAAATAGCAATAAAAAATATGATTATGAAAGTGAGTTCTAAAAATTCCTTCCGCACTTCTTGATAGCCAAATGATCTTGCATCTTCCCAAATTTCAATGGAGATGATGCCCGCAATCACCCCGATTAAAGAAGGGAGTTCTTTTTTGATCCATGGCCATTTAAAAAATAGGTAATCTGCCAAATTTATTCTGCATAACCTTTTTAAATCAGGAAAGAATTTTGGGGTGACCCGGAGATAATCTTTGTATTCTTGGCCAAAGCGTCTGAATAAATTCTCCTCTTCGCGGTTAACCTGAGGAATATATATGGTTAAAAAAACCGTAAGAAATATAAAAAAAGCCCACCATTGAAAAAGCACTAAAACCACTCCTGAGCCAATTAAAAAGGTACCAAAATACATGGGATGCCTAACCAAGGCGTATAGCCCGTCTTGAATCATCTGCCTACCATTAAGAGAATTATCGGCTTTGTGGCCTCTGGCGGCAATGCGAAATAAAAGGCCGAATAACACTATGGTGATTCCTAGCGCATCTAAAAATTCATCCCAAGCTCCTTGTTTCCAATTAGGGGATAAAAACTTAGATAACAAAATAGCGCTGATTACTGACAAAAATATCAGGAAACCTTGAATCCTGATGCGTCTTTTCATTTTATTTTATTTTTGGCATTTTGGGCAAAAATAAGTGCCTCTGCCGCCTAAAGCAATTCTTTGCACGGGCGTTTTACAGACCAAACAGGGCTTGCCCTTTCGGTCATAAACTTTATGATATTTCGCATAATCTCCGGGAGAGCCGGAAAGTTGCACATATTGGTCAACAGATGAGCCCTTATGTTGAATTGCTTCAATAAGCGTATCTTTTATTTCTTTGAACAATAACTCTTTTTCTTTCTCAGAAAGGCTTGAGGCAGGCCTTTGCGGATGAACCTTCGCCCTAAAAAGCGCCTCTGCGGCGTAGAGATTTCCTATCCCGGAAATAAAGGTCTGGTCCATTAAAAGCGGCTTGATTTTACTTTTTTTTTGGCTCAACATTGCTTTAAATTGCCCTGCATTGATGTCAAATGGCTCCGGGCCTAAGCCCTGAATAAATTTTAATTTTCTCCAGTCATCCAGTAAACGCAGTTCCGCGAATAACCTCTGGTCATTAAAATCTAGGAGTTTCTTATCGGATAACCTAAAACTGACCCGGCTTTTCTGGCCATTGCCCGGGTAAACCAATTGCCCGGTCATCTTTAAATGAATCACTAGAGATTTACCATTGGATAATTCTAAAATCAAAACCTTGGCCTTACGCAAAATATTTTTTATGGTTACTGCGGTTAATCCCTTTTTAAATTTTTCTACTTTCGGCTCTCGGATTACCTTGGGATGATGCACGCAAACCTCCAGGATCTTTTTCCCTAGAATTGCCTTCTCTAATTCCCTTTTGATGGTTTCTACTTCTGGTAATTCTGGCATTCCAACTTCCTTTTAGGGACAGTCCCCTGCGGGGACAGCCCCTATTTTCACCCAAACTTCCCGAGAACGCGGGCCATCCCCTTCGCAAAAATATATTCCCTGCCAGGTACCGAACGCTAGTTGTCCATTCTCAATAAATACGGTCAATGAAGAGCCGAAAATAGAAGATTTTATGTGGCTATCGGCATTACCTTCGGTATGAGAGTATCCGGCATTCTCCGGCACCAGTTTATTTAAGGTATTGATAATATCTCTTCGCACCTGCGGGTCTGCGTTTTCATTAATCGTCAGTCCGGCAGTGGTATGCGGACAGAAAATAAAACAAACTCCGTCTTTGGTTTTACTTTTGGCAACTACGCTTTGCACTTGACCAGTAATGTCTATTAAATCTATCCGCTGAGATGTTTTAATGTTTATTTTTTCCATATTTTATTTTTTTATGATATTCCTGCAATGACTTTACTCCTAAATCCTTTTTCAAAAGCGACTCTATGCCGTTGACGGTAGCCTGGGCGCCAGAAATAGTGGTAGTGTAAGGTATACTGTATAAAATAACCTGTGACCGAATCTGGATTTCATCCTGCCGAGGGATTCTGCCCGAGGGCGTATTGATCACCAATTGAATCTTACCGTCTTTCATCAAGTCTAATAAATTAGGCTTGCCTTCGGAAATTTTACGCAGCACCTGGACTTTAATGCCGTTTCTTTTTAGGGCGGCAGCCGTGCCAGAGGTAGCATAGAGATAAAAACCTAAGTCCGCTAATTTTTTGGCGATCAACACTACCGCGCGTTTATCCTTATCTCTTACTGAGATGAAGACATTGCCCTTGACAGACAGATTTTGACCAGCAGCAATCTGGCTCTTAATATAAGCCTGGCCAAAGTCTGTGTCCAGGCCCATTACTTCACCTGTAGACTTCATCTCCGGGCCTAAAATTACATCTACCCCAGGAAAACGGTTAAATGGAAAAACCGACTCCTTGACTGCCACATGTTTGGGAATAACTTCCTGAATAAAGCCTAAACTTTTTAGGCTCTTACCCAGCATCGCCTTGGTGGCTAATTTCGCCAAAGGTATACCTATGGCCTTGGAAACAAAAGGAATTGTCCGGGAAGCGCGGGGATTTACTTCTAAGACATAAGCTTTCTCATCTTTTACGGCATACTGCACGTTCATCAAGCCGGTCACAGTTAATTCCTTGGCCATTTTATAAGTGGCTGCTCTGATCTTATTTAATATCTCAGCAGATAAAGTATAAGTAGGTAATGACATGGCCGAATCCCCGGAATGAATCCCTGCTTCTTCAATATGCTCCATAATCCCACCGATGACAAAAGCTTGGCCATCACCAATTAAATCTACATCCACCTCAATGGCATCCTCCAGGAATTTGTCAATCAGCACCGGATGCTCTCCGGAAACCCGGGCCGCCTCTTGGATAAATTTCTCTAAAGTACTTGCATCATAAACAATCTCCATTGCCCGGCCGCCTAAAACATAAGAGGGCCGCACTAATACCGGGTAACCGATTTTTTTGGCCACTTCCTGGGCTTGCGAAAAATTAAAGGCAGTGCCGTTATCCGGTTGCAAGAGATTTAATTTATGCAGCATCTCTTTAAAACGCTTTCTATCCTCGGCAATATCAATATTGTCTGCATTGGTGCCTAATATATTTACTCCTGCCTCTCTTAAAGGCAGGGCCAGATTTAGCGGGGTCTGGCCGCCAAATTGTAGGATTACGCCGATCGGCTTTTCCACCTCAATAATATTTAAGATGTCTTCTAAAGTTAACGGCTCAAAGTATAATCTATCTGAGGTATCGTAATCTGTGGAAACTGTTTCCGGATTGCAGTTTACCATAATACTATCTACGCTTTCTTCTTTTAAGGCATAGGCAGCATGGCAACAGCAGTAATCAAATTCAATCCCCTGGCCAATCCGATTCGGCCCACCCCCTAAAATCACCACTTTTTTATTTTTGCTGGTCCTTACTTCGCCGCGGGCTTGCATTTTTGCTCCAAAATTTCTTTTACTTTTTCTATGGCCTCATCCACTGTATTCACTTTTATCGTGCCCGGTATATCCCAAGACTGTAAACTGATCACCGGAATCTCAAATTGTAAACCATAGGCAATTTCAGAGAGGGTACCCTCTGCGCCCGGTAGGGCAATGACCACATCTGCACTTTTAACCACTAAAATATTTCTGGCTAAACCTAGCCCTGTAGGAATCGCAATATCCACATCAGGGTTAGCATCATTTTTATTGTAACTTGGTAACATGCCTATAGTTAGGCCTCCGGCAGCCTTAAAACCTTGACAAACCGCCTTCATTGTTCCACTTAAGCCTCCTGTAACTAATATATCAACCACTTTTGCCAATTTTTTGCCTAAATTTTTGGCTAATTGCTCCACTTCATTCGTACAATTATGACCACCTATAACGCTGACTATGTTTTTTCGCATATCTCCCCATCAACCCTTCTCTTGTCGTGGGACAGTCCCCTACGGGGACAGTCCCTACTGGCAGCGCTTGATTATTATGTTTTTAAGTGCGCCTGACAGGAGTCGAACCTGTACACCCAGCTCCGGAGGCTGGTGCCCTATCCATTGGGCCACAGGCGCGCAAATTTTTCAAAATAAACTTAACTGTTTTTCTCCCTTAGTAGACTTTTCTTCTTCGCCAAAAATTGCAATTTTGCCATATTCTCCGTCAAAGCCAGCCAGAATTTGCACCTTTCCTTGGCGCGTTCTTAAAACGCCCTCTGCAATTTTAGGAGGCAGGCCTTTCAGTAAATCCTCTTTAGGCAGCCGTAGCAATATATCAAGCTCAGTGCCGAATTTAGACACCAGGCCCTGATAATCCCTCTCCACAGCCACTGAACCTTTACCCACGCCTTTTGCCTCAGCAATAATCTCCTCTAAAGGAATCAGGTTTTTAAAAGGTATGGCATTAGAGGGGGTGTAACCTTCGGGCCGGTCGGCTAATTGCTCCACCCTATTCATGACGCCTACGGTTACGGATTTTCCGCACTTCGGGCATTTACCCTGATGTTGCTTAGTCTCTTTTGGCGCAAATCTTACCCCGCAGAGACGGTGGCCGTCAAAATGGTACTTGCCTTCTTCGGGAAAAAATTCAATAGTGTATAAAAATCTTTTTTTATCCTTAGTTTTTAAAACTTCTCTGATCGTCTGGTAATCTAATGTGCAGTCAAACACATTTGCCTCCCGGCCTATCTTAGAAGGACTGTGGCTGTCGGAATTGCTAATTAAGGTAATTCTGTCTAATTGGGAAAGGCGCCAGTTCATAGACGGGTCGCTGGATAAACCTGTCTCCCCGGCAAATATCTTAGGCGTCTGCTGCTCAAAACAATCTTCAATTCTGTCAAAGCCAGACATCGAACCGAATAAACTAAACCACGGGGTCCAGATATGCCCCGGCACAATCATACAATTTTCATCAATATCAAAAATAATGCGCGCTAATTCTGCAGCATCCAGGCCTAATATCGGCCGGCCGTCACTAGCTAAATTTCCGCGGCGGCTTAAGGCCTCGTTGATTTTATCCACGGTTTTAAATGAAGGGGCAAAAATTAAATTATGAATCCGGTGGCCCTTATTGTTCTTTGAATAAATACTGCTAATCTCGGCGGTGAGCATAAAATAAATGTCCTTATGTTTAAATAATCCGTTGCCTAAATCTTCTAAATTATGTTTTAATTCCTCCAGCCATAAATGGTGGGTAAAGTCGCCGGTACCCATTAAAGTAATACCCTTTAGTTTTGCCCATTGTGCAATATGCTGTATATCCATATCCTTAGATGTGGCGCGGCTATACTTGGAATGAATGTGAAAATCAGCTATGAATTCCATTTAGCTCACCTCATTTTTGTATACTATCCTGCCTTGACAAATAGTATATTCCACTATGCCCTTTAATCTACGGCCTAAGAAGGCAGAATTTTTGGATTTGGAGAGAAAATTTTCTTTTTCTACCTGCCACTCTTTATCCGGCGCAACCACAATAATATCTGCATCGGCGCCTACGCTTAATGTGCCTTTATTCAGGCCTAAAATTCTTGCCGGATTAAGCGCTAATTTTTTTACCAAAGCGCTCCAAGATAATAAGCCAGTGTGAATTAGCTCGGTAATGCTTACTGCCAGTTCGGTCTCTAAACCAATACTGCCAAACTCTGCCCGCTCAAATTCAATATCTTTTTCGTTTTCCGTATGTGGGGCATGGTCAGAAGCAATGGCATCAACCACCCCATTTTTTAAACCCTGCCTGATACTGGCTACATCCGCCTTGCCTCTTAAGGGAGGATTCACTTTCATGTTTGTGTCGTAGGCCAGCACTACGTCCTCGTCCAGGCTAAAGTAGTGCGGGCAAGTATCACAGGTTACCTTGATCCCCTTTTTTTTGGCTTGACTGATTAATTCTACCGATTCTCGGCAACTGACATGGGTAATATGCACTGGCGCTTTTGTTTTTTTAGCCAGGGCAATATCCCTGGCCACTCTTTGATATTCTGATTCACGAGAAATGCCCCTTAAGCCTAAGCGGGTAGAAGTATACCCTAAATTCACTACGCCTTTTTGCGCCAGTGATTTATCTTCGCTGTGACAGATGGCCAAAATCTTTTGGCCTAAAGCGATCTTTAGCGCTCTTACCATCAATTCATCGCTATCCACAGATGCGCCGTCGTCAGTTATGGCCAGCGCTCCTTCTTTTTTCAGTTTGGCAATATCCGTCAACTCTTTGCCCAAACGATTGCGGGTAATGCTCGCTGCAATAAATACATTTACTTTGGCGGTCTTCTGAATAATATTTTTTAAAACGCGCATATTCTCAACGCAATCAATTGCGGGTTGAGTATTGGGCATGGCTAAACAGGAAGTCACCCCTCCCTTGGCTGCGGCTTGGCTGCCAGAGGCCACTGTTTCTTTATCTTCCCTGCCCGGCTCTCTTAAGTGCACATGCATATCTACTAAACCCGGCAGCACTATTTTACCTGTGGCGTCAATGATTTCTGAGGCACCATTTGTGATATTTTTAGCCACTTGGGTAATCCGGCTATTTTCTACTAAAATATCTAAAACTGCGTCCAGATTATTATCCGCATCCACTACGCGGCCGTTTTTAATCAGTATTTTCGTATTTTTTGTCATGGCCCTGAGAAACCAGAAACAGCACCGCCATCCTTACGGCAATGCCATTGGTCACTTGCTCCAGGATTACAGAATTTAAACCGTCGGCCACGCTGCTTTCCATTTCAATGCCCCGGTTGATCGGGCCGGGATGCATGACGACGATATCTTTTTTGGCTTTTTTTAATCTCTCTTGCGTGATGCCAAAATTTTTAAAATATTCTAGTTGTTCCGGGAATGCCGTTTCTGCGTCGCGTTCAAACTGCATACGCAAGATATTTATGGCATCTGCATCCTCCAGCGCTTCCTCAATATCATCAGTTACTACTGCGCCCATCTGCTCTATGCCCGGCGGTATAAGTATTTTCGGAGCGCAAACCTTGACCTGGGCGCCTAATTTGGTTAAGCCCCAGATATTGGAACGCGCCACGCGCGAATGCGCAATGTCGCCGATGATGCTCACCTTTAAACCTTCTATCCTGCCTAATTTTTCTTTTAAGGTAAAAATATCTAAAAGCGCTTGTGTCGGATGTTCATGCCAGCCATCGCCGGCATTCACCACGCTGATACTGACATGCCGGGCTAACATATTGGCTGCGCCAGAGGCATTATGCCTGACCACAATAATATCTGCTTTTAAGGCCTCAATGTTGGTTCCGGTATCAATTAAGGTTTCGCCTTTGCGTACGCTAGAGGTTTCCGAAGCAATATTAATCACATCCGCAGATAATCTTTTGGCGGCGACTTCAAAAGAGACCCTGGTGCGCGTAGATGGCTCATAAAATAAATTCACTACGGTTTTACCGCGTAGTGCCGGAACTTTCTTTATGTCGCGGGTGGAGACTTCTTTAAAAGATTCGGCGGTAGTTAAAATAAGCTCTATTTCTTCTTTAGTTAAATACTCTAAACCTAATAAATCCTTTTTCGTCCAGATCATGTGTCCTTTTGGCTTATTTCGCGTTCAATACTTATCTCGCTGCAGTAGGGACAGTCCCCTTCGGGGACAGTCCCTACTGCAGCGCTATTTCTCTGTAATTACGACTTCGTCTACGCCATCAACTTCTTCTAAGCGCACCTCAACGGTCTCATTCTTGGCCGTGGGAATATTTTTTCCGACATAGTCAGCGCGTACCGGTAATTCCCGGTGGCCGCGGTCCACTAAAACTGCCAGTTGGATGGATTTTGGCCGGCCAAAATCACTCAGTGCATCCAAGGCTGCCCGCACAGTCCTTCCTGTATATAATACATCGTCCACTAATACCAAATTCTTATCGTTGATATCAAAGCTGATCTCGGTCTTATGCACTACCGGGCTTGCGGCAATTAAGGTCAGGTCATCGCGGTATAAAGTAATATCTAAAATACCTACAGGAAGACCGGTATTTTCAATTTGCTGGATGCATGCACTGAGGCGCACAGCTAAATAGGCGCCTCTACTCCTGACCCCGATCAGGCATAAATCCTGGGTGCCTTT
Source organism: Omnitrophica WOR_2 bacterium RIFCSPLOWO2_01_FULL_41_12 (assembly GCA_001805765.1). Taxonomy (GTDB): domain Bacteria; phylum Omnitrophota; class Gorgyraeia; order Gygaellales; family Profunditerraquicolaceae; genus 2-01-FULL-41-12. The sequence goes on along the minus strand of MHGW01000039.1, from coordinate 38,400 downwards.
ATTCTTTTCTAAAATCTCATGGGCAATACGCATGAGCGAACGGTGAATACTCTCTTTATCTAGTAACTTTGCCTTTTCGCGCATAGGGCTTTAGGATAAAAAAATACCCTTGGCTTTTGTTTTGCCAAGGGTTTCTGTTATTTTGCAAAATATATTATCCATTTTTATTACCTTCCCAGCCTCTCTGGACTGAGTTTAAAGGTTAGGTTAAGTATAGCATTTATTTTTTATTAGTCAAGTATAAATTTAATACCAGGATAAATTCGCCTTTGGGCGCTATTTTTTTAAAATGCCCTAAAACTTGCGCGACCTCTGCGCGTCTGGCCTCTTCAAATTTCTTGGTCACCTCTCTTAAGCAGGCAATCTCAATATCTCCTAAAACCTGCAGCATATCTTCCAGGCAGCGAATTAGTCTGTGCGGAGATTCGTAAATAATAATAGTGCGCTTCTCCGGCTTTAATTCTTTTAAGCGCCTGATTCTTGCTGCTTGTTTGACGGGTAAAAAGCCTTCAAAGACAAACTTATGGGTCGGCAGGCCAGAGAGAACCAGGCCGCTGATTAATCCGCTGGGCCCGGGGATAACGGTAAAGGGAATGTTGTCTTTTATGGCCTGATTCACTAAAACTACTCCGGGATCACTTATGCCAGGCGTGCCGGCATCAGAAACCAAGGCGATATTTTTACCTTCCTGGAGTAATTTGATGATTTCTTGGGTTTTGCTAGATTTATTGTACGAATGGTAACTAGTTAAGGGCTTTTTAATCTGGTAGTGGTCTAATAAAATCCGGGTATGCCGGGTATCCTCGCAGGCAATCAGATCAACTGTCTTGAGAACTTCTAACGCCCGCAAAGTGATATCTTTAAGATTGCCTATGGGGGTAGAAACAATATATAACATTACTCGACTGTTACTGACTTGGCTAAATTCCGCGGCTGGTCCACATCGCAACCGCGCTTAACGGCAATGTGGTAGGCCAATAATTGTAAAGGCAGCGCTACTAAAAGCGGCGAGAAAAATTCATCTACCCCGGGGATACAAATCACTTCCTGGGTCAATTCTTTAATCTTCTGGTCTCCTTGAGTAGCCAAGGCAATGATTTTACCTTGGCGGCTATGAATCTCTTGGATATTGGAAATCATTTTCTCATAGACCTTGGATTCTGGCGCAATGCAGACTACTGCCCGATACTCGTCAATCAGGGCAATGGGCCCATGCTTCATTTCTCCGGCAGCATAGCCTTCAGCCGGAATATAAGAAATCTCTTTTAGTTTCAAAGCCCCTTCTAAGGCAGAAGGATAATTTATGTTGCGGCCTAAAAATAAAAATGAGCCAAAATGCGAATGCCGACGGCTAAGACGGGCAATGCTATCTTGGGTTCTTAAAATCTCCTCTTGTTTTTTTGGGATACCCTGTAACTCCTGAAGGTATCTATCAATTTTTCCCGGCCCAAAATTTTTAAGCCTAGCCAAATAAAAAGCAAAGAGATATAGTGTGACTAATTGCGCAGTATAGGCCTTTGTTGAAGCCACGCCAATTTCCGGGCCGGCATGGGTATAAATTACTCCGTCGGATTCACGGGTTAAAGTTGAGCCTAACACATTACAAATAGATAAGACCGGGCTGCCGTATTTTTTTGCCTGGCGCACGCTGGCTAAGGTATCTGCGGTTTCTCCGGATTGGCTGATAGCGATAACCAAGGTATTTTTGTCAATCAGCAAATCGCGGTACCTGAATTCACTGGATACATCCACAGATACTGGTATAGCGCAGGTAGATTCTAAAATATACTTACCCACCATTCCGGCATGATAAGCAGTGCCGCAGGCAACAATAGCGATATTCTTAACGCTTCTTAGTTGTTCCTCTGGGATTTTTTGCTCCTCAAAAATAATTTTCTGCGCCTGTTTTTCTATTCTTGCGCTCAAGACATTCTCTATTGCCTTTGGTTGCTCATTAATCTCTTTCAGCATAAAATGCCGGTATCCTTGCTTTTGTGCCTGCGTAATATCCCAATTGATGCGATTAGGTTTTTTGGCAATTTCTTTTCCATCCAGGTCGCTTACCTTAAATCCATTCTTGGTCAGGACCACCACTTCATTTTCGTCTAAAAAAATAATGTCTTTGGTGTGCTCCAGAATTGCCGGCACATCCGAAGCCAAAAAATTTTCATTTTTGCCTAAACCCACAATTAACGGGCTGTCCTTACGCGCGCCTACCAGTTTATCCGGCTCTTTCTGGGAAATTACCCCGATAGCAAAAGAACCCTCTAATTGGGAGACCGCTTTTCTCACTGCCTCTTCTAAGTTCGCGCTTTTTAAGAATTTCTCAATGAGATGGACAATTACTTCTGTATCGGTTTGGCTAGAAAATTTATGGCCTTCCTTAATTAATTCGGCTTTTAATTTGGTGTAATTCTCAATAATGCCGTTATGCACAACGGCAATTTCGCCTTTACAATCTAAATGCGGATGGGCATTAACTTGGTTGGGCGCTCCGTGGGTGGCCCAGCGCGTATGCGAAACTCCTAAGCAACCCACCAGCGGCTTCTTTTTCAGCAGTTCTTCCAAGCCCCTAACTTTTCCCGGCAGTTTTCTTACGGAAATGGTATTTTTCTGGGGTAAGAAAGTGGCCATGCCTGCGGAGTCATAACCCCGATATTCTAAGCGCTTAAGACCGCTTAATAATATGGACTGGGCTGGCCTTTCTCCGATATATCCGATTATTCCGCACATTTAATGAGCACATAACTTACGAACACGAAGTGTGAGTAAGTTATTGTGCGAATTAATGACCCCACGGGGATTTGAACCCCGGTCGAGAGCTTGAAAAGCTCTTGTCCTAGACCAGGCTAGACGATGGGGTCAGATTATTCTTCTTCTACGACTACGTGGGCAACTGAGGAAACTCTATCTTTATCGGTTAATTTAATTAAACGCACGCCTTGGCTGGAACGGCCGGTAGCGCGGATATCTTTCACCAGGCACCTTAAAAACATACCATTCTGGGTAATCACCATCAGCTCGTCGCGGTCAGAGACTGCCTTTAACCTGACTGCCTGTCCATTCTTTTTAGTCACCTTGATATTGATAATACCTTTGCCGCCCCGGCGCTGCAGCCGATACTGGTCAACTGGCGTGCGCTTGGCAAAACCTAATTCTGTCACCGTTAAAACCGTATCGTCTTTACGCACTACCTCCATGGCGATGACTTGATCGTGCTTGGCTAAAGAAATACCGCGCACGCCCTTTGCTGCCCTTCCCATATCGCGCACCTGGCTTTCAGAAAATCTCACCGCCTTGCCTAGTGTAGTGGCCAGTAACAATTCCTCTTTGCCGTCGGTAAGTTTTACCCCGATTAATTCATCGTCCTTTTCTAAGGTGATACCGATAATGCCGCCTTTACGGGGATTGCTGTATTCATCCAAACGGGTCTTTTTAATCAGCCCCAGGCTTGTAGCCATCACCAGAAATTTATCGGCGCTAAATTCTTTTACCGGGATAGTAGAGCTGATTTTTTCCTCCCCGGATAATTGTAAAAGATTGATGATCGCTTTTCCTTTAGCGATTCTGGAGGCCTGGGGAATTTCATAGACCTTTAGCCAATGCACCCTACCTTTATCGGTAAAGATTAAAAGGCAGTCTTTGGTAGAGGCAATAAATAAATGCTCGATAAAATCTTCTTCTTTCAGTTCTGCTCCGGTAACGCCTTTACCTCCGCGTTTCTGTTTGCGATAGGCACTGACCGGAAGCCGCTTGATGTAACCGGTGTGGCTAATGACAATCACCACGTCCTCTTCGGCAATTAAATCCTCTATCTCTAACTCCTCTGCCTCAGCGGTAATCTGGGTGATGCGCTCATCGGCATATTTTTTCTTCAGCCCCTCTAGGTCTTCTTTAATCATCGTTTCTATCTTTTTTTCCGAGGCCAATATAGACTGATAGAGTTCAATCTTTTTAATTAAGTCTAAATACTCGGCATCAAGTTTATCCCGCTCTAAGGCAGTTAAGCGTTGTAACTGCATCTCTAAAATCGCCTGCGCCTGTATGGCGCTTAAATCAAAATTGGTCATCAGTGCTTCTTTGGCGATGAGTACGGTCTTGCTGGTCTTAATGGTTTTGATGATCCGGTCTAAAAATTTTAAAGCGATTTTCAGGCCTTCCAATATATGCGCTCTTTGCTTGGCCTTCTCTAAATCAAAGGTAGTTCTGCGCCGGATAATTTCTTTACGGTGCAGGATATAGTATTCTATAAGTTGTTTTAAGTTTAAGATGCGCGGCCGGCCATCTACCAATGCCAGATTAATAATGCCGAAGGTAACCTCTAATTGCGTATGTTTAAATAATTGATTCAGGATGATCTGCGGTTCGGCATCCCGGCGCAATTCTATCACTATTCTGACGCCTTCCTTATCGGATTCATCGCGCACATCCGAGATACCCTCGATTTTCTTTTCTTCTACCAACGCGGCAATGGACTCAATTAAACTAGCCTTATTGGTCTGATAGGCGATCTCAGTAATCACGATGGAATCCTTACCTTGTTTCTGGTGCTCAATAGAGGCAGAGGCCCTCAGGGTGAGTTTACCCTTGCCGTTTGTATATGCCTCCTTAATTCCTTCCCTGCCGCAGATCAGGCCGCCGGTAGGAAAATCCGGCCCCTTGACGTAGCGCATCAAATCTTTAATTTCGCAGCCGGGATTATCGAGAGTATAAACAGTAGCGTCGATCACCTCGCCTAAATTGTGCGGCGGCATATTAGTAGCCATGCCCACGGCAATGCCCGATGAACCATTCACTAAAAGATTGGGTAAGAGCGCCGGCAATACCATAGGCTCTACTAAAGAGGCGTCAAAATTCGGCATAAAATTCACGGTTTCTTTTTCAATATCCGCCAGCATCTCTTCGGAAATTGCAGCGAGCCGTGCTTCAACATATCTCATTGCCGCCGGCGAATCCCCGTCTACGCTGCCCACGTTGCCCTGGCCTTCTACTAACGGATAGCGTAGAGAAAAATCCTGGGCCATTCTAATCAGGGCATCATACACTGCCAAATCTCCGTGCGGATGGTATTTTCCTAAGCACTCGCCCACTATACGTGCGGCTTTTTTATAGGGCTTGGTATGTTCTAAGTTTAAGTCCTTCATGGCAAATAAAATCCGGCGGTGCACCGGCTTTAAACCATCGCGCACGTCGGGCAGGGCCCGGCCGACAATGACGCTCATCGCATAATTAAGGTAAGAGTCCTTTACCTCTTCCTCAATATATCTAGGAACTATTTTTTCATTACGCGTATACATTTTTTATCCTATATATCCAAGTTTTTAACTTGATGGGCATAGTCTTCGATAAACTGGCGGCGCGGCTCAACCTCATCGCCCATCAGAATGGTGAACATCCGGTCTGTTTCCACGGCATCTTCCAAGGCTATTTTTAATAGCGTGCGTTTTTCCGGGTCCATAGTAGTGTCCCAGAGTTGCTGCGGGTTCATCTCGCCTAAGCCTTTATAGCGCTGGATATTCATGCCTTTCTGCGCCTGCTCCTTCACATATTGCAAAACATCTTTCAGGCAAGAAAATTCAGCGTGCTCTTTTTCCTGGACAATTCTATAAATCAACTTGGGTTTCTTGTCTTGCTTTTTCACCGGTATCTCTTCTGGGCTGGCAGAAGCCGAGTAGGTAGCAATATCTAAACCCATCTTGTCCAATTTAGCGGTTATTTTCTCAATATCCTGGGCCTCAAAGAGTTCCATAATTTCTGCCTTTTCTTCTATCTTCTCTTCTCCCACAACCTTAGATAATTCGTGGTCATTGAAGAGAAAATGGGTATTTCCTTCCACTTTTACCTTATAAATGGGCAATTTTTTGGTCTTTTGGTGTCTAAATCCCAGGTATTCTGTAAAATTTACTCCCTTTTTACCAAAAATCCGGTTATAGTGATCCATTTCCACAAGTAATGCTAGGATCTCCTGGAATTGCTTATCTGTATAGGTATCTTTATTTTTCAGGTTCATAAATTTCAAGTCCTCGCTGCCTAATTCTAAGAGCAGGGCATTCATCTGTTCTTCGGTTTGGATATACTCTTCGCGTTGCCCCCTTTTAATCTTGTAAAGTGGGGGTTGGGCAATATAGACATATCCCTCCTCGATTAATTTGGGCATCTGGCGATATAAAAGGGTTAGCAGGAGCGTGCGGATGTGCGAACCATCTGTATCTGCGTCAGCCATCAGCACCACCTTATGGTAGCGTAACTTACCCAGGTCAAACTCTTCAGCCACCCCTGTTCCTAAGGCAGTAATAATGGT
>MHGW01000039.1:22191-32091 GCA_001805765.1 Omnitrophica WOR_2 bacterium RIFCSPLOWO2_01_FULL_41_12 | reverse complement strand
TGGTGCGCACCTCTTCGTTGCTTAAAATTTTATCTAATCTGGCTTTTTCTACGTTCAGGATCTTACCTTTAATCGGGAGTATGGCCTGGAAATGCCTGTCCCGGCCTTGTCGTGCGCTGTTATGTACAAAAACGCCAGATGCCAAAGCAAAATTATGCGTACCTGGAATCTCTATGTCGTAGACATCGATTTTTTCTTCCAATTTTTCTATGCGCTTGATTTTATGGTTGTAATTTATTACCGCTTCTAAAAGCGCATTTTGGTTAGCATTAAAAAACCTATTTACTAGAGTATCGTATTTTAACAAAGTGGTGTCGCGCCAAGGCAGTGCCTGCCTTTCGTCATCGTATAACTCAAGATTGTAATGGCTTTCATACACCATTTTGGCAAAAGCCAAGCTATGATCTAAATAAGTCCGGTTATAAGCAGCTTTTCTTTTTTGCCTAAAAGCATTCGTCCATTGCTCTTTTGTCTTCTGTCTTCTCCATTGCAAAAGTTTAATATTAGGCCACTCTAACTTTGCTTTTTGTAATAAATATTCTTTTGCTTCGGGGTGGTCTGCAAAATATTTTTTAACTCTATCGGACTGCTTTAATCTATTTTCTTCTTTGGCCCAATAATCTCGCTGTACAGAATTCAAAATTTCTGCATTCCACTTCCTATAATCAGGGTGGCTATTATAAAACTCTAAAAATTTACTGACCATAAATTTTTTGTATTTGGGATTTTTCCACTGCTTCTTGGCTCTTTTACTTAACAATCGCCTCATCTGCGGCGTAGTCATGATTTTTCTAACCTTCTCCCGATATTCGCTTACCTGATGGGCCTTTTTGGATTTTTCTTTTATCTCTGGGGCATGAAGCGTCTTTTCCAAAATTGTAGTATGATATAAGAGGTGTTCCTTATTGCCCATCCTAAGTAAATTGTCTGGGTTGTTGTTTAGTTTGTTGAAGTCTCGATGATGAACCGTGCTGCTACCTTGTTTCTTGGTATAAATGCCATTCTCTAAATTATATCTATCAGATAATAAATGAGTAAAAATCCACTTATTAGCCTTGGGGTCAAAAACCATTTCATACCCTTCAATTCGGCTGCCAATTTTAGAATATTGTCGATAAAGGGGCATTAAAGAATCTTCGGGAGTTAAATCTTTGGCCATTTTATAATCGCCGCCCCTGAGCATAAATTTATGGTCAGGGGTACAAATAATTTCTTCATTGTTATCAAGCACGACCCTAACAACTTCGGCTGCTTGTCTCGTTATCCTCGGATTTTTTATTTCTCTAATTTCAATTTCTCCCGTGCGACCGATGCTGTAACAATAATTTTTTTTGCCAGATTTATCCTCGCTTACTAATTCTTTAAAAGTTAGGTTGCGCCCGTCGGTTAACGACACTTTGGTGTCTCCAAAAAAACAGCCGCCGGCGCTGTCGCCCTCCACAATATACAATTCGCATAATGCCGGGTCCCGCTCTGAACAATCCGCTAATTTGCCGGGCAGGCCTGCGCCTTCCAGCGCGCCTTTTCTACGGGTAAGTTCCCGTGCTTTACGCGCTGCCTCGCGTGCCCGCGAGGCCACAACCACTTTATCCACAATTTTATTAGCTACCGAAGGATTTTCTTCAAAATAGGCACTTAAGGAGTCTAAGCTACATGAGGCGACCATACCTTCGATTTCAGAATTGCCCAACTTAGTTTTAGTCTGGCCTTCAAACTGGGGGTTAGGCAGTTTCACGTTGATGACTGCGGTCAGGCCTTCGCGCACATCATCTCCGGTAATCCCGGTATCGTTGTCTTTAATTAAATTTTTATTTTTGGCGTATTGGTTGATTGCCCGGGTGAGCGCGGATTTAAAGCCGGATAAGTGTGTGCCTCCTTCAATAGTATTGATATTGTTGGCAAAGGAAAAAAGCGTCTCGGCGTAACCGTCATTATACTGAATGGCTGACTCTAAAATCACATCGTCCTGTTGTTTCTCAAAATAAATCACCTTGTTATGCAGGGGATTTTTATTTTTATTTAAGTAGTCCACAAAAGAGACGATCCCGCCGCTAAATTCAAACACATTTTCTTTGTCGCTGCGTTTGTCGCAAAGCTTGATCTTTAAGCCTTTGTTTAAAAAGGCCAATTCCCTTAAGCGCTGGGATAAGATGTCGTAGGAATACTCTATCTTATTAAAAATCGTGCGGTCAGCCCTAAAGGTGACCTTGGTGCCTACGGCATTGCTTTTGCCGATGACTGTAAGCTTGGAGGCGGTTTTGCCGTGTTCATAGCGCTGATGATAAACCTTGCCGTCCCTTTTAACCTCTACCTCCAGCCGCTCGGAAAGCGCATTCACCACGCTTACTCCTACGCCGTGTAAACCTCCGGCTACTTTGTAGACGCGGTGGTCAAACTTGCCGCCGGCATGCAAGGTAGTAAGTACCACCTCTACCGCGGGTTTCTTTTCGGTCTTGTGGATGTCTACGGGTATGCCTCTGCCATTATCCAAGACACTGACGCTATTATCCGGATGCACGGTGACCTCAATAAAATTACAATACCCGCCTAAGGCCTCATCTACGGAATTATCCACTACCTCATAAACCAGATGGTGCAAGCCGCGGCTGGAGGTGTCGCCGATATACATGGCGGGCCGGCGCCTTACTGCTTCAATGCCTTCTAAGACCTGTATGGTCGTGGCGTCATAGGCCTTATCCTTGGAGGCAGCCGTTTCTATCTTAGGCTTTTCTTCGGGTTTGGGTTTTGTTAGTTTTTTCTTTGGCACTGCACACCTCTCCGATAGACAAATTCACTTCCTTTATTGAGTGCGTTTTCTGATTGAGCTTTGTAAGCAAGGCGTCTTTTTTGAGACTGAAATGGTAAAGCCAGGGCGAAGAATCCACTTTTAAGCCTAAGGTACCGTTCCTAAAATAATTAACTCTTATATGGCTCAATTCTTTTTTTGTCAAGACTTTTTTTAAGCTCGGTTCCGGCCCGTCCTGGCTTAAGCCCTTCTTTTTTTTCTCCCAGGACTGCATAATGTGGCTTACTGTATCTTTTATCGCTTCCATTATTAGCCTAAGCGCATGGGTAAAACAATATAAACGTAGCCGTCTATACGTAAGACCCCGGGTTTTTCGCTGTCAGTCAATTCCAATTCCACGCGCTGATCGCCTAAGTTCTTCAGGACATCAATGATATAGCCGGGGTTAAAGCCGATGGCTATTTCTTTTCCCTGATATTCCACCTTGAGTTCCTCGCGAGATTCGCCGATATCCGGCGTGGACTTGGAAACCACCAGTTTATTTTTAAATAATTCTAACTTGACGGCCTGATAATCCGGCGTAGAAAGTAAACTGGCCCTGCGGATGGCCTGCAAAAACTGTTCCCTGTCTATGCCCATCTTATTTGCCGAGGCCGGCGGGATAACCTGTTTATAATCCGGAAATTCTCCTTCAATGAGACGCGAAATAATAGTGATGTTGCCTAAATCAAAAAGTGCTTGGTTGGCGCCTAAGACCAAAGAAAGCTCCCCCTCGTCTTTGAGGTTACGATTTAATTCCTGGATGGTCTTAATCGGTATAATAATACTAATATCTTTATCCATCTCTTGTTTTAATTTCCTTTCCATAACCGCCAGGCGCTTGCCGTCTGTGGCCACAAAAATTAGATTGTTTTTCTGCACTTTTAAAAGTATACCATTTAAAATATAGCGGGTTTCATCAAAGGACACAGCAAAAGAAGTAAGGTTGAGCATTTGTTTTAAAACCGGTTGTTCTAATTTTATGACTTCTGTATCTTTAAATTCCGGTAAACGGGGAAATTCTTCTTTAGGTAAACCCATAATCTTAAATTGGCATAATTCTGTTTCAATAATCACCAAATTATTCTTCTTAATACTAATAGTAACCTCATCACTAGAAAGTTCTTTAATAATATCCCCAAATCTTTTGGCCGGGATAGTGATTGCGCCTGCCTCCTGAATATCCACAGGTATTACACAATTTATTCCTATGTCTAGATCTGTGGCAGTGAGCCCTAAACCATCGGATTGGGTCTCTATTAAAACATTAGACAATATGGGTAGTGCGGCTTTGGTAGTAATTACGTTTTGCACGGTTTGTATTCCGTTTAATAAAACTGTTTTATTTATAACAAACTTCATCGCACGCCTCCTCGTATATTATTATTTAAAATATTAATAGTAGTAGTAATAATAGAGTTTACGCCCTGTTCAAACACTATTTAAGTATTATATCATATGTTAGTTAGAGAAATTATATTCTTGGGAAATCCTTTGGATTTATTGTTTAATAATCTGGGTAACTCGTTCCACCCTGTCTTTTAATGCCTCATTTTTATTTAAATCCCCTTTAATTTTATTATATGAATGTAAAACCGTGGTATGGTCTTTGCCGCCAAAAAAAGTGCCGATTTCCGGCAGGGATAGTTCCGTTAATTCCCGGCTTAAGTACATGGCTATTTGCCGGGGTAAAACGATGGTTTTATTACGGCGCCGGGTTTTTAACTCCTGCAGGGTTACCCCAAACTCCTCGGATACACAGCGCTGGATAAAATCTATGGTGATTAATTTTTTAGGTTCCTTGAGGAGGTCTTTTAAGACCTCTTTAGTTAATGCCAAGCTCAAAGGCTTTTCTTCTAATAAGGAATAAGCAATAGTTCTAATCAAAGCGCCCTCTAATTCCCGGATATTGGTTTTAATCAATTGGGCAATAAAAAAAATCACCTCGTCGGGTACAGATACCGGTTCCCTTTCAATCTTCTTTTTTAAGATCGCCACCCGTGTTTCTAGGTCTGGCGGCTGAATATCTGTGGCCAGGCCCCAGCTGAAGCGCGAAACCAATCTCTCCTGCAGGTTGGCTATCTCTTTAGGCGGCCGGTCCGAAGAAATAATAATTTGTTTATGGCTATCGTAAAGGGTGTTAAAGGTGTGAAAGAATTCTTCCTGGGTAGACTCTTTTCCGGCGATAAAATGGATATCATCAATCACCAGGATATCCACGTTTCTGTATTTCTGCCTGAACATGGGTGTGGAGTGGTGCTGTATCGCGTCGATGAGTTCATTGGTAAAACGCTCAGAGGGCGTGTAGTATATTTTGAGGTTACCCCCTTTTTTATTTTTGATGTGCTGGCAGATCGCCTGCATCAGGTGGGTTTTGCCTAAGCCCACACCGCCGTAAATAAATAAAGGATTATAGGCTTTAGCCGGAGATTCTGCCACAGCCAGAGAATAGGCGTGGGCATGGCGGTTTGAAGAGCCGACCACAAAATTTTCAAAGGTATACCTGGGGTTTAGCCCTGAGCTTTCCCGGGGTTCTTGTAATTTGAGTAAGGTTTGTGTAGTCTGCGGCTGGCTGAAGGCCTGTGGCGTTGCGGCTTCTAAACCCACGGCGATTTCTTGCGAGCTTGACCAATGCATGGCCTCTTGGATAACCCGCTGGTAATGTTTCTCCACCCACTCCTTAAAGAAATTATCCGGCGCCTCTAATACGATACCCGAGCCCCCCTGCTTTTTTGGCCTGAGAGGTAGAATCCAGGTTTCAAAGGTAGACTCGCCCAGCTTATCTTTTAAGTATCCTTTAGCTTTATCCCAGGCCTTTAATATGTCGGACATAATCTTTTTAGAGAGTATACACAGCTTATGCACAAGGTGTATAACTCTGTGGATATTATACAAGTATTTTTTTAATCGTCAATAGAAAATAAATATTAAAAAAATTTTCTTTAAACATTTGACTTGTTTGATCTTTATGTTATAATTACTCTCCTATGAAAAAACATTTAACTACGCCTACAAACATAGTAGCCAAGAGAAGGCACGGTTTCCGACGGAGAATGGCTACGCGAGCCGGCAGGAAGGTCCTCAGTAGCCGCAGGACAAAGGGAAGAAAAAGACTTTGCATTTAATGTTAAAAAACCTTTGTATTAATCTGATCAGCATATATCAAGAGTACTTTCAGGGATTCATCCCTTCTTGCTGCAGGTTCCAACCCAGCTGTTCAGAGTATACCAAGCAGGCGTTAGCACAATACGGGGTTGGCCGAGGTTTATTAAAAGGTATCAAGAGGGTGTTGGCGTGTCAACCCTTTTCTAAAAAATTCGGCTTTGATCCTTTAACATAATTTATGGAAAAACGATTAATCCTGGCGATTGCGCTGTCTTTGTTAATTTTACTCAGTTGGTCAACTTGGGTCTCCAAAACGTATCATATTGAAAACAAAGAAGTTATAAAGGAAGCCCCGCCGGCGGTCCTTACAGCACTGGCCCAGATTACTCAAGCCGCGCCAGAACCAGAAATCCTCCCTGCTTCTTTTTTCCCGTTTGCTCAAGAAAAATACACCATCACTTTTAGCGAGCCGCAAGCCGCGATCAAGGAAATTATTTTTCAGGACTATCAGTCCTATAAATTTCCTTTAGAACACGGTTTCCGCTTAACGCAAAACAATTGGGTTTTTAAACAATCCCGTGTTTCCCGAGACGAAGTGGTTTTTCTTTATCGCGACCAGGAAAAAGAGGTAAGCAAAAAATTTCTTTTTCATAACTCTAGTTATAACATAGACTTAGAAATTAAAATCCGCAATTTATCTAGTGCGGCCATCAAAACCAACTTAACCTTAAGTTTCGCCGGGATGAATTTTAGCGGAGACCAAAACCGGGTGCGTTTTCAGGATGTTACCTTGGCCGGAAAAGACGGGGTGCAGCATTCCAATGGCCGGCAAGAACTCGCCCTCCCTGAGATAAAATTCTTAGGTTTCAGGGACAAATATTTTTGCGCTATTATCGAGCCGCTTTCCGATCGCTATTCTGCGTGGATTACAAAACTTAACCCCAAAGAGTCAGAAATTGGTTTAACCTCTCCGGAATTAACCCTTGCTCCGGCAGAAATCAAGGAGCAAAAATTTCGTATCTATTTGGGGCCACAAGATTTACAATTAATGCAGCGCATTAACCCAGAATGGTCGAGTATCGTTCATTATGGTACCTTTAATTTCATTGCCCATATCTTAAGGCAATTATTAGAGTTTTTGTTTCGGCTAGTACATAATTGGGGCTGGACAATTATCATTTTCAGCCTCTTGATTTATCTCGTCCTTTATCCGCTGACCTTAAAACAAATGCGCTCGATGAAAGAAATGCAGTCTTTGCAACCTCAGATAGAAGAATTAAGAAAAACCTATAAAGATAATCCGCAAAAACTGAACAAAGAGATCATGGAATTATACCGGCAGCATCGGGTCAATCCCTTTGGCGGTTGTTTGCCTATGATTTTACAGATACCCATATTCTTTGCGCTTTATCAAGTTTTGATGCGCTCCGTAGCCTTAAAAGGCGCGCATTTCCTGTGGATCAAAGATCTGTCTGAGCCGGACCGACTATTGACTTTGCCCAGGCAGTTACCCGTGATAGGCAATGAAATTAATATCTTACCTATAGTCATGGGGATCGGGATGTTTTTCCAACAGAAAATCTCTCAGGCCGCAGGTACGGGCTCTACAGAACAACAGAAAATAATGACTATTATGTTTCCTCTGATGTTCGGATTTATTTTTTATCATATGCCCTCAGGATTGGTCTTGTATTGGTTTATCAATAGCGCTATGATGTTATTTTATCAGTTGCGCATCAACCGGAAAAAATGAGCCCCAAATTCAGCATTGAGATAGAAGGTCAAACCGTAGAAGAAGCCATAAAAAAAGCACTCAAAGAATTAAAAGCCTCCAGAGATAAAGTAAAAATAGAAGTGGTTTCCGAGGAGGAAAAAGGCCTTTTTGGTATGCCCGGAGCAAAGCCAGCCAAGGTGAGAGTAAGCCTAAAAAAAGACAAAGAAAATACTTGACAACGTCTTTATTTTTAAGATAATAAAGATAAAATGTAACCCAGTTTAACCATAGTTCCGCGTGGTACATTTTGTAACTATATGAATAGCAATGGGTAGAACTATTTCTATTTGTAACCAAAAAGGCGGCACAGGCAAGACCACCTCTGCGATTAATTTGGCTGCCTATCTTGCCTTAGCCCAAAAAAAGGTCCTCCTGATTGATTTAGACCCCCAAGCTAATGCCACCAGCGGCTTAGGTATTAATAAACACAACATCCAAAAAAGTACTTATCATGTCCTGTTAGAAGAATTAGACATTAAGGAGATATTACAACCTACGGCAGTGAGTAATCTGTTTTTGGCCCCTTCTAATTTAGACCTGACTGGCGCAGAAGTGGAATTGGTGGGTACTCTGGGGAGAGAATATAGATTAAAACGGGCTTTGATGAAAGAAAAAGAGAATTTTGATTTTATGCTTATTGATTCCCCTCCCTCATTAGGGCTTTTAACTATCAATGGCTTATGCGCTGCGGACTCGGTTTTAGTGCCGGTACAGTGCGAATATTACGCCTTAGAGGGATTAACGCAACTACTTAATACTGTTAAACTTGTGAAAGATAATCTTAATCCCAGCCTGGCAGTAGAAGGTATGCTGTTGACTATGGCAGATTACCGCACTAATCTGACTAAGGAAGTGATTCAAGAAGCCAGGAGTTATTTTAAGGAAAAGGTCTATGAGACGGTTATTCCGAGAAGTGTGCGTTTAACTGAGGCCCCGAGTTTTGGTCAGCCTATTGCCTTATATGATAAGGATTCTCAGGGCGCGCAAAAATATGAAGAATTAAGCCGGGAAATATTAGGTCTTCCTAGAACCAGATTGGACATTTCTGAATACAAAGAAAGAACAGAAGGGACAAAACCAGGAGCGTAATTATGGATAGAAAAGCCTTAGGTAAAGGAATAAGCGCCTTAATTCCGGAAAAAGAAACAGACGCGCATGAAAAGATTGCCTATGTTTCTTTAGACCAAATCCGGCCCAGCCCTTTTCAGCCGCGCGAAGATTTTGACCCGCAAAGCTTAGAAGAGCTCACCCAATCCATTAAAGAAAAAGGCGTGATCCAGCCGCTTTTAGTCAGGCGGCGGGGAGAGTATTTTGAGTTAATTGCGGGCGAGAGAAGATTACGCGCTGCTAAGTTATTGAATGTAAAAGAGATACCAATAATAATCAAGGATGTTCCGGACCAGGATTCTCTGGAGCTATCTTTAATTGAGAATATTCAGCGCCAAGGCTTGAACCCGATTGAAGAGGCGCATGCTTTTCAGTATCTCATTGATAAATTTAATCTTACGCAAGAAAAAATCAGCGTAGTCTTGGGTAAAGCGCGGGTTTCTGTTACTAACATATTGCGCTTATTGAAGTTACCATTAGAGGTCCAAGAAGAAATCAAAAAAGGCCGCATTTCTTTTGCGCATGGCCGGGCACTTTTAGAAATAGAAGACCCGAACCATCAACGCCGCTTAGCACAGGAAATTATCGCTAAAGGCTTATCTGTACGAGAGTTAGAGAATTTAATCAAGACGCAGAGACCCAAGGGCATCAAGCGCAGAATGGCCCAGTCCAGACGCGAGCCGCACCTAGTAGCCATGGAAGAAGAGCTCCAGCATATTTTAGCCACCAAGGTCAGGATTAGTCAGAGAAAAAAACGCGGACACATCTTGATTGAGTTTTATTCTCCCGAAGATCTGGGAAGAATTATGCAGAAATTGAGAGGAGGTTCGCGTTGATGAACCAGGCAACTTTAATTCTCATCAAGCCAGACGGCCTGAAAAAATCTTTAACCGGCAACATCTTAACCCGGCTTTCAGAAACAAAATTAGAGATTGTGGCGGCTAAAATTAGCCGGGTTTCCAAAGAATTAGCCGAAGAGCATTATCAACACCTGAGAGATAAGCCCTTTTTTGGGGAATTGATTAGGTATATCCGCGGAGAGCTCCATAACCGCAGTAAGGTGATGGCGCTGATCTACTGGGGGGAAGACGCAATTACCAAATGCCGGCAACTCGCCGGCAGCACCAAC
>MHGW01000039.1:12276-22156 GCA_001805765.1 Omnitrophica WOR_2 bacterium RIFCSPLOWO2_01_FULL_41_12 | reverse complement strand
ATACGGTAGGATTACTACCACCGGAGTTTATGAAAACGTAATCCATGTTTCGGCAAACGAGGCGGATTCAGAAAGAGAAATCAAGCTTTGGTTTCTCCCTGAGGAGATCATCGTAAATTTATATCCCACTAAAGACATTATAGAGAAAGAAAAGAAAATAAAGGTCTGGGCCTAAGCCGGAGGTTCTTTGCATGTTAAAAAGCATGACAGGGTTTGGCAGGAAAGAAGCAGATATTGTAGGGACAGGCAAAGTGAGCGTAGAATTCAGAAGCTCTAATCATAAATTTTTTGAAAGCATTTTTCATCTGCCGCCGCAATTATTATCTCTGGAGGAGGGGGTCAAAAAAGTTCTTGAAACCAAGATTAAAAGGGGCAGGGTCACCTGCGTGATAAATGTTGTGGCCGGGGGAGTCCCGTCGGTTTTTATTAACCGGCCGCTATTGAAAAACTATATCTTAGCGCTTAAAAAAATCAAAAAACAATTACAGATTAAAGACGATCCCAGCATCAACACGTTAATCCATTTACCCGGGGTCCTGTCTTTGGAAAATAATATTTATCATGAAGCCCGGCTCTGGCCGAGTTTAAAAATTTTGGCGCAGCAGGCCTTAGGTAAATTAGAAGAGTCACGCCAGAAAGAAGGCCGGGCGCTATATGCCTATTTAAGGATGCGGGCAGAGGCGCTGAAGACTCATCTGGAGGTCATCCAAATAAGATTTAAAAAGATAATGAAGGAAAAATTAACCAAAATCAAGACAGACGAAGAACGCGCCGCCTTCTTAAAAGATAAAGATATCACCGAAGAGATGGAAAGGCTGGTATTTCATATCCGCAATTTTAAAACTAAACTGGCGCAAACGGGTGCGATAGGCAAGGAATTAGATTTTATTGCCCAGGAGATGCAGCGCGAGGCAAATACTATGGCTGCCAAGTGTTGCGATGTGTTTATTTCCGCGAGGGTAGTGCAGATTAAAAGCCAGATTGAAAAAATCCGCGAACAGGTACAAAACATAGAGTGAGAAAAGGATTGATATTTGTGGTTTCTGGCCCGTCAGGCTCAGGGAAAACCACTTTACTAGCCAGATTACTCAAGGGCAAGGCCTTAAAGAAGGTATTAGCAAAATCCGTTTCTTTTACTACCCGGCCAAAAAGGTCAGGCGAAAGAAACGCCAAGAATTATTTTTTTATTAGCCAAGAGCAATTTAAACGCCAAAGACTTGCAAAAAAATTCCTGGAATGGACAAAATATTTAGGCTATTATTATGCCACGCCCAGGGATTGTTTTCAGAAACAGATTAAAAAAGGCAAGCACGTGATTTTATGTTTGGATTTTCCCGGCGCCTCAAAGATAAAGAAACTGTATTCTAAAAACACCGTCACTATTTTTATTCAGCCGCCATCTTTTCAGGCCTTAGAACAGAGAATCAAGGGCCGCTGTAATCAAACCAAAACCATAGAGATTAAAAAGCGCCTGAAACTTGCCCGGCAGGAAGTCCGGCTTTTCCGGAGTTATGATTATTCTCTGGTGAATAAAGATTTAGCCAGCACAGTAAGCGCATTAAAAAAGATCGTCTTAAAAGCAATAAACTTCAAGCGCGAAAAGAAGGAGTAGATATGGAGTATGTACCGTTAGAACAGCTTTTAGAGAAGGCAGGGGATTCGGTTTACAAATTAGTCATCCTGGCGTCCAAAAGGGCCTTAGAAATTGCTGAAGGGCAGCCCAGGCTCGTAGATATCAATGCACAAATTAAGCCCTCAACCATAGCCTTACATGAGATAATAGCAGGCAAGGTAAAGTATAAAAAGATAAAGCCGGAAAATTAGAAAATGTTAAAGGGTAAAAACATAATCTTAGGGGTAACCGCCAGCATTGCTATTTATAAGGCCTGCGAGATTATCCGCAGGCTCAAAGAAGAAAATTTTTGCGTTACTGTGGTGATGACGCAAGAGGCGGAAAAATTGATCAGCCCGATTGTCCTTCAGAGTTTATCCGCAAACAGGGTCTATCGAGGCTTGTTTGATACGCCAGAGGCATGGGAAATAGGGCATATCTCCTTGGCAGAAAAGGCGGATTTAGTGTTAATTGCTCCGGCTACCGCCAATATTATAGGTAAGATTGCCTCAGGCATCAGCGACGATTTATTAACCTGCATTGTCTGCGCTACCAAGGCACCCGTTTTAATCTGCCCGGCGATGAACGAGGATATGTATAAAAATAAAATTACTCAAGCCAATATCCAGAAACTAAAATCCTTAGGGATTCATTTTGTTGGGCCCATAAAGGCAAGGCTTGCCTGCGGAAAAATCGGAATAGGCTGCTTGGCTGAGGTTGAGACAATAATTAAAGACACAAAAAGATTCTTTTGAAATTCGGCGGCATAGCCAAGTGGCAAGGCGACTGTCTGCAAAACAGTTATACAGCGGTTCGAATCCGCTTGCCGCCTGTAAATAACGGGCAAGTGGTGGAATGGCATACACGGCAGACTTAAAATCTGCTGGCCGTAAGGCTGTGAGGGTCCGACTCCCTCCTTGCCCATTGAAACATTACGGGCGCTTAGCTCAGTTGGTTAGAGTATCTCCTTGACATGGAGAGGGCCACAGGTTCGAGTCCTGTAGCGCCCACCAGTATAAATATGGATATAAATACCTTAAGACATTCTTGTTCACACGTAATGGCGCAGGCAGTCAAAGAATTGTGGCCGCAGGTCCAGTTAGGCATTGGGCCGTCTATCGAGGACGGATTCTATTATGACTTTGCTAAGCCCGAGCCGTTTCAGGACGAGGACTTAGCGAAGATAGAGCAGAAGATGCAAGAGATTATTCAAAAAGATACGCCGTTTATCCGCGAGGAACTTTCTAAACCAGAGGCGCTGAAATTATTTAAAAAATTAAAGGAAGATTATAAAATAGCGCTCATCCAGGAAATCCCCGAGGAAAAAGTCTCCATATACAAAACCGGAAAGGATTTTATAGACTTATGCCGCGGCCCGCACCTAGAATCAACCGGAAAAATCAAGGCCTTTAAATTATTATCGGTTGCCGGCGCCTATTGGCATGGTATTGAAACTAATCCCATGCTACAAAGAATTTACGGGACCTGCTTTGAGACCCAACAAGAATTAGACGCATATTTAAAAAATTTAGAAGAGGCGAAACTGCGCGATCACAGGAAATTAGGCCCGGCCTTAGAATTTTTTGATATCTATCAGCAGGAGGCAGGCGCGGGATTGGTATTTTATCATCCTAAGGGCGCGCTTCTGCGCACCATCATTGAGGATTACGAAAAAAAAGAGCACTTAAGGCGCGGTTACCAAATGGTGATTACCCCGCACATTATGCAGGCAGGTTTATGGCAGACCTCCGGCCATTACGAATATTATAAAGAGAATATGTATATTATAAAAATTGAGGATAAAGAATTTGTTTTAAAGCCGATGAATTGCCCGGGCCACATCCTGATTTATAAATCAAAAAAACGCAGCTACAAAGAATTACCCATTCGTTTTTTTGAATTAGGCACAGTTTATCGCCAGGAAAAAGCCGGGGTTTTACACGGCCTGCTCAGGGTGCGCGGATTTACCCAGGACGATGCCCATATCTTCTGTACGCCGGAGCAATTAAAAGAGGAGATAAAAAATATTATTGATTTTGTCTTTGAAACCATGCAGGTCTTTGGATTTAAAGAGGTAGGCGTAGAATTAAGCACCCAGCCGCAAAAATTTATTGGGAGCCTTGAAGACTGGCAGCAAGCTACCCTTGCCTTAGAAGAGGCATTAAAGGATAAAAATCTATCTTATGATATCAATGCGGGTGAGGGCGCGTTTTACGGGCCAAAAATTGATATAAAATTAAAGGACGCCTTAAAAAGGTCTTGGCAATGCGCCACTATTCAGTGCGATTTCAGCCTGCCGAAAAGATTTAACCTTTCCTTTGTGGCCAGCGACGGCAAAGAGAAACAGCCCATTATGTTGCACCGGGTACTCCTGGGCAGCCTGGAGCGTTTTATGGGCGCATTGTTAGAGCATTATAAAGGCGAATTGCCTTTGTGGCTGGCGCCCACGCAGGTAATAGTGATACCGATCAAAGATTCTGTACAAGGATATGCCCTAAAGGTCAAAAAAGCCCTAGAGGACAATTCTATCAGGACAGAAACGGACAGCCGTAATGAAACTTTAGACAAACGGATTCGCAACGCCGAATTAAATAAAATACCTTATTCTTTGATTTTGGGTGAGCGGGAGGAAAAAGAGAATAAAGTTTCGGTGAGAAAAAAAGGTAAAGGCGATCTGGGCGCAATACCATTAGTAGAATTCGTAGAACAGATAAAAGAAGAAATTAACAGAAAGGGGGGTGGTTAAGATAAAAAAATATATTCGTATTAACGAAAGGATACGCGTACCCGAAGTACGTTTAATCGGACCGGACGGCAGTCAGATGGGCGTGTTACAGATACAAAAGGCGCTGGACTTAGCCAATCAGCACGAATTAGATTTAGTAGAAGTAGCCCCTTCGGCCAGCCCGCCGGTCTGCCGCATCATAGACTTTAGCAAATTTAAGTACGACCAGGAAAAAAAAGAAAGAGAAGCCAAGAAACATCAAAAACAAGGCCGGCTGAAAGAAATCCGTTTTAAACCTAATATTGACAGCCACGACTATGAGGTAAAACTGAAACAGGCCATCACTTTCTTAAAGAAAAAAGATAAAGTTAAGATCAATCTTTTCTTCAGGGGCAGGCAAATGGAGCATCTGGATTTGGGAAGAAAGATTTTAGATAAATTTATTATTGACATTCAAAACGACGGACAGGTAGAAAAAACACCGGCCTTGGAAGGCAGGGTAATGTCCTTAGTCGTGACCCCGAAGTAAAACAAGTGAGGAAACAATGCCAAAATTAAAAACTAAAAAAGGTGTCGCCAAAAGATTCAGATTAACCAAAAAGGGCAAAATTAAATATTCGCCTTCTGGTAAGAGCCATCTTTTAACCGGCAAGGAGCCAGAAAGATTGCGGCATTTAGGAAAGTCAGCCACTATTAAAAGCAAAAAAGACACCAAGTATCTAAAAAGAATGTTACCATATGGATAACACCCAATCCTATCGGATGGATTGGTGTTCCGCCCACTGCGGAAGGAGTAAAAAATGGCGAAAATAAAACATAGCGTGGCCACGAGAAAAAGAAAGAAGAAGACACTAAAGAAAGCCAAAGGTTTTTGGGGCGACCGCAGTACACAATACCAGCAGGCGCGCCGCGCCCTGATGCATGCTTTGGTCTATGCTTATCGGGACAGGCGGGTGAGAAAGAGAGAATTCCGCAAGCTCTGGATTACGCGGCTCAATGCTGCCTGCCGTTCAGCAGGGATTACCTACAGCCAATTTATACATGGCCTGAAAAAATCCAAAGTTAATTTGGATAGAAAAATATTGGCAGATTTGGCAATTAAAGACACCCAGGCATTTAAGAAATTAGTAGAAATAGCGAAAGGATAAATCCAGCAACCCGAAAATGCCTAATGACTAAATCCGAATGACTAATGAATGTCCAATGTCTAAATGTTTCAATGTCTAATTAGTCATTTTAAACATTAAGGCATTAGTCATTCATTCGACATTCGTCATTAGTAATTAGACATTAACAGGCTATACACATATTATAAGAGGAGCGAATATGTATGTCATAATAGTGGGTTGCGGAAGAGTGGGCTCAGAATTAGCCAAACTTTTGTCCAGCGAAGGCCACGACGTCGTGATTATGGATAAAAATCCCAATTCTTTTGACCGCCTTGGCCAAACATTTAACGGATTAAGTTTGGTCGGCAATGGTTTTGACCTGAACCTATTAAAACAGGCAGGGATTGAAAAGGCAGATGTTTTTTGCGCGGTCACTAATGGTGACAACACGAATTTAGTCTCGGCGCAAGTAGCCAAAAAGATATTTAAAGTGTCTAAGGTCATTGCCCGGGTTTACGACCCGCAGCGCGCGCATATTTATGCCGCACTAGGATTAGATATTATCAGCGGAACCATGCTTTTTGCGGCTATGCTGCGAGACAAGATTATTGAAAGCCGCTTTTCCAGTTATCTGATTGAGACCAAGGAACTGGGGGTGCTTGAGATTGAGGCGAAGAACAGCCTGGTAGGCAAAACCATTCAGGATATCAATCTGCCTGGTGAATTCTTGGTCGTGGCAATCAGAAGGCTGGACGGTGTAATTATCCCTGACCCCAATACTGTTTTAAAAGCCAAGGATATGTTGATGGCGGCGGTTAAAGTGGCAAGTCTTAAAAAAATAAAAGAGAAATTTAATATTTAAGTCCGAGGTGCCAAATGTATATTATTATTGTGGGTGCAGGTAAGATCGGCTATTTTTTAGCCAAAAGGTTATGCCAGGGTAAGCACACCGTGGGTATTGTAGATAAGGATAGGTTAAGATGCGAAGAGATAGCCAAGGAATTAGAAGCCTTGGTGATTAGCGGTGATGGTTGCGACCCGCGGATTTTAGAAGAGGCAGGCATAGCCAGGGCAGATGTGGTCGCCGCAGTTACCGGGGATGACGAAGACAACCTGATTATTTGTCAATTAGCCAAAGAAAAATTTAATATCCGGCGCACTGTCGGCAGAGTAAATAATCCGGATAATGAACACACCTTTGCCGAGTTAGGGGTGGATGTGCCGGTTGACTCTACTAAGATTATCGCCAAGGTGATTGAAGAAGAAGTTTCTTTTTCGGATTTTGTTAACCTGATGAGTTTTAAGCGCGGAAAGCTGACTATCGTGCGGGTGGATTTACCCGCAGATTCGCCGGTAATAAATAAAGAGATAAAAGATATTCAACTACCGCCGGATTCGGTATTGGTTTCCATTTTAAGGGGCGAAGAGGTGATTGTTCCTAAGGGCGACACAATACTAAAACCAGGGGATGACATCATTGCTATTACCTTAATCGGCAATGAGCCGCAACTCCTGAATTTATTGGTAGGTAAATTGTGAAAATAAAATTACCCTTTAATATTGTTTTAGGCATTGCCATTGAAGTGCTCTATGCCTTAGTAATAATACTGATAGCATTTGTTGTTTGTTTAATCTTTACCTTGAAGAAATGATCCTTAAGCCCCAAACAGAAGATATTAAAAATATCGGTTATTATTTAGGCAAGATTATGCTAGGTTTGGGCCTGACCATGCTGGTGCCGATAATCTTTGGTTTAAGTATCAGCGAAAAAAATGCGGCTTTAGATTTTTTCATTGGCATTGAGATCGCTTTGATCTTCGGCTTAATCTTAACTAAATTATGCTATACAGAAAAGGATTTAAATTGGATGCAGGGAATGATTGTGGTCAGCCTTTCCTGGTTGGTGGCCATGATCTTGGGAGCGATACCCCTGTATTTAAGCGGGCACTGGAAATCGTATTTGGATGCCTGTTTTGATGCCATGTCCGGTTTTGCCACTACAGGATTAGTCTTAGTGCAGGACCTCGACCATCTCTCTTTCACGCACAATCTCTGGCGGCATCTGATTATGTTTCTCGGCGGACAGGGTATTGTAATTGTGGCGCTTTCCTTTTTTGTCCGTGGAATCTCAGGCGCCTTTAAGATGTATGTGGGTGAGGCACGGGATGAAAGAATACTACCAAATGTGATTAATACCGCGCGTTTTATCTGGCTCATCAGCATCGTCTATCTTATTTTAGGTACAGCGGCATTAGCCATAGTGGGCATGCTCAATGGAATGAAACCATTTTCGGCTTTTTTCCACGGTGCCTGCGTATTTATGGCTGCCTTTGATACAGGCGGGTTTGCGCCCCAGTCTCAAAACATACTTTATTATCATAGCTTCCCCTTTGAATTAGTCACCATTGTCATTATGATATTAGGCGCGTTGAACTTTAAATTGCACTATCATCTCTGGATGGGTAATCGTCGGGAAATATGGAAGAACATAGAGACAGTTACCCTTTTTATAACTATAATCATCACTTGGGTGATTACCGGGTTCGGCTTAAGTCAATTAGGTATATACCCTAAAGCAATGGTTTTATTTCGCAAAGGTTTTTATCAGCTGATTTCAGGGCATACAGGCACGGGTTATATGACCATCTACGCCCGGCAATTTATTAATGAATGGCCAAACCTGAGCCTGGTGGGATTGACTATAGCCATGGGGTTAGGCGGTGCTGTCTGCTCTACCACCGGCGCAATCAAGATGTTGCGTATCGGGATTATCTTTAAGGCGCTCCTGCAGGATATAAAAAGGATTATCCTTCCGGAAAAAGCAATCGTGATTCAAAAATTTCATCATATCAGAGAGATATTTTTGGAAGATAAGGTAGCCAGGGCCGCTTTCATTATTACCTTGGCATATTTATTATTATATGGAATGGGTGCGATTGTGGGTATGCTCTTTGGCCACCCTTTCTTAGATGCTTTGTTTGAGTCCACTTCTGCTGCCGCTAATGTGGGATTATCCTGCGGGATTACAGATGTAGGCATGCCGGCAGCCTTAAAACTTACTTATATCTTTCAGATGTGGGCAGGCAGGCTAGAATTTATGTCCGTATTTACTTTAATCGGATTTTTTGTAGCGGCGATCAAAGGAAAATGAAATTAAAATCCCAATATCAAATAATACCAATAATACCAAATAAATCCCAATCTCAAAATCCAAAAACTAAAAAGATTTGGATTTGGGATTTTGGATTTATTTTGGATTTGGTAGTATTTGTAATATTGGGATTTGCCTTGAATGCCCATGCCCAATCTCTTTCTAGCACCGAGCTCATTAACAATGCCAAGCAATACGACGGAAAAACCATAACCTATACAGGCGAGGTGATTGGCGAAATAATGCTGCGCCAAGATTTTGCCTGGGTAAATGTCAATGACGGCCAGAACGCCATTGGCATCTGGACACCTAAAGATTTAATCAGAGAGATTAGATATAGCGGTACTTATACATCTAAAGGAGATTGGGTAGAAATCTCCGGTGTTTTTTCCCGGGCTTGTCTAGAGCACGGCGGCGATTTAGATATACACGCCCAGGA
The DNA here is from genome assembly GCA_001805765.1 of Omnitrophica WOR_2 bacterium RIFCSPLOWO2_01_FULL_41_12. Lineage (GTDB taxonomy): Bacteria > Omnitrophota > Gorgyraeia > Gygaellales > Profunditerraquicolaceae > 2-01-FULL-41-12. The sequence continues at coordinate 13,120 of MHGW01000039.1, read as the reverse complement.
ATTACGCAAGATAAGTTCCGGAAGAAAAATTTCAGAAAGACTAAATTCCGGCAAGAAGAATTTCGCCTTGGTATTATTAGGTATATTGTGTCTAATATGGATATTGAGGCAATTAAAAGCCAAATAGATTCGCAAATACAGAATATAAATTCTGTTGAAGGCTTAGAAGAACTGCGGCTGAAATATTTAGGCAGAAAAGGCCTGATCCTGCAGTTAACCTCATCCATCCCCAGCCTCACCCAGCAAGAACGCGCCTCCTTTGGCCAAAAAATTAATGAGTTAAAAAGTAGAATAATTTCCCTGATTGCGGAAAAACAAAAAACATTATCTACCCAACCAGTTGCATCTACGGGTAAAGTATTTGACATTGGCTTGCCGGGGATAACCCAGGATTTAGGCAGGTTGCATCCCATCACGCAGGTGATAGAGGAGATCCTGGATATTTTTATGCGCATGGGGTTCTGCGTGGTGGAAGGACCTGAGATCGAGACCGAATATAATAATTTTACCGGTTTAAATATTCCCTTAGAACATCCCTCGCGGGATGTGTTTGATACCTTCTTTCTAAAGCCCAAACACCTATTACTGCGTAGCCATACCTCGCCGGTGCAGATTCGGGTGATGAAATCACGTAAACCGCCTTTAGCCGTAGTGGTGCCGGGCAGGGTTTATCGTCCCGACGCTGTGGATGCCAGCCACTCCTTTATGTTTCATCAGATCGAAGGCTTTATGGTGGATAAAGAAATAAAATTTTCGGATTTAAAAGGCGTGTTAGAAATTTTGGCTAAAGGAGTATTCGGCAAAGAGATAAAAATGCGTTTTCGCCCGCATTTTTTCCCTTTTA
>MHGW01000039.1:369-12152 GCA_001805765.1 Omnitrophica WOR_2 bacterium RIFCSPLOWO2_01_FULL_41_12 | reverse complement strand
GTCGGCTATAACCCTAAGGAATATACGGGTTTTGCCTTTGGGATGGGCATAGAAAGAATTGCCATGTTAAAGTTTGGCATTGATGATATCCGGTTATTTTTTGAGAATGACCTAAGGTTCTTAAGGCAGTTTTAAAAATGAAAGTTACCTATAATTGGCTCAAAGATTTTGTGGAGATTAAAATTTCACCCCAAGCCTTAGGCGACAAACTTACCATGGCCGGCCTGGAAGTGACTGCCTTAGAAGAAAAAGGCGCGGATTTTGTCTTAGAAATAGAAATAACTCCTAACCGGCCGGATTTATTAAGCGTGATAGGGATCGCCAGGGAAGTAGCAGCCATTACAAAATCAAAAATCAAAAATCAAAAACCAAACACCAAACACCAAAAACCAAACAGCAAACACTTACAACTTAAAATAGAAGATAAAAAAGATTGTCCGTTATACACCGCCAAGATAATTAAGGACGTCAAAGTAGGCCCGTCGCCGGATTGGTTGAGGACACGCCTGGAACTTATTGGTTGCCGCAGCGTAAATAATATCGTGGATATTACAAATTATGTATTATTTTCCTATGGCGAGCCTTTGCACGCCTTTGATTTGGATAAGCTGGGTAATACTATAGTTGTGCGGCGGGTGAAAAATCAGGAAAAGATAATTACCCTGGACCAAGAAGAGAGGGTGCTGGACGCCGATATTTTAGTGATTGCCGATGACAGAAAGCCGATAGCCATCGCCGGGATTATGGGAGGAAAGGATACAGAAGTAAACTATAATACCAAAAATATCCTTTTAGAAGCAGCCATATTTAATCCGGTGAGTATCCGGCGCGCCAGGCAAAAGCTAGGCCTGCAAACGGATTCCTCTTATCGTTTTGAAAGAGGCGTTGATTTAGGAAGCGTAAAATCGGCTTCTTTAGAGGCGGCTAAACTAATCCAGGACTTAACTGCAGGACAATTGGTTAATGCCTTAGAAGCAGGTCTACCTAAAACCAAACAGAAAGCGATTAATTTAGATACGGCCAGCGTGAATAAAATTTTAGGAATAAAGATACCCGTAACCAGAGCCAAAAGAATTTTAGTGAATTTAGGATTTAAGGTATTCCAGAAGAAAAAAAATAATTTTTTAGTTAAAGTGCCTTTATATCGGGAGGATATAAATTTAGCCGTAGACTTAGTGGAGGAGATTGCCCGGATATGGGGTTACGAAAACATTCCCAAGTCTTTACCGAAGGTTAGCCCAGATATAACTGCTTCTGGAACAAGGGGTTTGGTTGCTTTAATAAAAAATATCCTGGCGGGTTTAGGCTTAAACGAGGTCATTACTTACAGCCTAATGGACAGGTCTTTATTCAGAGACCAACAGACACCCGCAATAGAAATCTTAAACCCTTTGAGTAAGGAACAAGAAGCCTTGAGGCCTACGCTTATTCCTGGTTTAGGCCGTTGCATTGCCTACAATCTTAACCAGAAACAAAACCAAATCCACATTTTCGAGATTGCCAAGTCTTTCCGGAATATTCCATCCGGGCCGCTTGAGGTTTTAACTTTAGGCATCGCTATTTGTGGGATACAATCTGCGCCGGCCAGCATCCTGCATTTAAAAGGCATATTAGAAGTGGTCTGGGAACGCTTAGGCATCAAGGATTATAGTTTTCAAACTCTCAGCGCTCCTTTTGCGGTTGCCGTCTACCTGCAAAAAGAAAAAATAGGTTTCATCGCGCAATTACAAAGGGCAAGCTTAGAAATGCTGGAGATCAAAAATAAAGATGTTTTTAGCGCAGAGATTGACCTGGATAAACTTTTTTCCTCCTTAAGCCCGCAAAAGAAATTTACGCCTTTACCTCTATATCCAGGCATATCCAGAGATATCAGTTTAGTGGTCAAAGAAGGCGTATTGGTCAATGAGATCAGAGAAGCAATGCTAGAAAAGGCAAGGCCTTTACTGTGCGCGGTAAAGATTATAGATTATTATCAGGGCAAGCAGATTCCTCCCGGCCATATCGGTTTAACCCTGGCTTGTCTTTATCGCTCAAGCGAGCGCACCTTAACCGAAGAAGAGATTAATTCTATACATGCGCAAGTTTTAGATGTATTAGTGAAAAATTTTGCGGTGCAGATTAGATAAAACCCTTTTACAATAGCCTCCTTGACTTTTATTTTAGGATGTGTTATACTTATTTTGCAAATAAATTCGGTTCTTGTAAAATATCCCTGCCGTGCACGTTGGAAAATTTGATGATTGGTGAACCAACACCAATATAAAGGGAGCTTAACTTCTTTGGTGCTGCGTGCATCAAAGAGAGAGCACCCACGTGGAACCAAATCGGTTCAGCCCATCATATCCAACGGCACAGTGCGGGGATTTTTTATTGAGGCCACAACTTACGGAGCGTAAGCGAACGTAAGTTGTATGGCCGAAATAATCCCGTACCTGCATGCAGGTACGGGATAACATATTATGGATCTCTTTCAAGAAGAAAAAAAAGAAAATCTAAAAGACCTACCTTTGGCAGTACGCATGCGTCCGGCTACTTTGGAGGAATTTGTCGGCCAAGAGCATATCTTAGGCAAAGGTAAACTCCTGCGCCGGGCAATTGAGGCAGACCGGATTAGTTCCTTAATACTTTATGGCCCGCCCGGAACAGGCAAGACTTCCTTGGCCTGGTGTATTGCCAATGCTACTAAATCCCATTACACAGCAATCAATGCCACTACCTCCAATGTGGAAGAATTAAGAAAGGTCATTACTCAGGCAAAGGCCAGAAAAATCAATAGCGGTAAAAAGACCATCCTGTTTATTGATGAGATACACCGTTTTAATAAAGCCCAGCAGGATATATTGATGCCTGATACTGAAGAAGGTAACCCTATCCTTGTTGGCGCCACTGTGCATAACCCCTTTTTTTATCTGGCTGCGCCGCTTTTGTCCCGCTCGCTAGTCTTTGAATTAAAACCTTTGACGCCAAAGGAAATTTTAAGTATACTGACTTCTGCTCTCAAGAATAAAGTTAAGGGATTGGGTAGCCTTAAGATCAGGATGGAGAATAAAGCCCTGACATTTTTAGCCAAGACCTGCGAAGGCGATGCCAGGCGCGGCCTGAATGCTTTAGAAGTAGGCGCCATCAGCACACCTAAATCCAAAGACGGATTTATCCACTTTAATTTAGAAGTTGCTGCTGAATCCATTCAAAAAAAAGCTGTTCTTTATGATAAAGACGAAGACGGCCATTACGATACTGCTTCCGCGTTTATAAAATCCATGCGTGGCTCTGATCCAGACGCAGCTTTATACTGGATGGCTAAGATGCTCTATGCGGGAGAGGACCCCCGTTTTATTGCCCGCAGGATTTGTATCTTGGCTGCCGAAGACGTCGGTAATGCTGACCCCTTGGCTTTAGTTTTAGCCAACGCTGCTTTACAAATATCGGAATTTGTGGGTATGCCTGAGGCCAGAATTCCCTTGGCCCAAGCAGTGGTTTATGTTTCCTGCGCGCCAAAGTCTAATGCTAGCTACTTGGCTATTGACAAGGCCTATGCGGATATTGAAAAAGAAAAGGTGCAAGAGGTGCCTGACCACTTAAAAGACACCCATGCCGATGCCGAAGCTTTAGGCCATGGTAAAGATTATAAATACGCCCATGATTATCCCGGCCATTATGTCAAACAAAAATACACTAGAAAAAAAGTTAAATATTATGAACCCACAGATATTGGCTATGAAGCAAAAATTAAACAAAGGATGGAAAAATTAAAAAATGATTATCACTGAACAAAAACCATTAACCGAGATTTTGGAGAGTTTAAAGGGCTTGACTAAGGTATTTTTGGTGGGTTGCGGAGAGTGCGCTACTACCTGTAAGACCGGCGGCCAGCCTGAGTTATTGAAAATGAAGGAACAGTTAGAGGTGCAGGGCAAAACAGTAACAGGCATGTGTGTTCCCAATGCCCCGTGTATAGCAGCCCAGATAAAAACCGAATTTGCCAAAAATTTAAAGGCGCTGCGCGAGGCAGAAGCGATTTTAGTCTTGGCCTGCGGTTTAGGCATCCAGTCGGCAAAAGATAATGACCGGCTGGGTTTGGTAGTGCTGCCCGGCTGTAACACAATGTTTGGAGCAGTATTGGATGCCCAGGGGAATTTCTATGAAAAATGCTCCATGTGCGGTGAATGCGTTTTAGATATTACCGGCGGTATCTGCCCGATTACCCTTTGCCCTAAGGGGCTGCTTAATGGGCCTTGCGGCGGGATGAATAAAGGTAAATGCGAGGTAGATAATGAAAAGGATTGCGCCTGGGTTTTGATTTATAAAGAATTGGAAAAAAGAAAAAGGCTCAGTAGCCTGAAAAAAATTCAAGCGCCTAAAGATTTTAAGAAAGCCACAAAGCCGCATAAACTTATTATGGTAAAATAAAATGAGCGACTTAAATTATAGCGATAAAGTAATGGACCACTTCACGCATCCCAGAAATGTAGGGGAAATTCCCGATGCCAGCGGTATCGGTAACGTCGGGAATCCGGTCTGCGGGGACGTGATGCGAATGTATATTAAGGTAGAGAACGATATTATCGTGGATGCAAAATTTAAGACCTTCGGATGCGGTGCGGCGATCAGCACCAGTTCTATGGTTACGGAGATGGTCAAGGGAAAAACCGTGGAAGAGGCCTTGCAGATTTCTAACCGCGCAGTTGCTGAGGCATTAGGCGGGTTGCCGCCGATAAAGATGCATTGTTCGGTCTTAGCCGAGCAGGCATTAAGGGCGGCCTTGGCGGATTATTATAAAAAGATAGGCAAGGACCCCAGCGCATTTGAGCCCAAGAGTGATACGCATGAGCACTAAGACCAAAGGGTTGACCCCCACACCAATTAGGAATTTAGCCTTACCTATAAACAAATTGGTGTGGGGGTTGACAAAGAGGCAAATCCGTAGTAAAATTCTTCTGAAACTAAAAACACAGAAGGAGGAAGAGCGGAATAGGAAAAGCAGAGTAATAAAAGATAAACTGTTTAGGACAAAGATTTTTCAGAAAGCGCAGAGAGTGATGTTTTACATCTCGTTTGATGGCGAGGTTGATACGCAAAAGATGATCAAAGAAGCACAAAAATTAGGTAAGATTATTGCCGTGCCAGTTTGTAGCAAAAATAGAATAATAATAAGGCCCTGCATATTACATGGTCGGGTAAAACTAAAAAAGGGTCCTTATGGTATATGCGAACCAGCAGTCAAAAAGTCCATTGCCCCTAAAGACTTAGACCTTGTAGTGGTGCCTGGGGTTGCCTTTGATAAAAAGGGCAACCGCTTAGGCCGCGGCAAGGGTTGCTACGACCGTTTCTTAAAGAAACTCAACTCCAACATAGCTTCAATTGGCCTGGCATTTGATTTTCAAATCTTACCTACAATACCCGCCTCAAGCACGGATGTTCGCGTCAACAAAGTTATCTTAGCCTGAAGTTTCACCTTTAATAATCATTTTTTAGGATAGGAGGCTGATTACAAACATGTTAAACCTAATTATATTTATGGTGGTTGCCGTAGTCTCGGTTTACGCAGGATATTTATTGAGACGATACGTAGCCGAAAAAAAGATTCAGGACGCTACAGAAAAGGCCAAACAGATCTTAGAGCAGGCCAAAAAAGAGGCGCAGGACAAACGCCGGGAAGCGGAACTGGAAGCAAAGGACCTTTTGTATCGCATGCGCCAGGACTTTGAGCGCGAGACTAAAGACCGGCGCCTGGAGATATCCAATTTAGAGAAAAGGCTGACGCAAAAAGAAGAGAATATTGAGCGCAGGCTCCTGCTTCTTGAGACAAAAGAAAAAGAGATAGGGTTAAGGCAGGAGAATATCAAGAAATTAGAAGATGCAGTGAAGGCCAAAGAAAATCAGCTGCAGTTGCTTATCGCCGAAGAAAAAGAAAGGCTGCAGAAAATCTCTTCTTTGTCTGCCGAAGAAGCAAAACAGATATTACTGAGCCGCCTGAATGAAGAATTAAACAATGAAAAAGCGGGGCTGATTAAGAGACACGAGGAAGAATTGCGCAGCATCACCGATAAGAAGGCGAGAGAAATACTGAGCCTGGCTATTCAAAAGTGCGCGGTGGAACATACAGTAGAATCCACGGTCAGCGTGGTAAATCTGCCTAACGACGAAATGAAAGGCAGGGTCATCGGCAGGGAAGGAAGAAATATCCGCGCCCTGGAAATGGCTACCGGAGTGGATGTGATTATTGATGATACGCCTGAGGCAGTGACTTTATCTGCTTTTGATACGGTGCGCCGGGAGATCGCGCGCTTGAGCTTAGAGAAGCTTATTACTGATGGCAGGATTCATCCGGGAAGGATTGAAGAGATAGTGGAGAAGACCAAGAAAGAGATGGACGAGAAGATTCGCGAAGAAGGAGAGCGCGTTGCCTTTGAAGCCGGGGTGAATGGTTTGCATCCGGAGCTAATCAAATTATTGGGACGGTTAAAGTATCGCACCAGCTTCGGCCAAAATGCCCTGCAGCATTCCAAAGAAGTCTCTTTTCTGGTGGGTGCAATAGCCTCGGAAATAGGATTTGATTTTAGGCTGGCCCGGCGTATAGGCTTATTGCATGATATCGGTAAGGCCGTTGACCATCAGGTGGAGGGCACGCACGCTAAAATCGGGGCGGAACTGGCCAGAAAATATAATGAAGCGCAGGAGGTGGTGCATGCCATTGAGGCGCACCATGAAGAAACAGCACCCCAGAGCATGTATGCGATTTTGGCAGTAGCAGGGGATGCCATCAGCGCTACCCGGCCCGGAGCCAGGCGAGAAACCCTAGAGACTTACATAAAGAGATTGGAAAAATTAGAATCCATTGCTAATCTCTTTAAGGGTGTGGAGAAATCCTTTGCCATACAAGCGGGCAGAGAAATACGGGTGATTGTGCAGCCGGAGAAAATTTCCGACGCCGATGCTATGAATCTGGCGCGGGATATCCGCAAAAAGATAGAGGAAGGAATGGAGTATCCGGGCCAAATTAAAGTGACAGTGATAAGAGAGACTCGGTCTATAGAGTATGCGAAATAAGCATTGCCAGTAGGGACTGTCCCCGAAGGGGACTGTCCCACGACAAGATAAGTGTTGTTTGGGAGATACGCAAAAATGAACATTTTATTCATTGGCGACATAGTAGGCTCACCAGGTAGAGAGGCAATACAAAAACTTCTTCCTGCTTTAACGAAAGAGTATAAGCTGGATTTTGTGATTGCCAATGCGGAAAATGCCGCCGGAGGTTCGGGGATTACGCCGCGCGTGGCCGAAGAATTATTTGCTGCCGGGGTCAATGTGCTTACTTCCGGAGACCATATCTGGAAAAAAAGAGAAATTTTTGAGATGATAGCACAGGAAGAAAGAATTTTAAGGCCGGCGAATTTTCCTGCCGGCGCACCCGGACGAGGATTCAGTCTATTTACCTCCCGCAAAGGATTAAAAGTAGGCGTGGTCAATGTCAATGGCCGGGTCTTTATGGAGGCGCTGGAATGCCCTTTTAAAACCAGCTTGAGGGCGCAGGAAGAATTATCCAAAGAGACCAAGATAATTATCGTGGATATCCATGCGGAGGCCACTTCAGAAAAAGTAGCCCTGGGCTGGTACTTGGATGGCAGGGTGAGCGCAGTTTTAGGCACCCATACGCATATCCAAACCGCGGATGAGAAAATTTTACCCAAAGGCAGCGCCTACATTACGGACGTAGGTATGACCGGGCCTTGCGATTCCGTGATTGGCAGAAGAATAGAAGATGTCTTGGAAAGATTTCTCACCCAAATACCCATAAGATTTGAAGTGGCTCGTGAGAATGTGCAGTTGCAAGGAGCGGTCTTGGATATTGACGAGGATACAGGGAAAGCAAGGTCAATTACCAGAATACAGAAAAAATTAAATGAGTAAATTTAAATTTTTAATTTTAAATTGTAGTTTTACATTTTGCGTTTTGACTTTTGCATTAACATGTCTTGCTCAAGATAGTGACCTTGAGTTTAGTCTCGATGTCACTTCAAATACTACGCCCTTGCCCAAAATCTTTAAGCCTAACATTGATTTAAGCGGCCGGGGTTTTCACCGCCAGATGAGCTGGCCCCAGGAGTTGGCAGCGCAGGAGGTTTTAGAGGCCTGGGAGCAAGATATCGGATTTAATGGTTTATATCGGCTCCAGTATAACCTTTGGGAGATAAATCAATTAGCCAAGGACAAAGAACAACAGGACAAGTTATTGGCTAATTATGAAAATATCATTCGCAAGATTAATGCCGGAGGCGGTATAGTGATTTTGGATTTATTTGGAACACCCGCAGGCCTGGGTAAGGTCTTGGATAAAAAAAGCCCGCCCTGGGATCCGAAGGCGTTTAAAGAATTGGTAAAAACCCAGATCAGGAATTTAAGCTGCCAAAAAAGATATAATATCTGGTATGAAATCTGGAATGCGCCGGATTTGGATGATTTCTTTCTGGGCAGAAAACAGGAATATTTTAATTTATACCGGGCGCTAGCTGAAAGCGTAAAGGAATTAGAGGCGGAAACCAAGATACATATACCTATTGGCGGCCCAAGCACAAGTTGGTGGTTCCAGAATCTCGACGGAAATACTATCCTGACTGCGGAAAATAGCCTGATTTATGAATTAATCAGATTTTGCGCGCACTATAAACTCCCTTTGAATTTTATTAGCTGGCATACCTACTCCACCGACCCTAAGATTGAGAAAGGGTGGACTATTTATAATAAGACTCCGGTGGCGCTCATCCGGGATTGGCTTTCCTATTTTAATTTTGACCGCAATCTGCCATTAATTGTGGATGAGTGGAACTATGACCGTAATATTAATGTCTCTGTAGAAAGAAAGGAAAAATCTTTTATCTCCTCAAGTTATATCCCCAGCCGGATAAAAAATATGTATGAGGCAGGCCTAGACTATCAACTCTACTTTTCTTTAGAGGATTTCCAGAACAATAAAGAGGCCGTAGTCAGGAACGTGGGTATATTTTGGTTTGACCCCGAAGGCTCTAATTATAAAGGCGGGCCTAAGTCCACATATAACGTCTTTAAGATATTGGCTAACTTAGGAAGCGATATGTTTTCCGCTCCGGCAAAATTCAATGATGAATTTGTGGGGGTAATCGCCACTAAAGGCAAGGACTACATCGCCATTTTGGTCTATAACTATATTGACCCGGATGTAGCCACCAGTTTCTTATCTAAGAATATCGCTACGTTAAACGGAGCAGAAAGAAAAATGCTCTTGAATTTAATCAAGACCGATAAATTGGAGAAGATATTGGCCGGTCAGCCGGACATGGCTAATGTGCGGCCCAGGCCGACCAAGAAAGTGAAGAACTTATTAAAGAAGGTGCATGAATTAAATGCTCAAGCGGCTAAATTTAATTCTTCCAGTCGTAATTTAACGTTAAGCCTGAAAAATCTCAAAGCAAATTATTTATACCAAAGATACGCCATAGATTCATCCTGTAGTTTGGATTGCGAATTTACGCCTTTAGAAAAAAAGGAAGTCAACACAACCGATTTATATCAGGAAACCCTAACCTTAAGTCCTTATTCGGTAAATTTGATTGTCTTAAAACAGAAACCCCCGGAAGAAAAAAATGTCCCTGCAGAGCAGTGAGATTAAAACTAGGCGTATCTTTACTGTCTCCGAAATTACCCAGGATATCAAATTAATCTTAGAAAGCAATTTTGCTGAAGTTTGGGTAGAAGGAGAGGTTTCTAATTTTAGACAATACCCATCAGGCCACGATTATCTTTCTTTAAAAGACCAGGCTGCAATATTAACTGCGGTAATTTTTAACCGCAACAGCAAAGAGATCAAGTTTAAGATTGAAGATGGCCTGAAGGTAATCTGTTTGGGCAAGGTAGAGGTTTATGCCCCGCGCGGCCAATACCAGTTAATTATTGAAAAGATTGAACCTAAAGGTATAGGCAGCCTGCAATTAGCCCTGGAGCAATTAAAACAAAAGTTAGAAAAAGAAGGGCTCTTTTCTTTAGCCCATAAAAGACCCATTCCCTATCTTCCTTCCCGCATCGGCGTAGTGACTTCTCTCTCGGGCGCAGCCATAAAAGATGTCTTAAAGGTTCTGGAGAGAAGATTTAAGGATGTGCACATCATTATTAATCCGGTGCGGGTGCAGGGAGAAAACGCTAAAGAAGAAATTGCCTTAGGGATAAAAGATTTTAACGATTTTAATAGTCGGGTATCCGGAAATGAACGTATTGAGGTGATGATTGTCGGCCGCGGCGGAGGAAGCACAGAAGACCTCTGGGCATTTAATGAAGAGGTGGTGGCCAGGGCAATTTATCATTCCCAGATACCCGTGATTTCGGCAGTAGGCCATGAGCGGGATGTCACTATAGCGGATTTAGTAGCGGACTTAAGGGCAGCCACTCCTTCTGTAGCCGCAGAAATAGTCATTCCTAAAAAAGAAGATTTAAAAGACAATCTAGATTCTTTAATTAAAAACCTGAAGCAATCATTTTTAGATTTAGGCCAGAATTTTCAAGATACTATAGATGCGCTTATGCACCGGCTCAGGCTGAAGAATCCCGTAGTTTTAATTGATGAGTATCAGGAAAGGGCCCGGGATTTTGCCCGGCAGATTTATGTGCGCATGACGCACTTTATGAAATTAAAGCAATCAGAATTTACTAAGGCCATAGAAAAGTTATCCGGCCTTAGCCCTTTAAATATATTAGCGCGGGGTTATAGCATTACCTTTAAGATGGCTGATGGCGCGGTAATAAAAGAGGCAAAGGCAATAAAAGCCGGAGAGGTGATTAAGACCAGACTGCACAAGGGAGAAATTTTAAGCCAGGTAAGGGAGGTTTATTAAAATGGCAGAGATGAAGTTTGAGGACGCGCTCAAAAAACTGGAAAAAATCGTGGAAGATTTGGAAAAAGGGGATTTATCTTTGGATGAGGCATTAAAGAAATATCAGGAAGGTATTGAACTGTCGCGGCTATGTTCCTTTAGGTTAGGGAATGCCAAGAAAAAAATTGACCTCCTGGTAAAAAATAAAAAAGGCGATTTTGAATTAAAGCCATTGGACGAAACCAAGATAGAGCAATGACCTTGTTAGAAAAAATAAATTCGGCGCAAGATTTAAAGAAGCTTTCTTTAGAACAACTGCCGCAATTGGCGCAGGAAATTAGAGAGCGGATAATCGAGGTAGTCTCCTCAACCGGAGGACATCTAGCCTCCAGTTTAGGAGCCGTAGAATTAATCCTGGCCTTACATTACTGCCTGGATATGCCTAAGGATAAAATAGTCTTTGATGTCGGCCACCAGGTTTATGCGCATAAGATTCTTAGCGGAAGAAATCAGGCTTTTTCTCACCTACGCCAATATCAGGGATTAAGCGGCTTCCCTTGCAAAGACGAATCTGTTTACGATGCCTTTACTACCGGCCACAGTTCTACGGCCGTATCTTTGGCCTTAGGCCTGGCCTGCGCCAGAGAGAGTTTGCCCAGCCAAAATTATTATAAAGTGGCGGCAGTAATCGGCGATGGTTCACTAAGCGGCGGATTATGTTTTGAAGGCTTAAATAATGCCGGACACCTCAAAAAAGACATACTGGTAGTCTTAAACACCAATGAATTAAGTATCGCTCCCAATGTCGGCGCCTTAAGCACCTATTTGAATAAGATCATCTCTTTACCTATATATAATCGTTTTCGGGGTTCTCTGGACGGTTTTGTAAAATCGCGTATTCCCAAAGGAAGCAGGCTGATAAAAATTGCCAATAAATTTGAA
>MHGW01000039.1:0-341 GCA_001805765.1 Omnitrophica WOR_2 bacterium RIFCSPLOWO2_01_FULL_41_12 | reverse complement strand
TATTTGAAGAACTAGGGTTTCGTTATTTTGGGCCTCTGGATGGGCATAACTTAAACCTTTTAATTCCCACCCTAAAGAACGTCTTAAATATTAAGGGCCCGGTTTTATTTCATGTGATCACCAAGAAAGGCAAAGGTTATCCGCCAGCAGAAAATGAGCCGGTAAAGTTTCATAGCGCTAGCCCCTTTGACATAAAGACCGGCAGGCCTTTGCGCACAGAAACCACCCTTAAGACATATACCGAGGTATTTAGCGAAAAATTAGTGCAATTAGCCAAAGAGAATAAAAAAATTGTGGCTATCACCGCGGCTATGCCTGAAGGCACAGGCCTGGATAAATTC
>MHGW01000038.1:7066-7495 GCA_001805765.1 Omnitrophica WOR_2 bacterium RIFCSPLOWO2_01_FULL_41_12 | reverse complement strand
AGCAATTAAGGATACTGGGTTTAGCCTCTGCTTTGCATGATTTAGTGATACTCAATGAAAATGTCAGGGCAATCTTAGAGGCGCCTAATGGATATATGGAAAATGAGTTATATATGGCGGTGGTAAACGAACATCCGCGCTTATCTTTCAATATTCTCAATGAGAAGTTAAAGGCAGGAGAATTACTTGTGCCTACGGACTATATTGATGCAGTAAGAGAAGTAATTTTAAATCACACCAGAGGCCAAGAAGCTTTTGCAGCTGAGGATTTATCTAAGATAACGCAGATCCTGTTAGTAGCAGATGTGATTGCCGTCTGGCTGGATTTAACTAAACCCGACAACTGGATGCGGGGTTTTGGAAAAATTTCACATATTGCTCCGCGTTGGTTAGATGCGAAAAGAAAAAAAGGAGTGATTGGCGAAGATG
>MHGW01000038.1:3053-6982 GCA_001805765.1 Omnitrophica WOR_2 bacterium RIFCSPLOWO2_01_FULL_41_12 | reverse complement strand
CCTTTACGGCCGGATTTCTTAGATATATTTAAAGAACGTTATGGCAGCCAGTGGGTAGAGGCTATATTGGAAGCCATTGCCGTTTCTAATTTAAACAACCGGGATAAGGTGAAACTGGCTAAGAAGATAGATATGATTACTACCGCAATTCAGGATGAGGATATCTCAAGATTATCCTTTGTGAATGTGAATGCTAAGCCGCGCTTAACGGTGCTGGAAGATTTAAGGGATAAAATAAGGGCAGGCAAATTTATCATTTTGGTCGGAGATTTTGAAAACATTGTGAGTATACATCAGGAACTACAGCAATGGTTAACTAGGGATGAATTAGACAAGATAAAGTTCTTGATTGGCCAGAAAAGGCTTTTGTCTATCCGGCGCACTGCCGGCTATTTAAGGCATTTTAGAAAAACTATCCCCGAAATTATCTTTGACTTTAGAAGAGGCCAGAAGATTAAAGAAGAATATGCCCTGATGCCTTATCTGGCAATTATGTCAGAATACGATGATTCTTTTGCCAGGGAAGTGGCGTTAGAAAAGACCACCCAGCGGGATATAGATAATATCACCATTAGTGAGCAGATCCAGAGGGAAATGGCTCGGTTTAGGCAATGGAAAGATGCTCATCCTCAGGCTACTTTGGATGATATACACAATGAGTTATTGACAAGAATTATCCTTTCCGGCTACTCAAATAGAGAGATTATCCAGGCTTATATGATTCTATTCAAGGATAACCCCGGCCTTCATTATGCCCTGGGAGAAATATTGTTGGACTTAATGGATAATCCTGACCACCTGACTGACCGTTCGCCGTATTTCAGCATTACCGAGTTAATCCGGGCCTATGCCTTAAAACATAAGTTTATTGAAGGTGTTGTTTTATTAGATAGAGAAAACTTAAGTGATTCTACGAGAAGTATCTCGGATGCCCTGCCTAAAATTTATAACTTAAGAGATACAGAACTCCATGTTCAGGTAGTAACCCGCCTCGCATTAGAATTAGCCAATGCTTACAATCAAAGAGTAGCTGAAAGTAGCCGGCTCAATGCCGATGAGATTGACCTGCTTATTCAGGCCGCCCTGCTGCATAATCTTTGGGTATTAGACCCGCGTTTAAGGCAGATTGTGCAGACTTCAGGTGAATTTTTTGCGGATAGACTGAAGATGGAAGTGATGTGTAATTTCTTAAGTGTAGCGCCAATTGACCTAGAGGGGATACTCGCAGGCAATAATATCAGATTAGAACCACAGAGGGTATGGCAATTACGTAGTCTCATAAATTCTCTTTATAAGACTTCCCCTTTAAAAGATGGAAGGTTAAAGCTTATTCAAGAGATTCTGGAAGTATCCAGCATCATCGGCGCCTATATAGATTATAGCCGCTCGGTAAACTGGGCCAGAGGCACAATGAACCTGAGAGAATTGGTCCTGCCGCGCATTCTCCATATTGTAGAAGAGGGCAGAATCTCAAAAGAAATTTTTGCCGCGACTCGAGCCGCTTTATTGGATGAAAATTCTGCGTTTATGCGCAAACTCATCGGCCTTACGGAAAGTTTCCATACTTTATATAATGCCCTTACGTTAGCGGCGAATTTAAGATATGGCTTAGACCCGCGCGGCATAGATATTCTACGCGGCGCCACGATTAAGTATGGGGTTACTCTGGTCAATGAAGTATGCCAGGCTATTGTGAGGGCGTCTTTTAATTTCCGGGATAAGATTAGAATCGCCAGAAAAATTGAATTTATCTGCGCTGCCTTAAAGGCCCAAAGGGAAAGTGGTGGGCTGGCCTTTGTGAACGTAAATAAAGGCCCGGTTGAGTCTGTGGCTTTAGATTTGTTAAAAGAAATACACCGCAGCAAATTAATTATTATGGTGGGCAATATAGAGAATTGCTTTCAGGCCTATCAGTATTTAGAGGCAATGATTGACCAAGAGCAAGGTTTAGCGGCGAACAAAGGCCAGTTATTAGAAAGTATCAGGGTATTGGCCGGAGAGAATTCCCTGATCATGATCAGGCATTTCCCCGCAGATTCTAAATTTGAATTCAAGAGAAGAATTACGGCTATCCGTCACTCCAGAGGCGATAGAGAAAAATACAGCCTTATTCCTTTCAAGGTATTTCTAAAAACAGATTTATTCCGTGTTGACGAAAGTCAGATAGATGAAAAGACCACCGGTGAGATTGTGGCTTCAATGAAGGTCCAAACCAATGTTAAGGCAACTGTATTTGAGGCCTATAACGGCGAAGGCCGGGGGCTTAATCTAATCTTTCATGTAAAATCAACCCTGAAGGTAGCTGCTTTTTACCGGGGCAAGCGCTCAGATATTTTTGAAGTATGGTTAGTCCAGCCCGGAGATTTAGCCCAGCAGGACGGAGCGGCAGTTATAGAGGTAAGCGGCCGTGATATTATTGTCATTGAAGCTGAGGATGATAACTGGTTCGACAGCGCTGCTGGCCGCTTGGAGCATGAAGTAGCAGCCATTCTCATTAGCAGAAAAGGTATTCGCGACCCCATCAAAATACATCAGATGGCACAAGAGTTACAGGGAGAGATGTCAGTGTTCGTTATCTCTGGGCCAGAAAAATTTTATGAGGATAATTGTGAAGATGATATCTCTTGGGCGATGAAGATATTAAACAAGGAATACGATTTAACAGAACTGGATTTCCGGGACAATGTCAGGCTAATTTTAAGAGAATTTGAAACTGGCAATTATAGCCCTCAAGTTTTATATACCTTACTTATTTTTGCCCGTAGTTTCACGCGCATAATCTTAGAGCAAAAACTGCCGGCCAATCCTACAGCCCAGGATTATTGGGAGTACTATGCTAACTATAGTTTTACTTTAGAGATGTTAAAAATTATTCTGGATAAACATCACGATGATATTCTGGCAGAATATCATTTTGGTTTATTATTGAAAGAAGAAAGAGGCGCAAAGCTCATATTACCTGAAGCAAATAAGGGATTCAATGCCATTGTTCTTTTCCCTGAGCTGCTTACGCTGATTAGCGTATTGCTTATAGCAGGAATCATTTTTATTTTTAAGAATGTGAAATTATTTGAGAAGTTTAAGGAAGCCTTCTACAGATATTTCTGCATCTTTGAGGATGCCTTTAAGCGTCCAGCGGTCAACTTCTCTGTGGTTAGGAATAACCAAGGTAATTTGATTGGCAGGGTTAAAGAGTTTGACGTGGCTACCGCGTTGGCCGACTCTAATATATCCTGCGTGAAGAAAAGCGCGGATAATTTCGTTCCCAGAGAGCAACGGTGGCTTCATATTGCCAGGCTTAGGACCTTGTGGGATGGGGTGGGGCGAATATCCTTTGGATTGGGTTCTAAATATAATAAGATTGCTTCTTTTATATTTTTAATAGCTTCCTTCTCTGTTTTACCTTGGCTGTGGCAGCCAGGTAACGAAGGAACGCTGGCAACAATATATCCATCTTGTCCTTTTTCAAGTACGATTTTGAGTCTCATTTTTATCACCTCTATAACTATATATACTATAAATAAATTAATAAGTCAAGGTCAAATTTATTGGCCGCTATGCAAGCGGAGAAATTTTACCATTGCCACAACAGTTGCTGCAATTGCAATCCTGGGGACACCCTTAGCTTTGGGTGAAGGAACGTCCCTGCTTGGGATGGTTGGGATTTTGGGGATGGTTAGAGATAATCCACAGGATGATTATCTTGTTCGTTCTGTGGAAGAACAGGTTGCCGCGCTTGAATCCAGGGGCTTGGAGGATGAATTTGCCGGCGTAAGTTATGTCTCCGGGATGTCGGCAATTTCCGCGTTGTTCTTTTATGCGTTAGAGAATACGAAAGTTAATCCTAATCAGGCGGAGATTATCCTCTGGCTGCCGGCATACGGCTGCACCGATAATTTAAGCGATGAACTAAGGGCTTTATTTAAAGT
>MHGW01000038.1:2641-2967 GCA_001805765.1 Omnitrophica WOR_2 bacterium RIFCSPLOWO2_01_FULL_41_12 | reverse complement strand
CGCTAAGAATAGTGGATATCCAGGAAGTAGTCAGCATAGTGAGCGCCAAAAATCCCGCAACCATAATCGGTTTTGACAACACCTTTGCCACTTCTTTAGGCCAGCAGCCCTTAAAATTCGGAGTAGACATATCTATGGTGGGTTTAACTAAAGGGATGTCTGGCACCGGTGATGTTTTAGGCGCAGTGCTCGTTGCCAGAAAAGAAATTGCCGCACAATTGCGGAAACAGAGAAACAAGCTTTATGAACCGTTACATTACTCAGATGCCGATAAGGTTTTGCGTTATGGCCTGCCTTCATTAGAGCAAAGATTAGCCAAACAACAA
>MHGW01000038.1:0-2581 GCA_001805765.1 Omnitrophica WOR_2 bacterium RIFCSPLOWO2_01_FULL_41_12 | reverse complement strand
TCTTATCCTAATTTTGGCTATATGATTTGTTTTGATTTGGGTTCTCCGGAGATGGCTATAGCATTTATGAACCTGATTAAATATCTGCGGCTCTTTGAAAACGCCGTAAGTTTAGGACAAATCCGTAATTTAATTGAGTGGCCGGCAGGCGGCACGCACGCCACAGTCTCGCCAGAGGACCGCACATTCGGCGGAATTAGTAACTCGGTGATTCGCTGGTCAGTAGGGATTGAAGCGCCGGAAGATGTCTTAAGGGAATTAGAATGCGTTTTTGCCGTCCTGAGATTATATAAAGATGATTTAAAGGCCCTGCCGTATTTTAGGCTGAATAGGATTTTTATGCAGCGCTGGATTGGCCCTTACGGCGAGATTGAGCATCTCTTAAGAAAATTCCCCATCATTGAGAGAAGAGGCGAAAAGTACCGTATTGAGCCAGTTATTAAATACGATGTTGCCTCCATGGAAGATGAACGTCCTCAACAGGCAATGGTCCTGATTCATCGCGCCACGCGCATAGATAGATATAATCCCGTTAATTTAGTTATCCACCATACTTGGCTCTGGGGGCTCTTAAGCGGCGACCACCGGTCTGTAGTGGCTTCACCGGGCGGGTCAACCACCTTCCGTTTTGAGTCATCAGAGTTAATGCAGCATGCCTTTGCTTCCTTAGGCTTACTCCAAGAAGATAAAGGAGAACTTCAGCCCGGCCAAACCCAGATTTATACCCGCTTAGGCACGCCTCCCACAGTTACTTTAGAGACTTTAGTCACTTTGCTGGAAGTAGGCATCAAAGATGCCTTAAGTTTTAAGTATTTTGGTTTTTCTACTCCGTCATTAAATAGCGCTATCCGGCAGGTTTTCTTACACTGGATGCTGAAAACCCCGGAAAAGAAAAATGGCCAGCCGATTAAGATAGAGGTAGTTACCTCACCCGGAACTACCTTAGATACAGTTGCTGGCGAATACAAGAATAGCAAGTTCGCGCAATTAAATAACGCTAACGGGAATAAGCGGTTTGAATTTAGGATTGTTTATTCCAAGTTAGGCGAGCATTTAGATGAAGACGCAGATTTTGTGATGGCTGATGATGTAGCGCAAAACAAAGTTACCTGTGTAAATGCTAAAGGTGAACGCCTGAGCATTGTGGGCTTAAAAGATGGCGCTGAAGATATCGGCGCAGTGATAGTAGTGCCGGCTAAGGACGCCACTAATTTTACCTTTACCCGCAAAGACACCTCCAATGCTATGCGCGACTGGCAGGCGCATCAGGCCTTGCTTTATGTGTTGCCATATTTAGGACTAAAAACTGGGCATAGGCCTGAACTGATTGAAATTGTAGGCGATGAGGGAAAATATAAATATTTTAATCCTGTGCTTTTGCCCAATGGTGACTTGATTGCCCGGCGTGTCTTAGTATCTATGGATACTAGTTCGCCGCATCATTCTGATTTAGTGATACTCAAATCATTGGACGGATTCGGCGGATTGAAATTCAAGGCCGGCAGAATGATTGCTATGAACGCCGAGGATCCTCGGGTAATGAAGATTAACGGCAGATGGGCAATGACCTTTGTGCGGCCGTCTGAATACTGCGCTGAATGGCGAAGTTGGTTTGTTTTTATTAATGAAGAAGGCAACCCTATATCTGTGCCGATAAGAATTGGCCGGCCAGGATTCTCTACTAAAAATGTCTATTTAACTGAATTGAGGGATGGTAAAGTTGTTCTTCTTGAACGCACCCATATCGCTGGGGAAAAGCCGGCAATTCAAAGGTATATTTTTAATAATTTAGAGACGGCGCTCAGCCCGCCTGAGGGTTATTGGCAGACGCATTCAATTGAGGAAGCCACAATTTTAGAGGCGGGAAATGGTTGGGATTGTATCGGGCTGAATGCCATTATTGAAAGGCCGGGCGATAAATTTAAAATTGCCTTCATCCATTTGGCAAGGATAAAAGAAATTAATGGAGAACTTCAGAAATATTACTGCACTGCCATAGTCCGCTTGGATAAACAAACACTTATACCTTTAGAGGAGCCAATAGTCATTCATGACCCGGCAAAAGTTGAATTTACCCGGAATGGCGATGTACCAGGCGTTATTTATGAAACAGGCGTGCCAATTGTTATTGATAGCAATGAGTTAGTTACCTATGCCGGGATTTCTGATTGTAAAATTGCGCGTTTTCAGGAATCTTTATCTGAACTTTTGTCCCGGTTCAATAATGAGGAGAGAGAGGCAAAGGAATTTTTAGCCGCAAAAATTAATATAAATAACTTAGACAGAAATTTTAAAGAAATAATAGATATTTATGGATATTTGCCTTTTAAGCAATTGTATCTTGCTGCAGGTGGATATGTAGTATGGGATTTTTTCCAATACAGCCTTCCTGCAGTAAAAGCGCTCTTTAGTCCTGAAGAATTCAAAGCCTATTGGCCTGACTTAGTGCGCTTAGGCCTTGCCGCAGGTGGATATGCAAGGGGTTTATTCGAAGACGGCCTTCCTGTACTAAAAGCGCTCTTTAGTCCTGAAGAATTCAAAGCCTATTGGCCAAGGATAGTAGAAAAATTAGAATCTTTAT
>MHGW01000037.1:1976-5636 GCA_001805765.1 Omnitrophica WOR_2 bacterium RIFCSPLOWO2_01_FULL_41_12 | reverse complement strand
CCCGCGATAGAATTTATTACAAGTGTTTTTAGCTATATAAAGGAGTAAGATAATGAAGAGAGGAATCTTTGTTGTTGGTGCGATTGTCATTATTGTTTTTATTGGATGGGCGCATTTTTTAGCGGTGGCATTCGCAGAATCGCCCTCTTCCGCAACAGTATTAAATGAAAAATTGAGCATCTACCGTGATGCCCAGAATCGTTTTGAGTTTTCATATCCAGCAAATTTCGGTATTCCAACCTCTGACATCAGATCCGATATGCCTGGAGGCGATTCAGGAGAAGCATTCTTTTTTCCTCAATTCTCTCACGGATTTCGCAATGGCAAAGTTGTATTAGAGGGCGATGTTGTAGTTAGGTCTGGCAGAGCGTGGGTGAGTGGAGCCTTAGGGGGATTATACGACCCCATCTTGGTAGGCGGGTTTATAAGTGTATTTCCTCCTGTTCTTCAAAAAAAGTTATTTGAACTGGCAGAAAATCTTACAATACCCAACTTTTGCAACGAATTGTCTAAAGCAGAGCATATAGCCATTGATGATCCCGCATTAGCCGACCTTTCAGGCGAGCGGAAGCAGGCAGTGATTGAATTAGACCAGATGAGAAATTTAGATCCCAAGGTCATCACGTGTAAGATATTTGGAGATACCGTTGTTTTTGATAAGCAAGTTTTGGCCCGGTTCGGAAAATTTAGCAATATTCAACACATATACGGAGCCATTCGTTTTATGAATGGGCTTTTCACTTCCGTGCAATTTATTAGGATTACACGTGAACCTCCAAGTGAAAAGTTACTTGAAACAATGACGAAGGTCGTTCAGTCTTTTAAGTTGCTCTAAATTCAAGCCAGTTGCAGATTTCGTCCAATAGGGGCAGTTCTGCTTCGCCCTTGGACTTGGAATAGATGGTAGGGCTACGCAGGAACTAGTAATGAATATTGTATACATCCTGACAAGTAAAAAGCATCCCATTAGGTATTACATAGGTCTTACTCAGGATTTGAAACATAGAATAAAAGAACATAACAATGGTGATTCGCTATATACAAAACGGTATATGCCCTGGGAATTACAGACATATATTACTTTCAGAAATAAAGCGCGTGCAGAAGAATTTGAGAAATACCTTAAATCAGGTTCGGGATTTGCATTCTTGAAGCGTAGATTCCTTTAGGGCAAAGCAGGACTGTCTCTGCGAAGCCCCACCGGAATTTTCCGAATCGAAGGGCAAAGCAGGACAGCCAAGTTGCGCGGGTGGTGGAATGGCAGACACGTAAGCATGAGGGGCTTATGCCGAAAGGTGTGGGGGTTCAACTCCCCCCCCGCGCACCAAAATAAATTTAATTAAGATGAAAAAAATATTAGTTTTGATTTTAATCTTATCTTGCTTTTATCTTGCTGGTTGCTCTACTCCTGCCAGGATGGCGCATCCTGAAATTTACAGCATTACCCGGCAAGAGAAAAAGATCAAAGGCACATTCAGCAACAAAAAAGAAATAATCATTAAGGATTTCCGCGGCAATGACCGCTATGAAGAAGATATCACCAGCCTTAAAGAGGAGGCAGAAAAATATATTATTAGCCACGAAGGATTAAGCGAGGCTAGAAAATCTGATTTGCGAGAACTAAGGGTAAGCGTAGGCCAGAGTAGAGAAGAGGTAAAATTATTATTGGGTAAGCCGGATAAAGTTTCAAAGGATATTTGGATTTATAAAATAAATAAAATGCGGGCATTTACCGTATTTATTATCCCGGTATTTTTTGTGCATGAAAGTTATGGCTTATATTTTAAAGAGGATGTTTTGGTAGGAATTGAGCGGCATTATTTAAATCAAGTGGTGCAGCAGAGTCCTGCTCTCGGCGTCTTTGGCCGGGAAGAAAAATCCGACAGCAAATAACCCCCCCGCATCTTATCAATCTTTACGCTGGTCCCTTACGTAATTGCTTCTCTCCAGGCCCTTGGCATAGGCCTTTAATTCTGCCCCCAACTCGCCTATCTGGGCAACATGCTCTATTTTTCTAAATTCGTTGGTGACTACGCCGATGGATATGGATAAAAGGGGTATTTTTTGTTTTTGGCCTTTGCGGTCTTTGGCTAAGACATAACCTTTCTTTCTATCCGCATCATTATAAAAATTAGGAACAGCCTTTTCAAAATCCGCAATAATTTTTGTACAAAGATTGTCTACGCTTTGCGGCTTGGTGATGACCACAAAATCATCGCCGCCGATATGGCCGATAAAATCATCGGGATAGCCGTATTGTTGAGTGGTGGCGATGATTATGCGGGCGGTCTCGCGGATTACCTCATCCCCGTGCTCAAAACCATACTTGTCATTATAGGCCTTAAATTTGTCCAGGTCTAAATAACAGACGGCAAAGAGGGTTTTATTTTCTAAGCGCCGGGAGAGTTCGTTCAAGATAGAGATATTTCCCGGAAGGCGCGTCAGGGGATTTGCCTCCAGGTCGCTGGCCGTGCGCCTTAAAATCATGCGGATGCGCGCCAGTAATTCCTTGGGTTCAAAGGGCTTGACCACATAATCATCTGCGCCGGCATCAATACCGCCCACCTTATCGCTGATATCGCCTTTGGCCGTAACCATAATTATCGGCAGGTGGCGCAAAAGAATATCTTTCTTGACCTGTCTGCAGACCTGCCTGCCGTCGATCTTCGGAATTTTATAGTCTAAAAGCACTAAGTCCGGCGACTTGGTCATGATAGATTTAAGCGCCTCTTCGCCGTCTTGCGCCTCCAGGACTTCATAGTTTTCCTCGGCCAGGGTAATTTTTAAGATATCCCGGATATCCGGGTCATCATCCACAACGAGTATTTTTATGCTCATAAATTTTTAGGTTGCTTGGGGAAGGGTAAAACTAAAGGTTGAACCCGCACCCACTTTACTCTTTGCCCAAATTTTACCTTTATGCGCTTCAATAATATGTTTTACCAGTGTCAGGCCTAACCCCGTGCCTTTTACCTGCTGATTAATGGGGTTATCCACGCGATAAAATTCTTCAAAAATGGTCTCCAGTGCATCTTCAGGTATGCCACAACCCGAATCCATAATATCCACCTGTATCTGTTGATCTGTTTTCAGGCTGCGGATACTGATTTTACCCTTTTGGGGGGTAAATTTTATGGCATTGCCAATAATATTGATAAAAACGCGTTCAATCTGGCTGCGGTCAACAAATATTTTGTTGGCATTGCCTAAGATATCTATACTTACATCCAATTGTTTTTCTTTTAATTGCAGAGATAATAAATCCAGAACCTTATCCACAATGCCCTTTAAATCCCCGGCTTCCTGTTTCATGGTGACCTTGCCTGCTTCAATGCGCGAGATATCTAAGAGGTCATTTACTAAGTGGGTGAGTTCATCGCTGTGCCGGTTTATTTTATCTAACCTTATGCGTACCTCTTCAGGCAACTTTCCCAGTTTTTCCGCCAGTAATATTGAGGCATAACCCTTAATAGAGGTCAGGGGCGTCCTTAATTCATGGCTGACGCTAGAGATAAAGTCGGTTTTGCGTTGACTGATTTTTTTCACCTCTTCCAAGGCCAGGGTCAACTCCCGCGTCCTTTCTTCCACCTTTTTCTCTAAGTCTTGGTGCGCCCGCCAGGTCTTCTCAAATAAACGGGCATTTTCCAGTGATGAGCCGAT
>MHGW01000037.1:1307-1941 GCA_001805765.1 Omnitrophica WOR_2 bacterium RIFCSPLOWO2_01_FULL_41_12 | reverse complement strand
CCTCGGTAATCGCTACATCCAAGTTATTCGTACCTACAAGAAGAAAGCCCTGGTTTCCTTCTTTGGGCAGTAAGGGAGAGAGCACAAAAAATTTAACCTTAAAAATTCGACTGATCTTCTCCATAAGCCGGGGATCCTCTTTTAGAGAAATAGAGGATAGGGTCTTTGCGCTTTTGATCAGCTCCAAATACATACCCTGCTCTGAATTTAAAGTTGATTCCATGGCGCTAATTTCACTGCGGGGATAACCGATATTTATAAAAGCGGAAAACTTTTTTCCGGTATTGCTCCAAAGGAGGCTGCAGGCTTTTTCGAACCCTAAATCTTCCAAGGAACTAGACTCCATCATTTTGGCAATCTGGTTTTCTTCCAAGGTGGTACTCATCGCGCGGGATAATCTTTGCAAGGCATAGAGGCCGCCAATCTTTTTATCCAGTTCTTCCTGGGTTTTATTTAATTCCAAGTCGGTGCGCACAATAAGTTTAGCCTGTTCATCCATCTCATCCAATGATTTCTTTAAATTGTCCGTCTCGGACCGCAGTTGTTTAATCCTCTCCATTTTAGAGGCTAATGCTATGGCTAACGAAATGATGGTGATAATACTAGCTAGGCCTAAGAAATTAATCAGATATTC
>MHGW01000037.1:0-1287 GCA_001805765.1 Omnitrophica WOR_2 bacterium RIFCSPLOWO2_01_FULL_41_12 | reverse complement strand
AGCCTCCTATACGTAAAAGAGTGATGGTCTGGTTATGAAAGTACGCCCGGCCTTGATAATTAATGGCCTGTAAGGGCGCCTGTTCGCCGTAAGTATACAAACCAATTATCGGCGTATCTTTACCTACCCCTTCTTTGATAATTTCCAGTTCTTTCTCGGCTTCTCTCTTTAAGAGCGTATATCTGGAAACAGAGTCAAAGACCAGCACAAAATTATGGGTTTGCCTTTTTAAACCTAGCTCATCCACTGCCTGCTGGGTTGCAGAGAGGCAGGATTCCTTGGTGCCAATCATTAATCTGATTTGGCTTCCTTCGGGGACATTACCTTGAAAAATGAGCGCGCCATTATCTTCTATGGAAAGGATATTCCTTAAAAGGTATTCCTTTTCTCCGGCAAGGTATATCCCTATAGGATAAAGCACGCAGATGTGCTTTAAATATTTTTTTAGTTCTTTCGTATCTTTACCCAAATATTCCGCGTATAATTTTACTGCCGGCAGGTTATCGATCTGGTCTACCACATTAGCGTGGGATTTAGTAATAGTCCTGGGTTTACCCAATGGCTTCCAGCCGTGTTTAATCCCCAGGCTAAAATTTAATTTACCGCCCCAGAGTATGGCGCAGGCGCCGTCGCTAAAAACTTCTTGATTGAAATATAAATAGGTTCTTTTGAAGGCCAGGTTATCCGAAGCAGAAGCTCCGATGAGGGGGAAGCTTTTGCCTAATCTTTCCTGCAGGCCGTAAAGAAAATTTGAGGCTTCTTCTATCAGCCCATCGCAAAAAATTAAGCCCAAATCTCTGCGCCAGCCTTTCAGCCCCTCCAGTAATTTATCGGCTAATTCCTCTCCGGCTACCAACGCAGTTTTATCCTTTATCCTGTTTACATAGGCAGTGTTAAAATACGCGCCTTCCGGCAGGCGTAAAAGCATTACAACTAATCCATGCGTAAATATTCCGGCATTAGAGATAATCGCCGCGCCGCTACAGCCGACCACAGGCACATCAGCTAGAATTCCCGAGATCGCTTTTAAGAGGCTAATGTAGGAAAGGTCTATGGTGCTAAAGACAATAGCCAAATCAATCTTTTCCTGGCCTAAATTCTGCCTGGCCTGGTTAATTGCCTCTTTGGCTGCCTGCACCGGCTCTTTTTCGGTACTCTGTCCTATACCAACTTCCATGGCCATAATAAAATAATAACACATTATCTAATCCGGTCAATAAATATATTGACTTCAAATAGTTATATTAGTAAAATAACTTTGAATTTTGATTTTTAAATTTTGGATTT
>MHGW01000036.1 GCA_001805765.1 Omnitrophica WOR_2 bacterium RIFCSPLOWO2_01_FULL_41_12 | reverse complement strand
TATTGTTATTCGTCGGCTTGCAGGAAGTGCAGAAACTCAACGTTGCCGGCGGCAGTGTCGCGTCCAAGGCTAAAGATTTCTTCGGCAAAGTCGCCACCATCGCGACCGGTTATGCCGCGGGGAGGTGGTTGGCTGGGGCGACAGGACGCGGAGTAAAGTTGGCTGGGAAAGGCGCGCTGTG
This sequence comes from Omnitrophica WOR_2 bacterium RIFCSPLOWO2_01_FULL_41_12, assembly GCA_001805765.1. Taxonomy (GTDB): domain Bacteria; phylum Omnitrophota; class Gorgyraeia; order Gygaellales; family Profunditerraquicolaceae; genus 2-01-FULL-41-12. The sequence goes on along the minus strand of MHGW01000036.1, from coordinate 7,033 downwards.
GCACATGCCTTTGGGAGGAGAGTTTTGGACCGAACACGCAAAGATGAAATGGGCGAGAACCAAGGATGCCTGGTACACTGGGGCTGGAGGTAAGGGTGACTTGGCTAAAGAAGATTATATGGGCAGGGGTATGCGTAAACTTTTTGGTTGGAATGTGGGAGTTTTGGCTGGTGGAACAGCTAGGAGGAAAAAACACCTGAAAGCGGCGGAACATACAGCGGAATATGCAGAAGATTTGTTAGGCAAAATGCAATCCAGCGGGCAATGGGGCAATCGCGCTCGCAGCAGACATGGTGAGTTAGAAGCGTATGAGGAAAGGAGTAAGCATAGAGACGCCGAAGGAGTGGCAGAGGCAAAAGAAAAAGCAATGCACGGACCGCGTTATAAAGACGGCAAAGCCTATTTCAATCCAGACACAGGAGAGGTGTCCACACTGGCCGGGGAAGCCGCGCGTTTTGCGATTAGACAGCAGAGGTGGGAGGAAGAAGGGAAGGCGCTGATAGGCAGTGAGCGGAAGAAAATTATAGAAAGGGCGAGGCCTGATATGGAGAAAGCTGTCAAAGATAGCGACGAAGCGCGAGAAGGACGAAAGAGCAGTGATTTAGTAGCGGCAGAGGCAGAAGAGGCTGGCGCAAAAAATATCTTGCGAACCGCAGAGGCTAAGATACAGGTTGTTGTTGACGCAAAATTAAAGACGGACACCGATGTGCTATTGGCGCAGACGAATTTAAATAAAGCAAATGAGGAAATTAAATTTGCGGAAAAAGGATTGAAAATACTAAAGAAAAGCGGAGAATATACGGAGATGATTGAGGATAAAGAGGAGAAGAATAAAGCGGAAGAAACATTGGAAAAAATTAGTGAAAAGTTGAAAGATACCGAGGGAGTTTTGACTGACAAGGACAAAACTCAACTTGGAAAGATGAAGGTGGCGGAAGAAAAAAAGATAGAAGATCTGGATGTGAAAATTCAAGGCAACAGCAAAGGACTTTTGGAGGAAAAGGCAGCTAAGAAGTTGGAAGACGAAAGGCAGAAGGCGGTAAATGCGGTTGAAGACGCAAAAAGGACCATAGAAGAAAAAAAAGCTCAAATTGCCACAGATTTAGAAAAGACAGAAAGAGTGGAAGACGGCAGTCGCACTATTGCGGAACAACGAGATGTCTACAAGGCGGCGACAGAAAAAACAATTAAAGCAAGTGATGCTTGGGATAAAGTAGTGGCGGATGCTGGTAGTACACTACCGGATGCAGACGAAAAAGAAATAAAAAATTATCGTGACAGTGATAGTAAAGAAAAACCACCAATTAGTAAGGAATTGAAAGAAATAATGGACCAACGCGATCGTGACACGGAGGTTAGTAAGCGACTGGAAGAAATAGAAGAAGACTTATATAGTGGGTTCTTGATAGGCAAGGATGGCGAACCGGTGATGGCGAACGGAAAAGAGGTAGAACGCAAGAATAGTAACGTTGCCATTGCTTATTTACAGGCAGCCCAGAAAGCTGCCGCGGTTGGTGCCGGAGTAGAGGCATCGGAAACAGAAGCAAAAAAAATTATTCTTGGGTTAGAGAGTTATGGTTCACTATTCTCAGCCGAGGTAGCTTCAAAGATGGGAGCGGAAGCGTCAAAGGCCTTTATTGACGGTATCAAGGATAAAAAAATGGGCGATTTATTCAAAAAAGGAGCGAAAGAATTGAAAGATGCTTTGGAAGGCGCTCAGGCAAAAGGTATAAAACTGTCATTAGAAGCGTTGTCGTTGACAAATGTCGGCGCGAAGATGGCGCAAGCGCAGATGATAGCTGAATACAACAAAGACATTACCGGAGCGAATAAAGCTGAAGCGGCTGATCACGCCACGGATATTTTCACATTGGAGAGGTATAATTTTAAAACTCCAGCTTCTGCTTTTAAAGATTGGGTAAAAAAACAGACGGAAAGATTGCAGGGGGTGGAGCGCGAGCAGTCAGTGGTAAACGCCATGGGAACACTAGGTCAATTTTTTAAATTGCAAAAACAAGGTAAAGAGATTACCACCGACCAAAAAGCGCAGATGATGGCCCATGTCAAACATCTTACGTCTAATGGCTGGATGGATGATTTATTAGCTCGGGTTGCAAAGATGGCGACCAGCAAGAAAACTCTGACCGGGGAAAAAAGAGAAGAGGCGGAAGCGTTGGAAGAAATATTTATTAACAAGTTACATTGGGATCCAAAAGATAATCGTTCTGGGGCTGATCGAACCGCGCAAGTACAAAAATTGATTGGCATGGGAGGGGATAGGAAACAAATGCAAGCTGAAGAAGCTGTTTTGTGGCGTATGGAGAGTACAGACGAAGGTTACGGCGAAGCAAACAAACAATTGGCAGAGATAGCACATAGCAATTATGCAAACATAGTCGGTCCTGGCGCAGACAAACTCTCAAGAATGCGGGTAGCGAAGGAAGCCGGGATGATAACAGATGAGCAAATAGAAAAGGCAGGAGAAGGTGATGTCAGAGCCACTGCCGCGGTAGACGCCAGCATTGAACAACTTATGGCTTATACAGAAAAATTTATTGAACCAGTGGCGGGAATGGCGGATGGTGCAAAGATGGCCGCTGCGACATTTATGAAGTCTATGGATGAATTTACGGAAGCATTTGAGATGTTGGCAGACTTTAAAAATTTGGCGATGAACACTGGCCACATTGATGACGGCGGACACACTTATTATGATATGAATGAAGGAATGTTACGCGGTAACTTGGGCCACAAAGGCAAGGAGTTTGTGTTGGGCGAGTGGCGTAAATTGGGTCTTGACCAACGTTTATCTCGTTTAAAAACCCACAGCATAGGTCAAATGCAGGAAGATTTTGGAACAATAGATTATACAGCGAGTGAAGAATGCGATGACGCAATCAGAGAAACATTTGCTGGATTGTCTAATCAGCGCGAATTCGCTAAAGTTGATGGCAGAAATAAAGATCACATCGCCGGTATGGCCGCTGGAGAGACAATACGTCAGGATGAAAATGGAAGAACAAAAATAGGCGACGATGATTCAGCATATTTCAGAAGCACTTTTAAACATATTATTGACAAAGATCAGCGCAAAAAAGAAGTCGAAAAGCGACTCCGTGGTAATTACGCCGCATTTTTACAGAATAACCCTGCTGCCCTGTTTGGTTCACTTGCCGAGCGAAGCGGTTTATCGTTTGATGATGGTATGAAGGGCAACCTTAATATGAATATTTGCGGTGAAAACATAAACAATGTTGAAGAATTAGTGGCTTGGGTAAATCAAGATTCTTCCTATCGGTTTAACCCAGAGCGTATAAGGCGTTCGCTTGCAAGGGCAAGTGAAGGAAAAAGAAGAGGAGAATAATAATTAGGCAATTGACTATGTTACCTCAATATTTTGTACCGGCCACGACAGCTGAGTGGCAAAAAAGATTGGGAAGTATCATTTTGGCTGTATCATCAGCCGAGGAGTTTTTTGGCACTGCTTGGAAAAACGAATCGGTTTGGCAATGGCTGGCGGATTTACAAGAAGAGATGTCGCGTTTTGATTTTTCTCAACCAGTTTCCGACAAACGCGATGCTTTTTTTGTGGCCATGCTTGAGCAGATAAATTGGGAGGTAGTCGCTATTCTGCGTGATAAAATTGACGAGGCTGTAGTCGTCTTTGAGAGTAGTCAGAGAGGAGTAATCGGTCAAACTGCGTCTGCCACCATTGAATCATGGAAAGCATTAGGCGCGCTGTTGGAATTGGATAAACAGGGAATAGAATTGATGTCTGCCAAAGTGTTCAGTCGAACGGACGCGGTACAGTTAAAAATTAGCCAACAGCTAACAGTGGTGGCGGAGCTATATGAAAAATTAAAACCACAGCTTAGGTTGATAGCGGCCGCTCTTCTTTATTATTCGCCGCTGGGTGGGTCAGTACAACTTGCTGGTTTAGAAAAGGAGCCAGACGTTCCGGTTGTTGATTGGGTGCCGGTATTACGGATTTTGGGTCAAGCCGTGCATAATCACGATGGAGAAGCATTGACTTGGGCAGGTAAATTTTTATATGTTAATGCTAAACAAGCAGATAAAAACATTTTTGAGTTTGAAGCGGACCACCTGTTGTTTATCGTACTTTTGCATTTATCTCTGGGTAATTTTAACGAGTTGAACGAATGGCGGCAGGCCAGAGCCATGGAATGGTATCTGTGGGAAGCGCTGTGTTTTGGGGTCTTGATTGAAAAAGAATTGCAGGAGTATTTAGCCGGTCGGCCCTTGTTAACTGATTATATTATTAATTCTGGTAGTTTCTCCGAACTTTTGCGTTATAGCGCGCAGCTTATTCATGTTGGTGAAGACCAAACAACAGTCGGCGGATTCATTAAGGGATTTTTGTCTTTCGCCAAAGGCGATGGTCGTGATGTTGCTGAACATGATTTGTATATTAATCAAGCCATTGCCGAGCATAAATGGCCGCTTGGTTTGAAGCCGTTATTGCAGAAGTTATTGTATTTATATATCCATTTGCGTGATTGCGATTTCGTGGATTATCGCGGGATACTCACCGAAGAACAGATTTTATCGGATAAATATGATTGGAAAAAAATTGTGCGGCAAGATATTAGCGACAAAGATACGGAAGAATTAAGAGAACATTTTAAATTGTTTGATCGGCCGGCGTTGACAAAGGCAAAACTTATAACCGCTTTTGAGTCTGTGCCGTGGGAAGATGAGCCGTTTTTGAGCCGGGTGGCGCGTCTAAGCGATTTGTATTCAGAAGTGTTCCCTTCTTTTGATTACGGACCAATTATATATTTTGATGAACGAGAAGGAAAAGTTAAATTTAATAAAAAATTACCGGACAGCTGGTACACTCCGTGGTTTAGATTTGGTATAGAAGAAAGTGTTTGGAAGCAGGCAGAAGAGGAAGCGAGGAAGAAATTAAAATATTTATCTACGAATCCAGATATAGAATTTGATTAAGGTTGATTAGTAAATAAATTCGGTAAGATTGTGCCGGTATGCCCACCAAACCCACAATTCTCGTCAAAAATCCGACCATATGCCAAAAATAGGAAACAATTACGCGTTTATTGACAGTCAGAATCTGCATTTAGGGATTTTGAGTTTAGGGTGGAAATTAGATTACAAAAGATTCAGACGATATTTAAAAGAGAAATATCATATTGAGAGAGCGTATTTATTTATTGGTTTTGTCAGCGGCAATCAAGACTTGTATAATAAATTACAAGAGGCGGGTTTTATTTTAATATTTAAGCCGACTATTCCTGATGGAAATGGTGATTTGAAAGGAAATGTTGATGCTGATTTGGTGCTTCAGGTGATGATAGAATTAGAAAAATTTGATAAGGCATTGGTAGTAACAAGCGACGGCGATTTTTATTCTTTGGTTAGATACCTGTACGGAAAAAGGAAATTATTGGCAGTATTAAGCCCGAATTACAAAAGGTGCTCCGGACTGTTGAGACAACACGCAAAAGAGAAAATATTTTTTATGGAAAATTTGCGCGGAAAGCTAGAGTATAAAAAAAGCACCGCTTAAGGACGAAACCATTAAGAAGTGCTCTTTTCTAGTAATACTACCTAAAGTATAAAGTAGATCAATTCATTTGTCAAGTGGATAACATTATGCCATCAAACCAACCCACAATTCTCGTAAAAAATCCAACAATTACAACTTATTTTCCGCTTAACACAGCCAAAAGGTGTAAAAATGCGGTTAAATGGCAGTGTGGTGATAGAAAAAGGCCAGATAAAATGGGAGTATGGTGTAAAAAAATCATAAGGTAAAGTTAAACTTGACTTTGAAATAAAGGTATGGTAAAATGAAAGTGCAGTTTAGAAATACATACACTTATGACAAAAAACTTGATAAAACGTGATATTTTAGATGAAATTTTGAAGTATATCAATATAGACGATGTTTTGGTGTTACATGGCGCAAGACAAGTTGGAAAAACATCCATAATGCTCTATTTGCAAGATCAGCTGAATGCGGCCGGTGAAAAAACATACTTTTTTGATCTTGAGGATTCAAGAAAAACAGACATCCTTGACGCTGGCGTGGAAAATTTTTTATCTTATCTTGAAGGGGCTGGATTTGATTGGGGAGAGTTAAGCCGGTCGGATAAAAAATTATTTGTCTTTATAGATGAGATACAGAATCTTAAGAAACCGTCGTCTTTTTTGAAATTGTTGGCAGATCATCATAAGTATCTAAAGCTAATTGTGTCAGGTTCGTCCAGTTTTGATATTAAGAATAAATTTAGTGATTCGCTCGTTGGCAGGATAGTCAACTTTGAAGTTTTTAATTTATCGTTCAGCGAGTTCTTGAGGTTTAAAAACATTAACTATAACTTGGAACAGGTGTCTAAACTTGGCAAAGGGCCGATTTTTGAAGATGTCATCCGTATGTATCGCGAATATGTTTTTTATGGCGGATATCCGAAAATTGTTTTGCAAGATTCAATAGAAATAAAAGAAAAATATTTGCAGATTATAATTGACACTTATGTGCGGAAAGACATAAGAGATTTGGCTAATATTGTGGAGATAGAAAAGTTTAATAACTTATTGAAAGTTTTGGCGGCACAGAGCGGACAGCTTTTAAGCGTATCTGCCACGGCAAGCACAATAGGTTTGGCGGCGCAGACAGTTGAACAGTATCTATCAATTTTAGAGAACACGTATATTATAAAATTTGTCCATCCGTTTAGCCATAGCGCCAATGTTGAGGTGTCAAAGGCTCCTAAAATATTTTTTTATGATACAGGTTTGTTGCAGGTATTGCGCTATAAGGAACTGAGCGCTAGGATTAGCGGCGATCTGTTTGAAACCAGCGTTTTTGCCGAGCTCGTAAAAAAATATGGACGCGAGCGCATACATTTTTGGCGGACACACAGGCACGCGGAAGTTGATTTTGTTTTAGATTTGCGCGCGTCTCTTTTGCCGATAGAGGTGAAAACAAATTTTAGAAATTTTAAAAGCAATGCCGTAAATTCATTTTGCAAGAAATACAAAGCCAAAG
>MHGW01000035.1:1488-5942 GCA_001805765.1 Omnitrophica WOR_2 bacterium RIFCSPLOWO2_01_FULL_41_12 | reverse complement strand
TAAACGGATATTCTTTTTTAGATATTGCATATCCAATTTTGAGAAGCGAAAGAAATCCGCTAAATATTTGGCAAAGTTTCTAAACATCATTCTCCGGATCCTTTTAATTTCCCCTTCGGATTTTTCCGGAAAGATGACCTTTAAATTTTCTCTGACTGCCCGGCGGTCTTTATAGACAAAGATATAACGCAGGTCAGAGATAAATACCGCGATTTTATAACATAATTTTATGGGCAGGTGTAAGGCAATAAATTCACCTATCCTATAAAGAATATAATTAAACATTCAGTATCAATTTTGCGATATCCAAACTGGCATTGGGTTTGCTGATAAATCCCGCAGACTCTCTCAGCTGTTTTAGCTTAGCGGGATGGTTTAATAATTCCTCTACAGCCCGGCCTACATCCTTTGGTTTACCTATCTTTATGGCTGCGCCTTTTTGGGTTAAATAATCGGTATTGCTTACCTCTTGGCCGGGGATGGGCTTGACAATAATCATGGCTAATTTTTTAGCCAAGGCCTCAGCAGTAGTGATCCCGCCGGGCTTGGTGATAATAATATCCGAGATACCCATCAATTCATGAACATTATCCAGGTATTTAAAAAGTAATATCTTTTTTTTATATTTCTTTATTTTTCTCTTTAAAGAACGGTAAAGCTTAGAGTTAATTCCGCAGACTACTATTTCTTGAAGCCCCGGTTTTATTTTTTCTAAAGACCGGACAATGGTTTTTATAGGGCCTAAGCCCTGGCCTCCGCCCATAATTAATATAGTAGTCACATTCGGCTGTAAACCTAACTTCTGAAAAACCGACTCCGGGTAAATATCTTCATTGAATTGAGGGTCAAAAGGAATCCCCATAATTTTTATTTTCTGGGAGCCAATGCCCTTTTTTATCAAACGCAAAGACACCTCTTCCGAAGGGGTGATGTAATAATCCACCAGATCATAAATCCAGTAGGAGTGCGGTATGTAATCGGTGAGCACGGCGATGAGGGGAATAGGGGAATTATAGGTTCTTTTAAAATCCGCCACCATTCCGCAGGGAAATGCCTGCGTGCAAATCACCGCATCCGGCTTAAATTTTTCAAAAAGCCTTTTTAGTTTAGGGGAATTAAATTTATGGATGCTTTCCTTGATTTTTTCTAAATTTTTTACTACGGTAGGGTTATCATAAAGGTAATCCCAGAGGCCGGGCGTCCTTTTAATCACGCCCAGATAGAGCCGGTTTACCACTTTTTCTGAGATGGGGTTAGTATAATTAAAGGCGTTAATATTTAAGGTTTGGGTATTGGGCTGGAGAATTTTGAGGGCTTTTTCAATAGCAATGGTTGCGCTATGGTGGCCCGAAACTTCCGATATATACATTAAGATGACGCGCTTAGAAAGCATAAATTTAGATTTTACCTTCCCGAAAGAGTTCCAGTAAGGCAGTGGCAACCTGGGGATGGAGTTGTTTACCGCTGACACGTTCGATCTCTTCTACTGCCTCTTTTTTAGATAACGCCTGGTGATAAGGCCGGTTTGTGATTATGGCATCAAAGGTATCGGCTACAGAGATTATGGAGGCAATCAGGGGAATTTTATCTCCTTTTAATCCTTCAGGATAACCTGAGCCATCGTATTTTTCATGGTGGTATTTTACGCCTAAGACAGCGTCTTCTAATTCCTTTATCGGCTCAAGGATAGTTACGCCCCGCAGCGGGTGTTCCTCCATCCGCTTTTTCTCTTCGTCATTTAACGGGCCTTCTTTATTCAGGATGGATTCAGGAATGGCGATTTTTCCAATGTCATGCAAGAGCCCGGCAATATGCAGGTTTTCTAAAAATTTTTCATCAAAAACGCTTTTATTTTTCTGCATCAGTTTCTTGGCGATCTCCAGGCTTAAATGTACTACGCGGCTAGTATGGCCGTGGGTGTAGTGGTCTTTGGCATCAATGGCCGCAGCCAGGGCCACCGTAGTATGGATAAAAAGCCGTTTCTTTTTATCCAGTTCTAATTCTAATTCCCTAAAAAGCCGGGCATTCCTGATCGCCATAGCCACATCCGAGGCCAAAGCCACAAAGAAATTCAGTTCATCTTTAGCAAATTTACGGTCATTCCTTTTGCTTCCCAAAAGCAATATGCCTAATAAATCTTGCCTAAAATAGCTAGGGATGCAGGCAACGGTTTCAAATATTTCCATTTGATATAAAGCGGCCTTTAGTAATTGCTTGGTATCGCCCGAGATATTTTTATGTAACATTTTTTTCGCTACCGGGTAAACCAAAGCGCCATTATGAAAAATCTTTTTATCTACGCGCCCTCTAAATAAGCGGATGAGCGGATTATCGCTATCCATCCGGGCAAAGCCTTTAGGAATTTTTAAGCCAACGGAGCCCCGCGAAACAGTCAGGATGTAGGTATCCTTATCTTCATCGTACAATAATATACCGGCATGCCTCACCTTTACTTTGTGCACAATCATACGCACAATCATTTGCATTAAGACATCCGGCTCATGCACCAGGATCATATTTTTTGCCGCGCTCTCCAGTTCCCTTTTATAATCAAGCGACATATTTAATTTAGGTTTTTTGCAACTCTGATAAGACTACTCTTTCTAAGTCTTCTAATTCCAATGGCTTATGGATATAATTTAAAGCGCCGTATTCACGGCATTTCTGAACGCTCTCCTCCTCATCAGGTTTTTTACCGGTGACCATAATCACCTTAATCTCTTTATTGTTTTCTTTAATCCTTCTTAAGGTTTCAATGCCATCAATCCCTTCCATTCTAATATCCAATAAGACTAAGTTCGGCTTTTCTTTGTCTATTATACTTAATGCTTCTTCGCCGGAGGAAGCAGTGCTGACTTCAATTTTACGCTTGCGAAAAAAATTCGCGGCAAATTCCCGCACATCCGTTTCATCATCCACAATCAATAGTTTTGCCATTTTAATGCTCCTTATAAATAGAACCTTCCCCTATTATCGTCTTTCATCAACGTAATTTACAACGCCATTAATACCGAACCTCACATATTTTATTAATACAAAAGAGTTAATAGTTAGGTCATAATACCATTCTTCACCATATACCTGGCTCGGTTTTCCCCACGTTGCCAATACATCTTTTTTTGTCATACCTTCTATTACCCTACCCTGAAGAATGGCTTGCATTATTTGCGAGGATAGCTTGAGATGTTTTACATGAACATAGCGTCTGCGAGATTCGTAATCTGGAGTTTTAGCTTGGTTGATAGTAGCTTGGTTAACAGTAGCACAACCAATAATCATAAAAACTGATAACAAGCTAATCATTTGTGATTCTATTTTTAAATTTATCATTAAAATAAAGGGACGGTTCGAATAAAGAGGACGATTCTGAATACTATCATATTATCATAATAGATAATTACAGACAAGAAATTTTTACCTAAGATGACCAGCGGGTCCTGACTGCCGAGCCACCTTGCCGTCCTCTCCGCCTTCGGCGGATGCGGGCGGCAAGGTCTTCGTCTCGGCAGTCACCCGCTGTAATCTGACATTATCCTTTTCAAGGTTATCTATGCATAAAAAAATCCCTCCTTCTGCTTTCCAATATCAATAGATACAGAAAGAGGGAAAATCTAACTAAAAAATCTTAATAAATAGAACCGTCCCCTATTTTGGAACCGATCCCTATTTACTTACAACTCTTATTTTTTATCCGGACACTGGGGATCGACTACATAGCTTGTTTGATCAAATTGCGTCCAAGCACCTGTACAGGCTCCATCAATAATTAAAATTGAAATTATCCCCCAATCAATTAAAATTCCTAACAAAGTAACCGCATCGAATGATTTTGTTGGAAGAGCAACGCCATCGGAACACCCTTCTTTTCTAGCTACGATCGTGTAGCTTTTATTTTTGTGAAATGTTGCTACGCCACTACCTTTGCCTACATAGGCTTCATTCACATACAATTTGGCATCATCTACGTTACTTCTTATACTTACCATCTGAGTAGCTCCATGGAACATAGTTGCACACCCCGCAATTGATATACATAAAATAATAGCTATAACAGGTTTTAATGCTTTATACAATTTCATTCACCCTCCTTTCAGGGCTTGATATTGCCCTCTGGTTTACCGTCTTTAAAAATCGCTTCGCCTTGCAGCTTGCCATTCTCGTAATACTTTCTAGCTATCCCATCTAACTTGCCATCCTTGTAAGCTCCCTCTTCTTGCAATTGTCCGTTTTCGTAATACGTTTTATATGACCCTTCTAGCTTGCCGTCTTTAAAAGCCCTTTTTTCTTGCAACTTTCCATTTTCGTAGTATTTCCTGGCTAGCCCCTCAGCCTTACCATTCTTTGAAGTTGCTTCAACCTGCAACTTTCCATTTTCGTAATACTTCCTGGCTAATCCTTCTGGTTTGCCGTCTTTGTAAGTTATTTCTTCTTGTAATTGTCCATTTTGGTAATAC
>MHGW01000035.1:0-1474 GCA_001805765.1 Omnitrophica WOR_2 bacterium RIFCSPLOWO2_01_FULL_41_12 | reverse complement strand
ATCTAACTTGCCATCCTCGTAAGCTCCCTCTTCTTGCAATTGTCCGTTTTCGTAATACGTTTTATACTGTCCATCGGGATTATTATATTTAAGATACCCTTCGAATTGCAGTCGGCCACTTTCATAATACCCTTTATTTAATCCTTCTGTCTTGCCGTTCTTATAAACCCCCTCTTCTTGCAACTTTCCATTTTCGTAGTATTTCCTGTATAGTCCATTTGGATTGTCATCCTTGTAAGTCACTTCGAAAAGCAACTGACCACTTTTGTAATATCTTTTAAATGGTCCGTCTAGCTTGCCATTCTTACGAGTAGCTTCGAAAAGCAACTGGCCACTTTTGTAATATCTTTTAAATGGTCCGTTTTGCTTACCAGTTTTTACGAAAATAACTGTTAATAAAAAAATTACAGTAATACCTAGTAAAATCAAACCTTTTCTTGCTATGAATTTATTCGTGTTCATCTTACGCAAAATATAAATTACTTATCAACAACCAAAAGACCGTTTCTGATTTACTTTAATACTAGTAATAGGTTACAACAGAAGTGTCCTCGAGTCAAGAAGTAAGCTTATCGAGAAGCTAGGGACGTTCCCCAAAGGGACACCTTAGTTTATTCTAAGTGCTTTATCTATAATATCTTCGTAAGGCCTGCTTATACAGACGTAATCTCTATAGTGTTCTTGGCGTTGTTTTTCTGTTTGGGCAAGTTCTAAATATAATGGATTTGCATTTTTAATTATACCATCTTTGTTTGACTCTGCATAGAACAAAAAACTGCTCCAGCGATAAGTAGAAAGATCAGTTATGATATTTTCCCTTAAGGGATTTCTTTCAATGTAACGGCCGCATTCAATAAGATAGTTATCATTATCAATTAACCTACTTTTATAGCGATTCTGAAAGACAAATCCTACGGATTTATATTTCTTTCTGAAGTAACTAGCATATACCTGTAAGATTCCTTGCATAAACTTAGGAAGATCGTCCTTTCTTTCTACTTTAACTAACAGATGTACATGGTTTGACATCAGGCAATAGTGTAAGATAGCTACTTTAAACTTAGACAAGTACTTAGTGATGACTTCTAGGAAGAATTGATAATCTTTGAAATACCTAAACAATCTTCTTCTATCAATGCCTCTGGTAATAATGTGATAATAGCCTCCATCTACTAACTGCCTGGCCTGCCTGGGCATAAAAATCCCCCTCCCTTCCTATTATAATAGACGGATGAGGAGGGGGAATCTAACAGGGAATTTTCTAACTAGCTATAAACTTAATATGTTACGTAGATGAAGGGTGTCACCTTAGGGAACGTCCCTGATTTCTTGTGGCTTAAAGAATAATGGTCTAACTAAAAATAATTCTGACCCCGTTTTTGAAGAAAAATTATCAGTGTGGAATTGAAGGAAAAAGGGTAGGGATAATTAGAAGCGGGCGGGAGGGGGGTTATCTTTCGACTCTAACTACCTT
>MHGW01000034.1 GCA_001805765.1 Omnitrophica WOR_2 bacterium RIFCSPLOWO2_01_FULL_41_12 | reverse complement strand
CCATAACTCGCCGTGTGATAGGGAAATTTTCTTTCACAACTTTTTGCATTTCATTTTCAATTTTCTGGAGGTCTTCAACGGATATAGGTTTTTTAAACGAAAAATCGTAGAAATAACCGTTTTCAATGACGGGGCCAATGGTAATTTCAACCTGGTCTTTATAAATACGCTTAATAGCCTGCGCCATAACGTGCGTGGTAGAGTGCCTTAATATCTCAAGTGTTTCTTTATCTTTTTCAGTTAAGATCTTAACTTGAGAGTCAGTTTGAATGGGCGTTTGAAGGTCTAAAATAACTTCATTAACAAGCGCTCCTAGGGCAGCTTTCGCAAGTCCAGGGCCTATGTCTTCAACAATTTTTTGTGCTGTAATCCCGGCAGGATATTTTTTTTTCGACCCATCAGGCAGCTCAATATTAACTTGTTTGGACATATTTTCCCGTCATTGCAAGGCTTTAACCGAAGCAATCTCGTTGTTTATATTACAACAACTTATGGGTATAAACAACGTCTCTTCTTAAAATTTTAAATGATGACAAGAAAAAGAAATTCTATCGAACTGTGCGGACGCGTCTTAAGCCTTTAAATCTTCCGCCTTCTCGCGGGCCTTCAGCTCGTGAGGCATCGGCATCGCGTGCTTCCGCTGCACGCATCTCTCGCCCTACACCAGAATCCCCTTCTATTGCTCTTCGAATAGCGGTCACAAGAGATATTGATGCCTCAGGTACTTTTACATCTAGTATGCCATCTTTGCTAACAGAGTAAGTAGCAATCGGATGAAGTAGTCTCTCTCTTTGCAATACTTTAATTGAGCTGAGTGTGGGATGATCTTCCGGGAAAGAAATTATTCTCTGAATACGTTCTACCGGCAATGCCCGTTCATTTGGAATAACACGACGAGCAATCATAAAATCTTGAAGAATTTGAGGATCGTTTTTCAAACTTATATCTTCTTGTGCAATCGCAAGTTGAGCATTACGAATTGCCTCTATTTCAAGCTGGCAAGTTACAAGAAGCTGTTGTACTTCCCAAGGAAGCTTTCCGTCAGCCAATACAACTCGCACTTCTAAAATAGTGCTGATATCTGCAATATCCATTTTATTTGTTCTAAATCGAATCATTCTGGCTTGGGTCTCACCTGTCCCCTCACGATATTTACTAGAAATATATTTTCTTTGACCCAAAACCAGACTTTCTATGTAATACACTTCATAAACTTGATCTGTGAAAGACAAGACTGGACTCGGATTCTCAGCGAAACAAGAAAAACTAAAAAGGATAACAAAAGTCATCAAACGACAGGTACTCATAAAAATTATTTTCCCCTGACCTCGCCTCGTATACGGCCTACACGGCCAATACGAATTTCTCTCATAACTCTCTCTACAAAAGTGCTACCACCGCCCTCTTTACCAGGCTCATCTGTAGTGGTCGCTTTTTCTCCTTGTATGCGCACGCCTGCAGCTCTTAAACCTCGCTGTGCTGCTCTACCTATATCAACTTCTCCGATTGAAATTTCTAAGCTTGAGCCAACTGCACCATCTGGGCTAACTATCGGTCTCATAGCACCCCGTTCTTGTGTTTCTGATGCTGCATCAGGAGAAAGGTTGAGTTGCTCTCTTGCCCCAACTGATTGGACAGCGACATCTGCTTGAACTCTATCGATTGCTTGAACAATTCTTTCTATTTCACCAAGACTCAAAACGTCTTCCCTACTCATAAAACCATCTGTAATAAGTCCACTACGTATTGCCTTAGAAGATCTCGCTCCCCTTTCACTGCGCACTATTAATATGTCTTCAAGTTGTAATTGGAATAAAACCTCCTCTGGTGTTCTTGAGTCGCTAGCTGCCAAATCCAATATTCTCTTGATACGTACTGGAGATAAAGAAGTATGATCTTGTTGTAGCACTATTAGTTTTATTTGATCTCCACACAGTGCATGATAAATGACATAGACTGTATCATGCTCTGTGGCTACCGGCTTTCCTGCTCCTTGTATAAAAAAGCTTTGAGCTGCCATAACGGTTTTAACTTGTTGTAACGGTGTTAAATGAGGCTCGCGACTAAGAATAAGCTGATCAAAATGTTCTTCAACTGCTCCTTCGGTTACAGCAATACCTCGTTCATTTAGTATTTCAAAAATCAATCTCCTACTTGGTGACTGATTTCTATTTAATGACTCAATCTTGGCCTCTTGAATCATGATCATTTCAAACTCTTCAACCAATTGAGCTAAAACAAGTTCTTGTGATTGTCTTGCACGGGCTGCTAGAACATTAACCACAACATCAAGTTTTACATCCATTTGAATACCTGGCTCTCTTAAAAAACTTACAATGTTATGAGCTTCTTCAATTTGTGGAGTCGTATCTTCTATAAATTGTTCCGCCTTTAAAATTCTTTCAGCCGCAAGAACAGATAAAACAACTTCATGACTCGTAAAAGCAGATTTTAATTTGGGATTGACTGGCATTCCCTGGCGCGCTGCTTCTTGTCGTATAAGCTCCGGAATCCACACAAGACTGGGACGTACTTCTCGAGGCGCAGAGAGCAATGCGACAAGATTTTCTGGAGCTATCAAGTCAGGAGCTCCTTCATTTAATGTCTGCCCAAAAGCACCATAAATTCGTCTTTGTGTTATTCTTCGCACAAAAAATGAACGTGCATCATCAAATTCTTTTCCTTCTCGAAGCACCGTTCCATATGTGGAACCTGTTGAAGGCTCAGTTTCGATAAGCCCTACAACACAATATCTATAAATATCTGCAATGCTTAAATCTTTAACTGTTTGAACCCCTTGTCCCCCTTTTAAACACTCAATAACCTTTAAAAGGACTTCAATCCTATTTTTGTTCAGAGTTCTATCTGTTCTTGAAATGGTTCCTCTTCTAAGATGTTCTCTAATTTCTTTTGCACTTAAGGGCTCGCCTTTTTCAGACAACACCTTAACGACTGCCAAAACCTGCTCTGCGAGACTTAATCTATGAGAAAGTGGAGCTCTTTTGTGAGGCCGTCTTCCAATTTCATCAAGTGATCTCATCATAACGGCGCTGCTTCTCAGGGAAGAAGCAGTAGTAAATATTCTTAAAATGTCTGCAGGTGTCACATGAGAGAATTGTTTTAAAATATCTAGTATTCTACCAATTTCTAATACCCGTGTCTCAGAAGGATCAATAAGTCGGTTAGTGGGCTCTTTTAATTTTGCTTCAATATCTTGAGCCTCTAATGGAGGAAATTGATTTTTATATGATATAACAGCCTGGATAAGCTGAATAAGTGAAAGTTCTGGTTTTGTGTTATAAAGAATATCACTTATTCTTTCAGCTGAAAGTTCAAGTGAGCTCTCACCAATAATCCCAGCAAAAACGCAATTGACCCTACACTCTGTCGCCTGAGGAGCAAAACCTATACGCATAATTTGATATTGACGAACAAAATAAACTTCAACAGCACGTACAATAGCAGAGGCACCATCAGATATAGACATGGTGGCGCTGACTTCTAAGATCGCTCTTATAAGAACGTATGCAACGCTAATATTTGTTTTTCCACTACTGAGACGTTCATGGATATCTATCACAAGCCGCTCTATGCTTTGTGATTCTCGATCTTGTAATTCTTGTTCAACCTCTGTTTTAGCCTGGAGAACAGCCATAACAAGTTCTGTAGACAAATATTGGGATGGCCGTTTATCTCCACCCTCACCGTCTGCAACACCAGCACCACTAAGGCCTGTTGTGACGTATGCATAAGATAGAGAAGAAAACATAAAAAATGCTATCAGAAAAAACCAAGATCCCTGCATTCGCAGGGATGACATTGTTATTCTTTTCATAACTTATTTAAACTCCTTATATTCCGCTATTCTGTCGTTGCGAGGGGTTGAATGACAAGTACTCATCTTCTTATCCCCCGTCCTACAATATGCTCCCGCAAGAACGCACGTTCTTTTTCCCGACCCTTCCAGGGATCTTCTACTGCAGCAGGTTCACCTCTGCGAAGGCCTATGGCCTTTAGGGCACGTTGACCCGCTCGACATA
Organism: Omnitrophica WOR_2 bacterium RIFCSPLOWO2_01_FULL_41_12; assembly: GCA_001805765.1. Taxonomy (GTDB): domain Bacteria; phylum Omnitrophota; class Gorgyraeia; order Gygaellales; family Profunditerraquicolaceae; genus 2-01-FULL-41-12. The sequence goes on along the minus strand of MHGW01000034.1, from coordinate 2,295 downwards.
GTTTACTTCTTAAAACATCACCAACTGTAGGCATGGGCATAGTAATTGTGCCATCGCCATTTACAACGACACCCTGCATTGAAAAGCCGATACCACCTCCACCACCTCTTGCACGCGGTGACGGACGGGTTTCCTTAGCGGCTTCTTCTGCAATTAAAAGTCTATCGATAATATTTTGAACTATATCATTCTCAGTCCCTTCTTGTTCTAACGTGAGCCTTATGTCCAAAATATTTTTAATTTTTTCAACGGATAAGTCGTTCTCACTGGAAAACACAAATCTGAATCGCTGTCCCTGCAAGGCTTCTCGAATAGCATAAGCCCAAGCCCGCTGATCGAATGAATTAAAGCCTGTTTTCATGAGTGCCACTCGTATGGCCAATACAGCCAAAACTTGCTGTCCCGGATTGAGAAGAAAAGAACGCCCTAGAATACTATCGATGCACTTCAGCTCTAAAGCTGTATCATTTTCAGGAATCTGTTTATTTTCAATAAAATAATGTCGCAAGGCCTCTGGTATCACATCTTGATTCTCTAAAATAAAGCTAATGCGTGCATCTTGTACCATGCGAATTTCAGTGTGTGTCATGATATCTTCAACTGTCGGTGTTGAAATAAATCCCTGAATAAGATTCTGTGCATAGATAATGGTGACTACTTGATCCTTTGAAACAGGAGAAAAACTAGAGTTACGATTTACGTGTGCAACTATTTTTTCTATATCCGTGCCACCTATTTCTCTTTCAGCAGCCAAAATTTTATTAACCTGCACTCTTAGTGGCATAACACCTTGATCTTGAGCCTGTGCCGCAGGAGGTAGTATTTCACCAGCAATCTCGACAGCAATACGTTCAATGGTTAGCCTTGAAGATTCAAACGGAATAATTAATCTATGTATAAAATCGGCTCTCATTTCTTGTGGTTGTAATTTATTTCCTTCTTCTAATTGGATTTGCAGCGCTTTATCGACCAATAATTTTTCGGCACTGTCTACAATATCAGATAAAGAACGTTCTGGAGGTAGTGTTTGCTCAGCTTCTAAAATGACTTTGAGGAGTTCTTCAGAAATACAAACCGAGGATCTGTCATTATTAAGAAGTCTTGAAACTAATCTGACGAGATCAGCAAGCTCAATGTTGTCACCCTCTATTGTTCGAATTTGTCCCGCAGCACGATTAATAAATTGAACTGTTTGTTCACTGAGAAAAAGTCTTTGTTTTCCGCTGCCCTCTGGCATTGGTATTGAACTGCTGGCTGCAAAAACTAAGGAAGAAAACATGAAAAGGACAACAAAAATCACCAAACGACAAGTACTCATCTTCTTATCCCCCGTCCTACAATATGCTCCCGCAAGAACGCACGTTCTTTTTCCCGGCCCTTCCAGGGATCTTCTACTGCAGCAGGTTCACCTCTGCGAAGGCCTATGGCCTTGAGAGCTCTTTGACCCGCCTGACATATTTTACTTCTTAAAACGTCTCCAACTGTTGGCATCGGCATAGCACTCTCTCCGTCACCAGTTACTTCTAGCCCAGTCATATCAAATTCTGTATGTTTTATTCCTGCATCACCCGGTTGAGAACCAGACGTACCCACGGCACCCGAGTGACGCAACTTCGATACGCGCTCAGAAATCGCCTTGATACTGATAACCCCACCCTCTCTCTCTAAAGTTTCTTTCATATCTAAAATTTGTAAAATATTTTCTACACTTAAATTTTGATCGGCTTTAGATAGGAATTTAAATTTAACTCCAAGAAGCACTTCACGAATAGCAATAGCCAACGCACGGTTATTGGGATACGCAAACTGAATTTTATTAAGATAAATTTGAGTTGCTAAAACTACTTTGACTTGTTTGGCTTGGCTCAAATCATGGGAAACTCCTAAAATAGCATTGATACGCTTTGTGCCCAGAGCTGTTTCCCACGGTACAATAAGATTTTTCTCAATAAAATATATATCAATAGCTTCAGCGGTTACCTCTGTACCCTCCATAATAAAATTAATTTGAGCATCACGTACCATTTCAATTTCTAAGCATGCTAGAGCATCAGTAATTGTAACGCGCGTATTTGGAACATTGGGTACGCCACGAAATGCATTATCTTCTGCATTTAAAATTCTTTGTACTTGCGCAACATCGAGTGGTACAAAATTTTCTGCCTCGTTCAAATATTGAGCAATAGAGAAAGCATTACGTGAGTTAATTGCCTCTGCGGCATCTAAGACGTGGCCTATCTGCTGCAAGAGAGGTCTGTGCGGCAACTTAGGAAGAATTTGGGTCGCATCGCCTCC
>MHGW01000033.1:18899-23383 GCA_001805765.1 Omnitrophica WOR_2 bacterium RIFCSPLOWO2_01_FULL_41_12 | reverse complement strand
TAATCGGGTCTACGCCGGTAGTCGGTTCGTCATAAAGTATAATCTCCGGCCTAATGCATAATGCCCTGGCCAAGGCCACGCGTTTCTTCATCCCGCCGCTTAATTCTGAAGGCATTAAATTCTGGATGCCGCATAAATTTACCATACACAATGCTTCCTCTGTCCTTTCTAATAATTCTTTTCTGGATATTTGGTGGCTATGCTCAATCAGGCCAAAACCCACATTCTCGCCTACAGTCATAGAATCAAAGAGCGCCCCTCCCTGAAAAACCATACCTATTCTCATCCTAAATTTATCCAATTCTTTTTCTTTCAAATTGGTAATCTCTTGGCCGTCAATAAAAACCCGGCCGCTATCAGGTTTTAATAAACCCACGATATGTTTTAATAATACGCTTTTCCCGCATCCGGAACGGCCGATAATCACCTTGGTCTGTCCTTTTTCTATTGAAAGATTTAAATCATCCAAGACCTTATGCGTATCAAATGATTTGCTAATATTCTTTAGTTCGATCATGGGAAGATAAAATAAAACAGGGCGGTAAAGAAGCAATCCGCAGTGATAATAAAAATAAACATGTTCACTACGGCCCGCGTAGTCGCCATGCCTACGCCCTCTGCTCCTCCTTCAACATTAAAACCCTCATAGCAACTTACAAAAGCTATAATCATGCCAAAGATTACTGTTTTAAACAAACCGCTGAATACATCCTTAAAAAGCAGGGCATCAAAGGTAATATTCAAATAGAGGCTGGAAGTTATGCCCAACTTAAATACACAGATAAACCAGCCGCCGATTATGCCGATTATATCGGCATATAAAGTGAGTAGCGGCAGCATTAAACTTAAAGCCAAAAGACGGGGCACGACTAAATACTTAATGGGATTGGTGGCCAGGGTTTCCAAGGCATCGATCTGTTCGGTGACCTGCATGGAACCAATCTCTGCGGTAATGGCCGCGCCCACCCTTCCGGCAACTACCAGTGCCGTGATCACCGGGCCCAATTCTCTGACTAAAGAAAGGGCCACGATACTGGCAATGTACATCTCAGAGCCCAAGCGCTGCATCAATACCGCAGTCTGTAATGCCAAGATCACACCGATAAATAATCCGATTAAAGAAACCAGGGGCAAGCTATCATAACCGGTTTTTTTAGCCTGCTCAAAGACCGGATCCCTTTTAAACGGCGGCCGGAATGTCCAGTAAAAAGACTGAAAGGCCAAAGTGCTTAAGCCCCCTACAAAATATAAAAATGAGATTGCCTGTTTACCTATAACGATCAATAAGTTTTTCATGCAAAAATCAGTTCTTGGTTCTTCAAGACAGCATTAACCTTTGTGCCTTCTTTAAATTTCTTAGAGATTATTTCCGACGCTAGCGGGTCTTCTAAAAATCTCTGGATGGTTCTTTTTAAAGGCCTGGCCCCAAACACCGGGTCAAAGCCTTTTTCAATCAGAAAATCCTTTGCCTCTTGTGTTACCTCTAAAGTTATATTTTGCTCTTTTAACCGTTGGGTGACAAAACCTATTTCAATATCTATAATGCGCTGCAAATCCTCTTTTACTAATTGCCGAAAAACAATAATATCATCTATACGGTTTAAAAATTCCGGCTTAAAGGTACGCTTCACCTCTTCCAGTAATTTCTCTTTCATTTCCTGATAGGAAATCTCTTCTTTCTGGTCTTTAAATCCTAACGAACCGGTTTTACGAATTAATTCTGCGCCCACATTAGAAGTCATAATCACCACGGTATTTCTAAAATCCACTTTTCTGCCGAAACTATCGGTAAGCCGGCCGTCTTCAAAAACCTGCAGCAGCAAATTGAATACATCCGGATGCGCCTTTTCTATTTCATCTAAAAGGATAACCGAATAAGGCCGGCGCCTTACCCTCTCCGTAAGTTGTCCGCCTTCTTCATATCCCACATATCCCGGCGGAGCGCCGATCAGCCGGGAGACATTGAATTTTTCCATATATTCGGACATGTCCAACTGTAAAAGCGCGTCTTCATCACCAAACATAAACTCCGCCAATACCCGCGCCAGAAGGGTCTTGCCTACTCCGGTGGGGCCTAAAAATATAAATGAACCGATCGGCCTTTTGGGGTCTTTAATGCCTGCGCGCGAACGCCGCACCGCATGGGCAATGGCGGATATCGGCTCATCCTGGCCGACCACGCGCTTATGCAATTCCTCTTCTATCTTTAATAATTTTTCGCTTTCTTTTTCTTCCAGCCTGAATATGGGTATGCCTGTCCATTGCGAGACAATTTTGCCAATCTCCTCTTCGCCTACCTCTGGACGCATTTTGTCTTTTGCCTGCGACCATTCCTTATTTAATTGCTCTAATTCCTGGCGCGTCTGCCTCTCCTGGTCCCTTAAACTGGCTGCCTTTTCAAAATCCTGAGACTTAATAAATACCTCTTTCTCTTTTCTTAATGCCTCTACCTTTTCCTCCCATTTCTTGATATCCGGAGGGACAATGAGCACATTTAACCGGGCGCGTGAACCTGCCTCATCAATTAAATCAATGGCCTTATCCGGCAGGAACCTGCCGGAGATATAGCGGTCAGACATCTTGGCTGCTGCCTCCAAGGCCTCGTCTTTAAAGCTCACCCGGTGGTGCGCCTCATATTTGTCGCGCAGGCCTTTGAGTATCTCTACGGTCTGCTCCACGCTTGGCGGCTCAACCATAATGGTCTGAAATCTACGCTCCAAAGCAGCATCCTTTTCCACATATTTTCTATATTCATCCATAGTAGTGGCGCCGATACACTGCATTTCTCCTCTGGAAAGTGCGGGCTTCAAAATATTGGAGGCGTCAATTGCTCCTTCGGCAGCTCCTGCGCCGACCAGGGTATGCAACTCATCAATAAAAATAATCACATCCTGAGAGCGCTTTATTTCCTCCATCACCGCTTTTATTCTTTCTTCAAATTGGCCGCGGTATTTTGTTCCCGCCACCATTAAGGCTAAATCCAAACCCACAATGCGTTTATTTTTTAAGACCTCAGGAATATTTCCGGAGATAATGTTCTGGGCCAGCCCTTCCACAATAGCAGTTTTTCCGACGCCGGCCTCGCCTAATAAAACCGGATTATTTTTAGTGCGCCGGCTTAAGATCTGAATCACGCGTTCAATTTCATTTTTGCGGTCAATCACCGGGTCAAGTTTATTTTCGCGTGCCAGGGCAGTCAGGTCCCTGCCAAAGGCATCTAATGCCGGGGTTTTGGTCTTAGCGGGAGCCTGGCCAAAACTGGGTAAGGCCGAGCCTAAAAGTTCCATGACTTCATTTCTTACTGTATTTAAATCCAACCCTAAGTTTAATAATACCTGCGAGGCCATGCCCTCGCCTTCGCGGATCAAGCCTAATAAAAGATGTTCGGTGCCGATATAATTGTGGCCTAAAGAACGCGCCTCTTCTGCGGCTAACTCCAGGGCCTTTTTTGCCCGCGGCGTAAAAGGGATATCGCCGATAATCTGGGTGGTTGGCCCGGGCTGCACCAATTTCTCAATCTCTAAACGGATATTCTCCAGAGAAACGCCCATCTTTTGCAAAACTGCTGCAGCTACTCCTTCGCCTTCGCGGACTAAACCTAAAAGTATATGTTCGGTGCCAATATAATCGTGATTAAAACGCCTGGCCTCCTCTTTGGCCAAGATAATTACTTTCCTTGCACGCTCAGTGAACCTGTTAAACATTTCTATTTCCTCCTCGTCTAATATGTATAATAACTGTTAATGTCGAATTACTAATGACGAATGTCGAATGAATTACTAATGCTTTAATGTTTAAATGACTAATTAGGCATTAGAGCATTTAGGCATTGGGCATTCATTAGTCATTCGGATTTAGTCATTAGGCATTTTCATACTATATTCTATATTCAATTATATTTTTAATCTGCTCCTAATAATTTCCGCCCGTTTGACGTCCCTTTCCTGGCTAGAAAGTTTTTTGTTCTCTATCTTTTGCAGGTGCGCTGGCTGCGTAATGATAAACAATTCATTTATAGAACGACGGTCAATATCCTTAAGCATCCCTAAATCAGAACCTAACCTGACCATGGATAATAACTCGCTGGTCTCCTGGCTAGTGATAATATGAGCGTTTTTTAAGATACCGAAACTGCGATGAATCCTGTCTTCCAAGACCGCTTTGTTCCTGGAGCGCATTAATTCCCGGGCTTGATTTTCCTGTTCGATGATCTGTTTAATCAGTCCGTTGATATTTTCAATTACTTCTTCTTCACTGTGGCCCAAAGATACCTGATTGGAAATCTGAAAGAAATTGCCGGTGGCCTGCGTGCCCTCTCCATACAGGCCGCGGGTGGTAAAACTTAATTTGGCGATTGCCGCTAATACCCGCTCCATCTGCCGCGTTATCACTAATGCCGGAAGATGCAGCATTACCGAACCGCGCATGCCTGTGCCGGTATTAGTCGGACAGGCAGTCAAATACCCTAAGTCATCTAAAAAGGC
>MHGW01000033.1:9749-18868 GCA_001805765.1 Omnitrophica WOR_2 bacterium RIFCSPLOWO2_01_FULL_41_12 | reverse complement strand
ATTTTATTAATGATGTTCCAGGCCTCAAAAAGATTCAATCCGGATTGCATCACCTGGCATCTAATATGGTCTTCTTCATTAATCATTATGGAGATAATCTCTTCTTCGTCCACTACTACTGCCCGGTGGTTTGACTTCTGGGCATGTTCATAAGACATTAGGTGCCTTTCTACTAAAAACTGCCGGTCTATGCTGTCTAAATCCGCTGATTTAAAAAGGGTAGTCTTTTTTAAATAATCTATTTTTAGAATGGCTTCTTTAATTTTCTCCAGTATTTCCTCGCCTTGCTTTTTATTTGCCCAGTGCGGAAAGGCGAATTTTTCCAAGTTCCTGGCTAAGCGGATACGGCTGGAAATCACAATATCGGAATTAGGGCCGCTGCCTTTTAACCACTCGCTGGTATGATTTATCAGGTCATCTAATTTCATTTTTGTTCCTTCTCTCTAATTCCCGGATCTGGTCGCGAACCTTGGCTGCTTCTTCAAATGCCTCTGCCTCAATTGCCTTCTGTAATTTATCGCGTAATTCCTGTAAGTCCGGCTTTTTCCGGGTAACCTTAGGCGTTTTCAGCGGAGTTTTTCCCAGATGCATAGTTGAGCCGTGAATTTTTTTTAACAAGGGACCCAGGTATTTCTTAAAAATGGTGTAACACTCACCGCAACCCAGCCGGCCTATCTTTTTAAAATCGGTATAAGTTAAACCGCAATTTGGGCATTTTAGGCCTACTGCCTCTACTTCTTTTGTGGGCTTTTCAAATTCTGCCAGGCCGGCCAAAAGGTCGCTTAATCCGAACTGCTGCTCCATCTGCGCGCTTTTCTGGCGGGCGCATTCTTCGCAAAGATGCAATTCATTCATCTGGTCGTCAATTATCTCGGTCAGATGTACAGTAGCGGTATTTTTAGCGCAGACATCGCAGAGCATATTAATATTTCACTCCTTCTCTCGTAGTAAGTTCCTTAAACTTTTTCGTGAGATTCAAGGTAAATTTTCCGGGTTTACCGCTGCCGATTATTCTGCCGTCCACCTCAACCACCGGGATAATCTCTGCCGCGGTTCCGGTTAAAAAGCATTCATCGGAAATATAAACTTCGTGGCGCGTCAGCACATGTTCATGCACCGGAATTTTATTTTTCCGGGCAATCTCTAAAACCGTATCCCGGGTAATCCCTCTTAAAGTGCCCATACACTGCGGAGGAGTATATAGGTGGGACTGCTTCGCAATAAAAATATTGTCTCCGGTGCACTCTGCCACATAGCCTAAGGAATCTAGCATAATTGCCTCATCACAACCGGCATTTAGTGCCTCAATCTTGGCCAGGATGTTATTTAAGTAATTTAAGGATTTTATCTGGGGATTAAGCGCCTCAGGTAAATTCCTGATGGTCGGTACAGTAACAATCTTTAATCCCTCTTTATATAATTTTTCCGGATATAGGGCGACTTTATCGGCGATGATGACAATGGTAGCGCAGCCCTTACATTTACGCGGATCAAGCCCTAAATCTCCTTCGCCGCGGGTAACCACTAGGCGGACATAAGCGTCTTTAAGGTTATTTTCTTTTAAGGTCAGCAGGGTTGCCTTAATCAATTGCTCTTTGGTTAAAGGAATCGCAAGCATTATAGAATGCGCAGATTCAAAGAGCCGGTCAATATGCTCTTTCAATTTAAAAACTAAACGATTATAAGAGCGGATGCCTTCAAAAACCCCGTCGCCGTATAAAAGGCCGTGGTCAAAGACTGAAATCTTGGCATCCTTCTTGTCATAAAACTTACCGTTGATATAAATCTTCATATCTTCCCCCTGTTTAATAAATATATAAATGGTTAAATCCCAATATCAAATAATACCAATATTACCAAATAAATCCCTATTTCAAAATCCCAAACAAATTTGGATTTGGGATTTGGGGTTTGGGGTTTATTTTGGATTTTGGATTTTGACATTTGGATTTTGTCGTCGAATTATTTAATTTACTAACAAGCCGTCTTTCAAATAAACTACTCTCTGCGCGATTTTAGCGATATCTTTATCGTGCGTCACCAGAATTACCGTCACCTTATTTTCTCTGTTTAATTCTTTAAGCAATGCCAATATCTTTTGGCCATTTTCAGAATCTAAGTTTCCCGTGGGTTCATCACAGAGTAACAGCAAGGGAGAATTGACCAATGCCCGGGCAATAGCTACGCGTTGCTGCTCTCCTCCGGATAACTGATTTGGCTTATGGTAGAGACGTGCGGACAAACCTACTCTTTCCAGTAATGCTTTGGCTTTAGCTGTGGCTTTCTTCTTTTCTTTCCAGGATGGTAAAATACCGGGCATAAGCACATTCTCTAAGGCGCTAAACCCGGGCAGAAGATGATAGAACTGAAAGATAAATCCTATTTTTCTATTTCTAAAACACGCCCGTTCATTTTCGGTTAAACTGCGGTACAAATTTTGCCCGGCAAAAAAAACCTCTCCCCCGCTCGGATAGTCTAATCCTGCCAATAGATGTAAAAGCGTAGACTTGCCTGCGCCGGATGGCCCTTGCACGCCTAAGAATTCTCCACTTCTAATATTTAAATCTATGCCTTTTAAAACCTCTAATCTCTGGATGTTATTTTTATAAATCTTGGATAAATTTTTCACTTCCACGATAGAATCATTCATGCCGCACTGCCTCAGCCGGGTTAATGCGCACCGCATAATAAGCCGGATAAATACTGGCCAAAAAACTAATCGCTAAGGCGGAAAGCACAATCACGCCGATATCCGTACGATTAAAATAAGTAGGAATACGGTCAAAATAATATATATCCTTAGGGATCAGGCTGCGGCCGATAATGCGGGAGATAAAATCTATTATATTATTTAAAGAAAGGGCCAGGCCAATCCCGCTAAACACACCTAAGATGATACCGGTGATTCCGATCGTTATCCCTTGAAAAATAAATATCTGCAATATGCTTTTTGCCTGAGCACCTGTGGAGCGCAAGATTCCGATATCTTTAAATCTCGTCATCACTGACATCATCAATGTGCTGATGATGCCAAATGCCGCTACCACCGTAGTCATGGTCACCACAATAAACATCACTATCTTTTCTAATTTTAAGGCATTTAAAAAATTCCTATTTGCATCCACCCAGGTCCTGGCTTCAAATATCCCCGCATCATTGAAATCCCTGTAGATTTCTTCTTTTACGAAATCCACCTTGTAAATATCGTCTATTTTGATTCCTATCCCGCTTACTGCGCCCTCCAGTTTATAGAAATCCTGCGCTGCCTTAATGCTGGTAAGCACTAAACTGGAATCATAGAGATACATCCCGCTGTTAAAAATCCCTTTCACCTTAAAATCAGCAGGCGTTAAGGTCACCGGCGAAATCAAAACAAGTTTATCTTCCAAGCCTAAGCCTAGCCTTAAAGCCAATTCCTCGCCTAATACTATTTCGTTGCCCTGCACATCCAGGCTTCCCATCCTTAAGTATTCTTTAATCTTAGTTACCCGGGGTTGTAATTGCGGGTCGATCCCGCGCATTTCTACGCCCATAATCTGCGTGCCTTGTTTGATTAAGGCCTCTCCGTCCACAAAAGGCGCGGTAGCTAAGATATGCGGTATTTTTTTTAACCTCTGGGCCAGGGCATCGGGTTCTTTAGTGCCTTTATAAAATTCCAAAAGTAGATGGGCATTTGTCCCGATCATTTTGTCTTGTAGATAGCGGTCAAAACCACTCATTACTGCAATGACCACAATCAAAACCATCACCCCTACGGCCACACCGAGCACGGAAATAAGGCCGGTAAAAGAAATCACCTTCTGGGTGGTCCTTAAATAACGCTGTGCTATCCAGAGTTCTGTGAGCATTTTTATTGTGGCCTTAAAAGTGGAAATAAAATTACGTCTCTGATTGAAGGCTGGTCAGTAAATAACATCACTAACCTATCTATGCCTATGCCTAATCCTCCTGCCGGCGGCATCCCATGCTCTAAGGCTAAAATATAGTCTTTATCCAGTGCCTTTTTTTCCTCTTTATCTAAATCCTCTAGTTCTTCTTGAAAACGTTTTTCCTGTTCCAGGGGGTCGTTTAACTCTGAATAGGCATTGCCTATTTCTAAACCGGCAATATACAACTCAAACCTTTCTGAAATTAAAGGATTATCTTTTTTAGTCTTAGCCAAAGGGCACATATGCGTAAAATAATCGGTAACAAAGGTGGGGTTTCCCGTCATCCCCTGTTCCAATATCTCCTCAATGACCTTGGCCACCTGCGAACGGCTCAGCCGCTTTAAGCCGAGTGCCTGGCCCTTGCTTTGCAATTTTTTTAACATCACTTCTGCGCTGTCATCGGGTGCAATATCAAACTTTTCTTTTACTATTTTGGCAAAAGAATATTTTTGCCAGTCTAAGGCTAAATCCACTGTCTTTCCCTGATAAATAAAATTAGTCTCACCCAAAGCCTCACGAGCCGCAAAGATAAGTAAATCCCTGGCTAGCCGCATCATATCTTCATAATCCGCATACGCAGAATAAACCTCCAACATCGTAAATTCCGGGTTGTGCTTTGTAGATACGCCTTCGTTTCTGAAACTGCGGTTGATTTCATAGACCTTATCTAGATTGGCCACTAAAAGCCGTTTCAAATATAATTCCGGGGCAATCCTTAAATATAAATCCAGATCATATTCATTATGGTGCGTGCTGAAGGGCCTTCCTGCTGCCCCGCCGGGTATATTATGCATCATCGGTGTTTCTACTTCCAAAAATCCCCGCTCATCCAGAAATTTCCTGATCGCCTGAATAATCTTAGTACGCAGTAAAAACACCTGCTTTACCTCCTCATTGGCCATTAAATCTAGATAGCGCTGGCGGTAGCGTAATTCCACATCCTTTAAACCGTGCCATTTTTCCGGAAGAGGCCTTAAGGCTTTAGATAAAAGGACAAACTCCTCTACCTTCACTGTGGGCTCTGCGGTATGGGTCTGGAAAAGTTCTCCCTTAACTCCGATAATATCCGCAATATCTAAATCTTCCAAGGCGCTAAACCTATCCTTGCCCAAAATATCCTCTTTAAGATAAAGTTGGATTTTTCCCGTAGCATCTTTTAAATCCCAGAAACTTACTTTGCCGTGGCCGCGTTGCGCCATAATCCGGCCGCAGAGGACTACTTTCCTGCCTTCTTGAAAATTATGCACTGCCTCCGTAATATTTACCCGGCTAAAGTAGGAATTATCGTATTCGGTCCCATTTTTAGCCTTCAGACCAGCTAATTTTTCTTTTCTCTGCTTGATAATCTCTTTTATTTCCATAGACTTGTAATTATATAGTATAATTTATCGCCTGTCAATTGATAAACTGCAAAAGTAGTGTCGGAATAAGAAAACGCTTTCCCAAAAGCACCCTCTCGCATTGATTTATAGTTAATTTATATGTTATACTTTTATTGGACCAAAATTATTTTTTAGCATCTAAATTATAAAAAATAAAGAGCATTCCATGGGGCGTAAAAGATGAAGATTTTTAAATTATCATTGAGTTTATTATTTGCCCTTTTTATCTTTAGCCAGATATTCCTTTCTGAATCAATTTCCGGCGAAAACAAAAATGGCAAAAATATTTCCCTTATTGAAGAATCACCACTAGGTGATAAGTATTTTGAGATGAATATCTTTGCCAATACAGTTCTTAAGGATATTGAGGGAATGACTAAGGGTTTTGGCATTATTGTAAGTCCATGGGTTCCCACTCTATTTTCTAATGCCTACCTTAACGAAGTTGGTGCCAGCGGTATCACCCTAAGAATAAATCATGATATTCGCCAGATCGGTAATAGTTTTCCCAGCACGCAGATACATAAGGCTTTTCTAAATGCCGGAGCCATTCCTATGGTGGCTATTATAGGAACAGCCTCGGATAACGCCTATTGTCAACCCGAAGGTTGGCAAGGTGAAACTTGCGTTGATTTTGAGCTAAGCAGCATTCCTAAGGACCTATTGGTTTATAAGGAACGCGTTAAGCAGATTGTTAGGTTCTATAACCAAATCGGTATATTTTATTTTATTCTCTGGAATGAGCCTAATTATGTTTACGGACCTAATGGCGAAGGCAATTTAAGGCCTGTTTGTAGGGCTCCTAATGATTGTTGGTGGCCTACCCTGGAAGACTTTATAGATTTAACTCTGACTATGGCTGAGGCAATCCAAGAAGTTAATCTGGAAGATAATGTAAATAATACTATCGGCGTGGATGCGACCTCTTCATTTTTTGGGACTTTACCAGATAGAAATGGTATCTCACAATACATTCCACCTGCGGTTTTTGAGGCACTCAGACAAAGAGGCATTGAGGCCTATCATCATTATCACTACTATAATCCGAACCCATATAATGACAATCATCAAGCAATAGAAAACTTTATTACACAGATGAACGCGACTAACCCTTTTTTCTTAGGCACGAATGCTGATGAGGGCAGCGATGGCATTATTAATGGTGATGGCATTAATCAAGTGGCTTATGTTTTGGCGAAATTGGCTGATAATGTTAACCTACCCCTTAATCGTATGGGTTATTTCCAACTTTATTCTCCTGTTCACGAGCCCGGGACAATTAATTGTGGTCTGATTGAGTGCACTGAGAATATGATATCTCAAGCAGGTATCTTTAGGCCTATCTTTTGGCTTTCTTCTTTATTGCATAGTACAGCCGGTACTTTATTATTAGATGATGACCTCAATGAGTCTGATACGGTCCGTGCCTTTGCTGTAAGAAACGCCGAAGGCAATGCATATCGTTTGTATGCGGTTAATTTTGATGAATCTGGTCAAAGTGCCACTATTGGGATAACCGTTAATGACCTACCTAAAAATGTTCGCTCTTGGAAATATACTACTTACACAATCGATGCCCAAAACGGTAATCCTGCTCTTATAGAATCTGAGATAGAAGGAGCACTTAACCCTATGATCCAAAGTGTTAAAGCAGAAGGTGGAAGCCACCTAGATTATTTGAATGCCGCCTGGCCTACTCTTGAGGACCTTAATCATCGTTCCGAGGCTATGCCTACTGTACAAGAAAAGATTATTTCTGGTGGTAAAACGAGATTAAGCACACAGATCACTATCCCTTATAAAGGCATTAAGGTTATTTGTCTTGAAGAAAATTCTAATCGGAAAGAAACCTCTAATCGCGATTAAAGGTTATTTATCATCCCCCCGTCCACACCAGGTCTAAAGATGAGATTTTAGGGCTTTGTAGAATGCTGCAATTTCGGTGATAACTTAAAGAGAGGCCTGTTAGATTGTATGGTTTTCGCGAAGATATGGGCAATGTGCGGGTCAAATTGGGAACCGGAATTGTTTCTGATTTCTTCCAACGCCTCCTCAACGGCTAGCTTTCTTCTTCTATAAGGCCGGTCAGAGGTCATCGCATCAAAAGCATCTGCGCAGGCGACAATCCTGGCCATCATCGGAATTTTTTCTTTTTCTAACCCGTCAGGATAGCCTGTGCCATCATATCTTTCATGATGGTGCCTGACAACAGGCAAGGCCGGCTTTAGAAACTCTAATGGTTCAAGCATCTCTACGCCCTTTACTGGATGAATTTCAATTACTGCGCGCTCTGCAGGGGTAAGCCTTCCAGGTTTATTCAAAATAAAATCTGGAATGCTGATTTTTCCTACATCGTGTACTTCTCCGGCATAACGTAAAATCTCTAATTCTGGTTTAGGCATTTCTAACGCCTGGCCAATCTTTAAGGCGTATTTAGTCACCCGTTCAGTATGGCCGCGGGTGTAAGGATCTCTGGCTTCGATTGCCAGGACCAAAGTATGGATAGTATTAAAATAATTTAACCGGGTGTCTTCGTAATGTTTTGCTTCTTCCACGGCAATGGCTACCTGAGAGGCAAATATACTCAACAGTTTCATCTCCTCGTCTGTAAAACGCAGCGGTTTTCTGGAAAAAGTAGAAATTACCCCTAAGGTCTTGCCGCCTAATATTACCGGCGCAAAGAGCATTGACCTGAATCCTTCTTTTTTGATTAATTCCTGATTATGATCTTTTAAATTTTTCCCGTTATTTCCGTTATAAATTGCCAGAGGCTTTTTTATCTTGATCGCCTTGGCGCAAACGCATTCTTGCGCATTAAGGACGGATAATTTTTTTAAGAATTTATCGCTTAAAGAATAACTGGCATTCACCACCAGGGTCTTTTTATCTTTATCGAGCAGCCTTAAAATACAGGCATCCGTATGCATAAGTTCGCAGGTAAAACGGGTAATTAAACTAGATATCTTTTTGGGATCCATGTTGGAATTGATGGTACGATTCACCTGAAATATGTCCTGGAGTTCCTCTTTATGCTGCAGATTAGACATGTTGCGGCTAATATTCTTTATTCTTAACATACTGCTGCGCAGCCGGTTATTCGCTAAAGAAAGGTGCCGATACATATTTTTTAATTTGCGGACGATCTGTACGCTATTTCTTTCCTGGAGTATGCTCGCGCTTATGTCTTGCACCAATTCCAAGGCAAAGATCACTTTGTTTTGATGATTTTTTATCGGGCTGACCGTTAATTGATAATAGCGTTTTTGTCCGTCCTTGGTAACCCATTTTCTTTTGGCTTTCTGGATTTGTCCGGTTTTGAAGACTTTTAAGGTAGGGCAACCGCGGCAGATATGTTTACGGTGTTCAAATATTTTATAACAATGCTGGCCATAAAGAACCTTGGGAGAACCAAACCATTGCGACTGATACCTATTCACCCAAAGTATGCGCAAACTCTTATCTAAAAGACAGAGCCCTGCACCTATCCCGTTGACA
Source organism: Omnitrophica WOR_2 bacterium RIFCSPLOWO2_01_FULL_41_12 (assembly GCA_001805765.1). Taxonomy (GTDB): domain Bacteria; phylum Omnitrophota; class Gorgyraeia; order Gygaellales; family Profunditerraquicolaceae; genus 2-01-FULL-41-12. Next base: position 10,062 of record MHGW01000033.1, on the reverse strand, counting down.
ATATCCCGCGAACGAACTTTATGATTGAGCATAAATATAAAAGCCGGTTTTGCCTAATTTTATTAGGTTACCGGCTATTATTTATCGATTTTAAGCAATCCTGTGGTCAAAATAGGATACCTCCTTTTCGACCCGTGGCTTTGCTTACTACTAATAAGTATAACCTATAAAAAAGGGTTTGTCAACCCTACTTTATAAAGTAGTGATTTAAAGTTAAAACTTATTGAAATTGAATAAGTTAGGTAAATAGACTAAGCGCGGTATGTAGCAAGTTGTTTAATGCGCTTAAGCATATTCGGGTGGGTGCTTAAAA
>MHGW01000033.1:3092-9736 GCA_001805765.1 Omnitrophica WOR_2 bacterium RIFCSPLOWO2_01_FULL_41_12 | reverse complement strand
GTCGCCAAAGCCTAAGTTTACGGTTTTATTCCTTAAGAGTTCTAATTCCGAGGGGTCAATGGTTCCGCTTTTATCTAAGTCCAGTTGCCTTAATTCCTTAATCTCATTCATGGCCTGGGAGGGGTCATTGACAAAAAATGCCTTTAAGCCTTCAACCTCCTTTAGGGATTCCTTATTCAGCCGGGCTGAGCCATAAACTAATTTATATAAGGCAGAGGCAAGAAAATTTGGCGAGTTACCTAATGCAACCGAACCTCTATCCGCAAAATACTCGCGGATGCGCGAGGCATAAAGCACTAAAAGATTGGTGATAAAATAAAAGATAAAAGCAACGAGGCCAATAAGGGCAGTATTACCCCCTCTATCCCGTCTTCTGCCATAGAATAAAAACTGCCAGGCCACCCGATATAAAATCATCGGGATCACCGAAAGCAGGGTAATGGTTAAGACATCGCGGTTCTTCAGGTGGGTTAATTCATGGCCTAAGACCGCTTTTAATTCATCTTGGCTTAACAAATTCAAAATCCCTTCGGTAACGCAGACGCGTCCGTCATTAATACTGCGGCCAAAGGCAAAGGCATTGGGAAGGGCAATCTGGGCGATGCCAATTTTGGGCGTAGGAATCCCTGCCTTGCCTGCCAAGCCCTCTACCGTATTATATAATTGCGGATAATCTTCTTTTTTTACATATTTTACCCGCATGGTCCATTCTACAATCTTGGGCCCAAGCATATACTGGATAAACATCATCGCTAATGAGATAAACAGGTAAAAATAAAAATTACCTATGCCTAACTGCGTGCCAATCATGACCATTAGCGCATAGATAATCCCAAAGAGAATAGTAACTAATAACCACATCCTTAATTTTAGGAAAAACATTTTACCTGGCCTCCTTTACTACCTCTGCCTTTATTATAAACTTTAAAATGGGATTGTCAAGGCTATCCGTGTTTACATAGATATGCTGTTGCACCGGTCCGGAATATCCTTTGCTATTGAACTGCACTTCAATGAAAGTCTTTTCTCCGGGCAAAATGGTCTTTTTTTTCACTCCCGAAGTAGTACAGCCGCAGGAAGTATGCACTTTCTGAATATTCAATGTCTCTTTGGACGTATTCCTGATGACAAAATCGTGTTTTAAGACTAGTCCTTCTTTCACCCGTCCAAAGTCCCAGGTCTCTGGTTCAGCAGGCCCTGACTTAACAGGCGCAGAAGCGCATCCTAAAAATAAAAAAATTAAAATAGCAAATAGGACAAATCTTTTCATTTTTAAGCCCTCCAGAGCAAGAATATCCCTAAACCAAAAAATAAAATCATCATGAGTACCTTTAGCGTCAAAAGGTTTTGCTTTAAAAATTTAGAGAATGTTTGCGAAGTTGCGCCCAATAAAGCCAAAATAAAAATTATAACCAACGGCAGGATAAACATCAGGTTGTACAGTAGAAGATATGCGCCTGCCTCTAATTTAAGGTGCGTGGTCTTAAAAACAAAGGCGATAGTAGGCAGATAAACCTGGCCGGTACAGACTGCTTCTAAGATAGAGACTAAAAAACCGGTAACCAGGGCGCTGAGGAATAATTTTGCAGTATATTTTTGCGGCTGTCCCCGGTAATGCAGGCCGATTATTTTATTAATTCTATTCTTTACGGACTTAGGTAATTGTAAAATCAGGCCTTCGGTCTGTTTTGTTTTTTTAAATTTTAAGAAATCATAAAGGCAAAAGATACCTAAAATAATACTGAATACGCCGATGGAAAAATTAAATATCCTGACTAAGAACCAAAACCCTTTCAGGCGATAGAGAAAACCAAATATCCCCAATCCGATTAAAAGATAGGTAAGAAATACGGCGAAGATAAATCCGAGGCCAATAATAATTAACTCTACTCTTTTATATCCCTGCAGGGCTAAGAAAGAAATGAAAAAGACAATTACGGTAAAGGCGCAGGGGTTAATGCCGTCAATTAGGCCGGCGCTGATAACGGCCAAAGGCTTGAAACCCTTAAAGTGAGTAACAAGGTCTATCAAAGATGCGGGTTTCGTTTGTGCCTGCGCTTTTAGCGATTCATTAATAAATTCCCTGAGGCGATCTTTGATTTGGCCATCGCTACCCAGGAATCTACCGGCTAAAAAAAAGACCGGCAGGTCAAGCTTAGTGTCTTTGACCTGGTATTTTTCGCGCAAGGAAAGGAAGAATTGATAATTTTCTATAGCGGTGATATCTTTGTATTCAATGAGGATGCGGCCTTTAAATTCCGTTTCTATCTGCGGCATTAATTCACTTTTTACTTCTATACATCTATGGCAGGTAGGTGAATGAAAAACCGTTAATTTAGGAATCTCTTGAGCCTCTGCTAAAGAAGTGATGAGCAAAAACAGGAAAATAGAAATCCCGATCAAAATACTTCTTTTTTTTAGCCGCATATTTATTTATTTTTCAGGCTTTCAAATAAACTAAATGCCTTTTTTACCGAGGCCTGCTCGTGGACGATGCTGCGAATAGCGGTAATCATTGCTATCGGCCAATTTGACTGCCAGACATTCCTGCCCATATCCACGCCTTTTGCCCCGCAGGCAATGGCGTTATAAGTCATCTCTAAAACATCCTCTTCGCTTTTTAATTTGGGGCCGCCGGCAATCACTATAGGCACAAAACAGGACTTTACCACCTTTTCAAAATCTTCGCAATAATAGGTTTTCACTATCTGCGCGCCTAACTCTGCAGCAATGCGGCAGGATAAAGAAAGGTAGCGGCAGTCTCTTTTTTCCAATTCTTTACCCACGGCAGTCACCGCTAAAACCGGAATTCCATAATCTTGGCCGGCATCAATGAGTTTAGTCAGGTTAGTGAGGGTCTGATGCTCATGCTCGCTGCCCACATAAATGGATAAAGCCACTGCGGATACATTAAGACGGGCAGCATCCTGCATGGAGACTGTAATTGCCTCATCAGATAAGTCTTCTTTCAAAACACTATTTCCACCGGAAGCCCTTAAGACAATAGGGATGTTATATTTAGCATCCAGGCAATTACGCAACAAGCCCCGGGTAAGCATCAACGAATCTACATAAGGAATCAATGGCTCAATAGTCTTGGCGGGATCTTCCAAGCGGGAAACCGGGCCTAAAAAATATCCGTGGTCAACAGCCAACATTACGGTCTTGCCATCCTCTTTAAATATCCTGCTCATACGATTCTTCATTCCCCAATCCATTTCTTCCTCCTATTTTTGTGGAAAGATAATTACTTTCAATGACTCTCTTGCCTCTGAAACTAATTTAAACCCCAGGCCAGTTTCCGCTAAACTTAAGCGGTGGGTAATCATTCCGGAAAGATTCAGTTTATGCGTACTAATCAAATCCAATGCCTCTTGATACTCCTGCGGACTGGCAGCATATGAACTGGTCAGGGTTATCTCCATCCGCCAGAATAGTTCATTAAAAGGGATAGGAATTTTTGCGCCTTTTTCAGTAGGCGCAAAAAAAAGTATAGTTCCGCCGCGCCCTACAGACTCCAGCGCCTGCTGAATTGCTCCTGGCGCGCCAGTAGTAACGATGACTAAATCCGCCAGTCTTTCTTGGTTGAGTTCTCGTAATTTTTCTGGCGAATATTCTTTAGCATTAATACTTACATCCGCGCCGAATTTTTTAGCCAGATTAAGCCTATATTCATTTATATCGGTAGCCACAATCTTTTGCGCACCCATAAATTTGGCTAGATGTATATGTAAAATTCCGGCAATGCCGCTGCCTACCACTAAAACACACTTACCTTTTACTGCACCTGCCTGCCTTTGGCCGCGCAAGACACAGGCCAGCGGCTCGACAAAGGTGGCCTCTTCAAAAGAAACATTTTCCGCTAAAATAAAAACGCCCTTTTCTACATTAATCCGAGGCAGGCGGATAAATTCGGCAAAGCCACCCGGCGCAAAATTAGTCTTACGTAAAGTATCGCAGACTGTGGGATGGCCGTTGAGACAATAATGGCAATTGCCGCAGGGAACATGATGACTGCAGGCAACTCTCTGGCCTTTTTTATAACTATTTAAACCTTCTCCTATTTCCTCAATTATTCCGCTGATCTCATGACCTAACACCAAAGGGGTTCTATCTTTACGGTACCACTCCATCACATCGCTGCCGCAGATACCCGATGCCTCTACCCGCACCAAAAGTTCTCCGCTGCCGATTTTAGGGACCGGCATCTGTTCTATCCTGACATCGCGATTACTGTAATACATGGCCACGCGCATAAGATATATATTTTACCACTGGCTTTAAATTTTGCAACAAAAAGCCTTGTTATTGCATGATATGTTAGTTTTGCTGCGGCTTTGCTCGCGCACTGAAAATTTTTGCCGTCTGCTTCGGTTTACTTCGTCGCTTCGGTCAGCCTTTATCGTAACCAGCGCCCTACACTCCTCGTAATCCCTCGCAGACTTTTGCCAAAAATTTTCTGATGTGCGCTCACAAACCCTCCACAAAACTAATATATCGTGCTAAACTTTGACTTGCTTTACGCCTAATAAGATGTAAAATTATAAACATGCAAATAAATTTAGCCAAATCTGCGGGATTTTGTTTTGGGGTAAAAAGGGCAATTAATATTGCGCTTGAGACAAAATCAGGCGCAAAGGTCAATATGCTGGGAGATATTGTGCACAACGAGGATATTGTCCGGCAATTAGAAAAAAAGGGAATCAAAAAAATTACAGGGTTAAGTGCAGGAAAAAATAAAACCCTGCTTTTGGCTGCCCATGGAACCTCTTTAAAGATAATTAACCGGGCAAATGAACTGGGCTATAAGATTATAGATGCTACCTGCCCGATGGTCAAAGAAATACACAGGATTGCTAAAGATATGGAAAATAAAGGCTACAGAATTATCGTGATCGGCGATAAAAAACATGCGGAGGTGTTGGGAATTTCCGGCCAGCTGAAAAATAAAACCATAGTTATGGATAGCCTCAAAAACTTACCACCGAAAAAACTGCAATCCATAGAAAAAGCAGCGGTAGTGGTACAATCCACGCAGAATTTAGAAAAAGTTCTGAAAATAGTCGGGGTATTAAAACAGCGTATCCGGAAATTAGAATTTTTTAATACTATCTGCCAGCCCACCAGAATAAAACAAAAAGATTTAAAAGTTCTGCCCAAAGCAAATGATGCGGTGATTATTATCGGCTCAAAAAAAAGCGCCAATACCAAAAGGCTCTACGAGATTTCCAAATCATTGAATAAGCGCAGTTATTGGGTGGCGGGAAAAAAAGAAATAAAATCTAATTGGTTTAAGAATGCTAAAAGCGTAGGAATTACTGCCGGGGCCTCTACCCCTGATTCTACCACGCAAGAGATAATTGAATATATACGCACTAATTATTAGAAAAGGTAATAGCGAAACCCTCTTCCGGCTTATTTAAGAATGCTGGAAAAGGCGGAAACGGCGAAGCCTCTTTTATGCTTTTTAAGGCCACCCGGCTTAAGATATGATTGGTGGAAGATAAAATTACGGGTTCGCTTTTTAACTCGCCGGTTGAGTCCAAAATAAAAGATGTCTGCACACTCCCCTCGTAGATATCGCTGGGGCTGACATAACTGCTGGCGACTTTATTAATCTTTTCCCAGATAAAATTTTTATACTGGGTGAGGTCTTCAAATGTTTGTTCCTCGGGTTCTAAGTTGGCCAGGCTGGCTTCTTGAGCCTCTTCTATAGATTCAAGAGAAACTTCTTCTTCTGGCGGCTTTGGAGCAGGTATTTTTTCCGTAATAATCTCTCCTTTTACCATTTTCGCTATTGCGCCTTCCCTGGGTTTTAAATCCGAAAAATCCGTAAAGGGAGTCTCTCCGGACATAATATGCGGGGTAAGTAGAATAACTAATTCTGTTTTTTTAGCTTCATCAGAAGTACTCCTGAACAAGAATCCCAATAAAGGGATGTCGCCTAGCAACGGAATCTTCTTTACTGTCTTTTGCTTTTCATCCTTTCTTAAACCGCCCATAATTATGGTCACCCCGTCTTTAACCATCACTGTGGTTTCTGTTTCGGATGTGGAAACAATGGGAATCTCGGTAATCTTATCTTCGGATTTAATACTGGTGCGCGTGGCTGAACTAACCTCGGGTTTTATTTTCATGGTCACAAAACCATCTCTGTTGATAGTAGGTGTAACATAAAGTTTGATGCCGGTATCTACAAAATTTATCTCTTGAGAAGTAACCGTGGTAGTCCCGGATAAAGAAGTGGTAGAGGTAATATAGGCATCCTTTGTCCCGACCAGAATCCTGGCCTCCTGATTATTTAAGACCATAATCCGGGGGCTGGAAAGTATTTTTGTATCGCCAATTGTGCGCAAGAGGTCCAAAATCGCTTTGTAGTCTCCTTTTTCAGAAGGGCTGGCTGTGGTAGTACCTAATAATAATCTACCGCTCGTACCTATAGGCAGGCTAGAGCCAACCCTGAAATGCTTTTCGATCCAATAATCCCAATCCACTCCCATTTCAAATTTATCCGAAGGCTTTATTTCAATAATCTGGGCGTCAATTAATACCTGGGGTGTTTTTTCGTCAAAGGCAGTAATGATATTACTAATTTCATCCAATTTATCGGGAAAATCCGTAACCGCAACTTTGTTCGTACGTTC
>MHGW01000033.1:0-3050 GCA_001805765.1 Omnitrophica WOR_2 bacterium RIFCSPLOWO2_01_FULL_41_12 | reverse complement strand
AATCTTGGCCTGTATTTTATCTGCCTGGGCATAGTTTAGATTAAAAACCCTGGCCTGGGTGGGTAAATCCGCATTTTTAATGAAATCCTGCATCTCATTTATTTTTTTGGGAGTATCAATAAGCACTAATGTATTTGATCCCTCATCCACCACTACCCTGCCGATATTAGTCTTAATCTGATTTAACGCCCGGGATAAATCCGCTGCCCTGGCATACTTTAAAGGGATAGTCTTGGCCTGTTTTTTATCCTGAAAGCGCTCTCCATACAACAATTCGTAATCCCTCTGGCTCATCACATTAATAATCTCGCCTTGCTTCTGATAAGCCAATTCATTTGCCAAGAGCACGATCTCAAAGGCATCCCAGACATCCACGTCTTTTAAAAATAACGTCACTCTACCCGTAACATTCTTACCGATGATTAAATTCATCCCTGTGCGATTGGCTAAGGTCTTTAAGACATCCACGATATCCATGCCTTTGATATCTAAACTGATTTTATTGTTTGTCTGCCCGAAAACAGAATTCGCGGTGAGCAAAGATAAAATAATTAAAACAAAAAATAATTTATTCTTCATTCTTCCTCCTATTTTTATTTATTATAGGTAGAGTTCAAATCTTTGACCCTTATAATTTAAGATAATTTTTCCTGACTGTATCTCCTCAAGCTGAAGCCCGTTCACGAACTCTCCCTTACTGACATAATAAGTCTTCTGGGCCTTTTTATCCTCAATTACTGCCTGAGGGTTATCTCCGGAGATAACCCCTACCAGATTGATATTTTTGATTAAATCTAAATTAATCTCTCCCGTAGGCCCTTGCTCCTGGGATGGTTCAGCGCCGCTAAATATCTGCCGGCCCTGAATTCCTTTTAAATAAAATTCAAAAGGCTTAGGGGATATCTTTGGACCTGTTTCTGTCTCAACGATTTTATCTGTGGCAACTTCGGCTAGCTTAATTTCTTTTAAACTTAAGATAGGCTGAATAAAAGTTATGATTAAATAAAGGAAAGATACGATAGAGACGATCAGGGCTATTTTTTTAAGGGATGAAAAAGATAGGTATTTTTGGGCTAAGATTTGCCTGGACGGCTTAATTTCCGGTTTGTTCTGAATCAGAATAGTAGGCGGAATTTTTGCGGCATCCGTTTTTTTGGAGCCCCGGATTAATCTTAATAATTTCTCTTCGGGTGAAATACCATCCCTCATCTTATATTTTTATACCCCTGCCTCTTGATGAACCAAGCTGTTAATAATTTCTGCGTCCACCCGCGGCTTATCCCGCATTACTATTGTTTCCAGCGCGTCATGGCAAAGCATGGAAATCTTGCGCGGATGGCCCTGGGTCTGCTGATAGATTAATTTTATCGCCTCATCAGTAAAAAGGTTATTCTGATAATGATTACCTGCCGCCTTAAGCCTGAATTCTATCATCTCCTTGGTCTCTGCCTCGCCTAACGGATTTATCGTATATTTTAAGGAAATCCGGTCCATAAAATTACGTATCTTTTTAATGCGGGGCAATAATTCCACCTGCGCCATAATCACTAATTGCAACAATTTATATTCATTGGTTTCATAATTTAATAGCGTCCTTAAAACCTCCAAGTTTTCCATGTTTATCTTCTGGCCTTCGTCAATCAAAAGGACTATGGTTTTGTCTTCTTCCACGCCTTTCTGAAATAAATATTTTTCCATGGCCTCTTTAAAATCTATGGTGGACTTAAACTCGGGCATAATGCCGAACATCCTGACCAAACTAAAAAGAAATTGAAATTCAGATTTGTAGCTGGGGTCTAAAATCAGATGGAAGATAAAATCGTTTTCGTCTTTGAATACTTTCAGGAGGGTGCGTAACAACGTGGTCTTTCCGGTGCCGACATCGCCGAAGATAATACTTAAGCCTTTGCGCAAGCGAATAGCGATCTCTAAGCGCTTCAGCGCCGTCTCATGGCCGGTAGAATTATAAAAGAATTCCGGGTCAGGGCTGGTGGAAAAAGGCTCTTTTTCTAGGCCAAAAACCTTATAATAACTCACCTTTAATTTGTTTGATCGATTTTCCCTGTCTTCTTAATTCGCGGATTTTTTTTAAGCGCAAAATAGTAGAATCATCAAAATAGCGAAATCTGGTCTCCGGGCTACGGCCATTCTCTGTAATTAAACCCATTTTAAGGTAATATTTTACAGTATGAATGGAATAACCGGTAAATCGCGCTAAGTCCTTGACTAAATAGATGTTAGAGACCATAATTACTCTCACTCTCTAAGTAGAGAGTATATCTATTTTTTATGGCTCTGTCAAGTAAAATTTGGTCCTTTAATAAAAGCGAATTTTCAGAGAAAATGAGGTGGGGGCGGGGAAGCAAAAAATGTTTGGGGTTTCTCTTTCTTTTGTGCTTGTAACTTTCGGCACCATATTGACGGTTATATCTTACCCTTTAGAACCTTACCATTACTTTAAATTCTTTCGTATTAGAAAACCCATATCGGTCTTTAACACTCACGCGAAAGATATTTATCTGTGTGTTGCTAATTGGAATACTATTATTACGCCTAGCCACCCATCTGATAATCGCATGATTATTATCTATCTTCTCAATAGTAGCGCCAGAAGGCCCCACTAAAGAATAACTTAAGACATCATCTGGTAAATCTAAGTCCGTAGCCATAACGTACACGGTTAATTTCTTACCATTATTGACCTGCCTGTCGCTGATAGGATTTAATACTGGAGCACGATTTACATTAGTTACACTAATGGTAATGGTTTCTGAATCCCTGCCTCCGTTTCCATCTTTAACACTGAAGGTAACATTATAATTACCGGCCTGCGTATAGTTAGGTTTCCAACTAAACCTTTGCCCGAAAAAAGTTGCTCCTTGGGATAATCCAGAAAAAGTTGCTCCTGGTAATCCAGAAAAAGAATAGCTTAAACTATCGTTATCCGCGTCAGTCGCAGTAACTGTAAATTCCAACAGCCTGCCTTCATACACAACTTTATTGCCAATAGGGTTTAATACAGGGGTATCGTTGATTGGATTTACGGTAAT
>MHGW01000032.1 GCA_001805765.1 Omnitrophica WOR_2 bacterium RIFCSPLOWO2_01_FULL_41_12 | reverse complement strand
TCTGGATGCGGGCTTCTTCGGCCAGGTCTTTTTCCGCTTCAATTTTCCTTATCCTGTCTCTGTATGCGGGATTATTTCTATACCTATAATCTGAAACGGCGACAATGGGCAGCCGAAATACGCCGCCCACCATTTTGATAAAGAAAATCACCGGATCCACTGCCACCATTTTAAAATGATTCTCCACGAAACCCATCCTTTTATAATAATGTTCTACTATTTTTCTGCGCCTTTTGAAACGCTCCCTGGCTAAATCCAGTTTAGGCACACTATTATCCTTGCCGGCAGTATATTCTAAGATAGTATAATCGTCTCGAGACACCACATATCCTTTATGATACGGCTCTTTACCGTGCGTGAATTTATAGGTGGCGCAACCCATAAAAGTAAAAACTAAAAAGTAAAAAGGTAAAACCAAAAATAAAAATTTAAAACTTTTGGATTTCTCCATTAGGCCTCCTTGGGTTTTAGAATTTAATCAAGGCCAGGGTTTCTTGCCGGGTCTTTTCGTTTTCTTTAAATACCCCCCTGACCACTGACGTTACCGTTAATGTCCCGGGTTTTCTCACTCCCCGCATAGATAAACAGAGGTGTTCTGCCTCAATAATTACCATACAACCTTGGGGTTTAAGTTTAGACATAATGATATCGGCGATCTGGGTGGTTAAACGTTCTTGTACCTGCGGCCGCTTAGATAAAATATCTACCACCCTGGCTAACTTACTTAGCCCGGTAACCCGCCCTTGTTTAGGGATATAGGCTAGGTGTGCCCGGCCCATAAAAGGAGTAAGGTGATGTTCGCAAATCGAATAAAGCGGAATATTCTTTAAGAGAATGATCTCGTCGTGCTTCTGTTCTAAGATTACTTCCAATTCTTTCTCTGGGTCCTGATGCATGCCCGACAATATCTCTTCGTACATCTCTGCTACGCGCCGGGGCGTATCTTGCAGGTCTTTTCTTTTGGGATCCTCGCCAATTGCCTCTAATATCTCTTTAATCGCCTTTTCAATCTTTTTTTTATCCATTAAACCTCCGCGATTACTTACCGATACAAAACTCAGAAAATATCTTGTCTAATAAGTCCTCGGTAAAACGCTTGCCCAATAAATCGTCCAGATACGCCAGCGCATCTTTTATATCCTGGCTCATAAACTCTACAGACACTTTATTATCTAACGAATCTTGCGCCTGGGCAATAAGTTTTTGCGCCTCACCCAGTAGTCCGATATGCCTTAAATTACTCACCATGATTGGTTCTGCAGCCATCACCCGGCCATTATAGATTAAACCGGCAATCGCATCTTCAAGCAGGTCGATATTCTTTGATTTTTTTGCCGAGATATCAATTACATTTTTAAATCTTTTTAAGATTTTATCTTTCTCTAATTTAATTTTTAGGTCTATTTTGTTGATCAACGCAATTATGGTCTTGTTCTTTAATTTTGCCATGAGCACTGCGTCGTCCGGGCTTAATTTTTGACTGGCGTCAAAAACCAAAAGCACTAAATCCGCTAAATCGATATAACTCTTTGCGCGCAGAACCGCTTTTTTTTCGATCAAATCCCGCGGTTCAATTATTCCGGCAGTATCCACAATCCTGATCGGAATACCTTTAATATCAATGACCTCTTCAATGGTATCTCTGGTTGTGCCGGCAATAGGCGTAACAATAGAGCGTTCTTGTTTTAAAAGGGCATTTAAAAGTGAAGATTTACCTACATTAGGCTTGCCGCAAATAACCACATTTATGCCTTCGCGAAAGATGCGGCCGTATTTTGAGTTTTCTAAAATATGCATTAATTCCTTCTTAATCTGGCTTAAATTTTCCTGAATCTGCTTTAAGTTCATTGCCCCTATTTCCTCCTCAGGAAAATCAATATTTGCTTCTAAAATAGTCAGTATTTCCAGTAATCGCTCTCTTAAATTATTTATTTTTTTGGATAACACCCCCTTTAACTGCCCTGCTCCAATCTTTAAGGCAGAGTCGGTCTTGGCACGGATAATATCTAAAACTGCCTCTGCCTGGGCTAAATCAATTCTTCCGTTTAAAAAAGCGCGCTTAGTAAACTCGCCCGGTTCAGCCAAACGGCAGCCATTTTCTAAAACCAAATCTAATACTCTACGTAAAGCCACAATCCCGCCATGGCAATTTATCTCAACTACGTCTTCCTTGGTATAAGATTTAGGAGCGCGCATTACTGTCAATATGACCTCATCAATAAATTCCTTCGGTCTTTTAAATTTTTGATTTTTGATTTTTGATTTTTGATTTTCTATAATCCAACCATAATGCATAGTATAGGTCTTAAAAGTGGAAGATTTTTTCCCATCCTTAGAAACAAAAATTTTATCTGCCACTTTTAATGCCTCTTTGCCGCTAATGCGCACAATCCCAATACCCGATTCACCAACCGCTGTCGCCATCGCCGCAATAGTATCATTAAAACTATGTTTTATCATTACCTTGCCTCTCCTACCACAAACAGCGAACCGGTGACTAAAATTAAATCTTCTTTGTGCGCCAAATCCTTGGCCTTTGTCTTGGCTTGCGCTACAGAATTAGTGATATGCACAGGCCTGCCATTAAAATATTGGGCTAACACATTTGGCTCAGTGGCGCGGGGATTATCGGCTTTGGTGATAATCACCTCATCTACTAATTCATCCAATTCATTACATATACCTTTGGTATCTTTATCTTGAGAAATACCTAAAATGAGAATTAATCTTTTGTATTGAAAGTTTTCTTTAATTGTTTCTTTTAAGGCTCGGGCAGAAGCAATATTTTGCGCGCCATCCAAGACTACAAAAGGGTCTTTTGAAATAATTTCGCACCTTCCCGGCCAGATTGTATTACCCAGGCCGTCTCTTATAGAGTCAATTCCTATATTTATGTCGTAATTACGCAATGCCTCAATTACACCCACTGCTACAGTAGCATTGATTATTTGATGCCCTCCTAAAAGATTGATCTTTAAATCCGGATATTGCGCAAAAACTCCTTTTACGCTAAAACCGTTATTTGTTTTTTGATAGTTGATGTCTTTATCTACTTCTAATAACTTTGCTTCTACGTCTTTACATTTATTTCTGATCACTTCTCTGGCTTCTTCCTCTTGTGGTGCAGTAACTACTATTAAATTTTTATTTTTGATGATTCCGGCCTTCTCCAAAGCAATCTCTCTTAAGGTATAGCCTAACTTCTGAGTATGTTCATAGCTTATGGGGGTTATAGCGCAAACTAAAGGATTAACTACATTGGTAGCATCCAACCGGCCACCTAAACCTGTTTCTAAAACCGCAAAATCTACTCTTTTTTCTTTAAAATACATAAAGGCCAAGGCAGTATAAACTTCAAAAAAAGAAAGCGGGCCATACTCTGAATTTTTATTGTAGTTTTCTATTACTGGTTTTAATTTCTCGGTTAAGTTTGCCAGTTCATCTTGAGCAACCATACCTTCAAAATCTTCTTTAGGCCTAGCAGCAGCACAGCGCGCACAGCCCTCCAGAACCCTAATCCTCTCCCTAAAATCTGACAGGTGCGGAGAGGTGTATAAACCTACCCTGTAGCCGGCCTGCCTTAATATATAGGTAAGGAAGGCACAGGTTGAACCCTTGCCTTTTGTGCCGGCTATATGAATACAGTTCAGCGTATCCTGGGGATTACCGATTAAATCCAAAAAACCCCTTACGCACTCTAACTTTAAAGATTCTTTATAAGGGTAAACAGGAATTGTTTCGTAGTTAATAAAGGATTCTAAGTACCTGACTGTTTCGGGGTAGGCCACCTTAATGTTTGAAATGCCTGATACCAGTAAAAACCATGGAGATTTTATATTTATCCGCCATTTTGATAATCTGCTCATCCGCAATTGAGCCGCCGGGCTGGATAATGGCCTTGATTTTAAACTTTGCAGCCAATTGGATGGCGTCTTCCTTGGGGAAAAAGGCATCAGAGGATAAAACCGAACCGGGAGTTAATGTTGCGGCTTTTTTAGTGGAGATAAATACTGAATCCACTCTGGACATCTGGCCTGCGCCAATACCCACGGTCCTGGTTCCCCGGCAAAGGATAATGGCATTAGATTTGGTGTGTTTGGCCACCTTCCAGGCAAAAATAAGGGAAGCGAGCTCCTGCCGGGTAGGCTTCTTTTTGGTCACCACTTGCAACTTATGCTCATCCAGCGTGACATGATCCTCATCCTGTAATAAAAGCCCTCCGTTTACTTTTTTAAAATCCAAACCTTGAGTTTTCTCAAGCAGAGCGGGTAATTCTAAGAGCCGTAAGTTTTTCTTATCTTGTAATAACTTTAAGGCCTCAGGGCTAAACCCGGGGCAGATGATACATTCTAAAAATCCGCTTTTGGCAATTAGTTTGGCTAAGGAAAGGTCTATTTTTCTATTTACGCTGACAATCCCGCCAAAGGCAGAAAGTTTATCGCAGGCCCAGGCATCCCGATAAGCCTTCAAAAGGTCTTTATTTTCGGCTACGCCGCAAGGGTTGTTGTGTTTGATAAAGACTACTGCCGGAAGCTGAAATTCTTTCACAATATTGACTGCGGCGTTGGTGTCCAGAATATTATTGAAAGAGAGTTCTTTTCCCCAGAGTTGCTTTAGGGCGCTTAAACCTTGGCGTTGATTGGCTTGGGAATAAAAAGCCGCTTTTTGGTGCGGATTTTCGCCGTAACGTAAATCTTGGATTTTTTCAAAATTTAAATTTAATTCTTGAGGAAACCCCGTCTCTTTGCGTCCGAAAAAAGAATTTTTGAGATAATTATGTATGGCTGCGTCATAATGGCTAGTTAAAACAAATACCTCTATAGCTAATTCCTGCAATAAACTTTTGGATAAGGCGCCCTGGTTTTTTTTCAATTCCTGAATAATCTGGCGATAGCGGCTAGGATTACAGACTACTGCCACATCCCTATGGTTTTTGGCTGCGGAACGCAACATCGAAGGCCCGCCGATATCAATATTCTCAATTACCTCGTCCTGAGAAACCCCGAGTTTTTGCGTGGTTTTTTCAAAAGGATAGAGATTTACCACTACCATATCAATCAGGCCGATAGAGTGTTGTTTGAGCGTCTGCATATGTTGGGGGTTATCCCTGAGCGCTAAAAGCCCGGCGTGAATTTTAGGGTGCAGGGTCTTGACCCTGCCGTCGAGCATTTCCGGAAAACCGGTGTATTCAGAAACTTCTTTTACCGATATATTGTTTTCGCTCAGTATTTTGGCCGTGCCGCCGGTAGAAAGAATCTCTATTCCTAGGGCATTTAATTCCTTGGCAAAATCCGCAATTCCTTCTTTATCGGATACGCTGATCAAAGCGCGCTTAATTTTTAGCATTTCTAAAGCCTCCTAAATTATTTATTAAAACGGAAATTCGCTAAGTCCGCATCCTGCATTACGTATTCTTTCTGTTCTAAACGTAATTTTCCTGCTTGTTTAGCTTGAGTTTCTCCGCCGGCCTGAATAAAATCATTAAAACTAATTATTTCTGCGCGGATAAATCCCTTTTGTATATCAGAATGAATGGCGCCTGCTGCCTCCCAGGCAGTAGTCCCTTTTTGTATAATCCAGGCGCGGGTCTCTTTTTCTCCGGTAGTAAAAAAATTTATAAAGCCGCTATCCTTAAACGCTTTCATTAATAAAATATCTATATTCTCTAATTCGCTTTTTTCTGCAATGACGATCGGCTTTACGGTCAACAGGCCATAACCTGATAATAATTTTTGCTCATCCTCGCTTAATGTTAGACTGAAGAGAGGTTCTTCTTTCTCTAAAATAGTTTTAAATCTATTCAATAAAGCCTTCTCTTGTTCTTGTTCGCTGCGGCCTGAGCGCGTCTCCACAAATTCCAAATCTTTTAAAATAAGGTCTGTTAATCTGTCTCTAGGGGTTAAAATTACGTCTGCCTCTAAAAGAGCATCTTCTCTGGTAACCTCCGTCTGCATATAAGTTATTTTTTTGGATCTAGTTATTTTATAGACTTGGTTAAGACGGTCATCCTTAATATTGTATTTTCCGGGGGTAATTTGAGGAATAGAGAATATGCCTATTTTCATTTTTATTCTTGTCCTTCCGGTTTCTTAGAGGCCTGATACTGGCTGATGATCGTAGAGACAATTTTATGCGGGACTTCTTCGTAATGCGAAAACTTCATACTGTACATCCCTCTGCCGCCGGTAAGTGAACGCAGGTCATTAGCATATTTAAACATCTCCGCCAGAGGAACTTTGGCCTTGACAATCTGAGACTTGGCTTTTACATCCATCCCCATAATGCGGCCCCGGCGGGAGTTAAGGTCTCCGGAAATCGCGCCCAGATAATCTTCGGGTATAACTATGTCTACATCCATCACCGGCTCTAGTAATACTGGGCCGGCCTCTAAGACGGCTTTTCTTAAAGCCATGGCTCCGGCAATCTGAAAGGCGATATCCGAAGAATCTACATCATGAAAAGAACCGTCGTATAAAGTAATGCGGATGTCGACAATGGGATATCCGGCAATTGCGCCTTCTGCGCAGGCCTGTAGCACGCCTTTTTCTACCGAGGGAATAAAATTTTTAGGGATAGCGCCGCCAAAAATTTTATCCACAAATTCAAAACCCTTTCCTTTTTCTAAAGGCGTAACTTCAATCCAGACATCACCGTATTGGCCCCTGCCTCCGGACTGGCGTTTGTATTTACCCTGCACCTTGGCAGTCTTGATAATCGTCTCTTTATAAGAAACTTTGGGTGTGCCTAATTCTACTTCTACATTGAATCTTTTTTTTAACCTTGCTACCATCACATCTAGATGCAGGTCTCCTAAGCCCGAAATGATTAATTCTTTGGTTTGTTGGTCTATGCTCACTTTAAATGTCTGGTCTTCAGATGCCAGTTTGGCTAACGCGCCGGAAATCCTGTCTTCATCCTGGCGGGATTTGGGTTTTACTGAGGCGGATATCGCGGCTTGAGGAAAAACAACAGGGTCAAACAAATATTGCTCTTTCTCATCGCAAAGCGAATCCGAGGTAGTAGTTTCTTTTAATTTGGCAATAGCCACAATATCGCCGCAAGAAGCAGA
This sequence comes from Omnitrophica WOR_2 bacterium RIFCSPLOWO2_01_FULL_41_12, assembly GCA_001805765.1. Taxonomy (GTDB): domain Bacteria; phylum Omnitrophota; class Gorgyraeia; order Gygaellales; family Profunditerraquicolaceae; genus 2-01-FULL-41-12. Next base: position 16,364 of record MHGW01000032.1, on the reverse strand, counting down.
TTCAATTGTCCTTTGTTCTTTTCCTTGCAAGATAAAAATTTGCCCAATCCTCTCTCTGGTTTTTTTACTCGCATTATAAAAACCGGTGTTGGGCAATAATATTCCGGAGAAAAAACGCAGTAAACTCAGCTGTCCGACGTAAGGGTCGGATATAGACTTAAAAACAAAGGCGCAAAACCGGCTATCATCTTTAAAAATAACTTCCTTTTTGTCTTCTGGTTTTGAGGGATCAACTGCTTCAATCTTCGGTCTTTCTAAAGGATTGGGCAGATACTGAATAATGGCTTCTAAAATTTCGGGGATGCCTTTATCCGTTGAAGCCGAACCGGATAATACAGGAAATACTTTGCGCTTAGCCACTGCTTGCCTTAAGCCCTGGCTTAATTCTTCGGCTGATAACTTTGTCCCTTCCAGATATTTCTCTAAAAGTTTATCGTCGCTTTCCGCAATCAGCTCAATCAAATCCGGCTCATCCGAAGAACCTACGATTACTGCTTTCTTAGAAAGCCTCTCCTTTATATCGGTTAATGTCCTGTTAATATCTGTGCCTTCCTTATCCAGTTTATTGATAAATAGCAGGCAGGGTAAATTAGCCTCTTCCAAAAGCTGCCAGGCCAACTCCGTACCCACCTCAACTCCGGCAGTAGCATCTACTACCATAATTGCGCTGTCCACGGCGCGCACCCCGGAGATGACTTCTCCAAAAAAATCAGCGTAACCGGGGGCATCAATAATCTGAATTCTTATGCCTTTGTAATCGCAGTATAAAAAGCTGGCATTGATGGAATTTTTTTTCTCTATTTCATCAAAACTGTAGTCGCTTACCGTTGTACCGTCGGCAATAGTGCCCTTGCGGGTAGTGCTCTTGCAGAAATAAAGCAGGCTTTCAGAAAGCGTAGTTTTACCTGACTGCGCATGGCCTAAAAGGATAAAATTCCTTTTATTTTTGGCTTCCATATAAAGCACTCCTTTACTATGCGCTGGGGAAAATGAGAACCTAATTATATAACGCTAAAATTGTCAGGTCAAGGATAAAAAGTGCTAGAGTTATTCTAGGTAGGTATAGATTTTGCCTTTGTAATTGCGTAGGACATACTTGCCTTTGGCCTGCGAGAGGATATAGTTTGGGCCAATAGGGATTTTTCCGCCGCCGCCCGGGCCGTCTATTACGTAGGTGGGCACAGCGTAACCTGAGGTATGGCCGCGCAGTTTTTCCATAATATTTATTCCTACGGCTACGGGTGTGCGAAAATGTTGCGTGCCTTTTACCGGGTCGCATTGATAAATATAATAGGGCCTGACCCTCATTTTTAATAGATCGTGCATCAGCCGTCTCATAATGTAAGGACGGTCGTTTATGCCTTTAAGCAGGACGGTCTGGCTGCCCAAAGGAATTCCCGCGTCTGAGAGCATATCGCAGGCGATCTTACAGCGCTTGGTAATTTCTTTGGGATGATTAAAATGTATACTGATCCAGAGGGGTGAATATTTTTTCAAGATATTGACCAGCTTTTCAGTGATGCGCTGAGGCAGTGTTACGGGCACGCGCGTGCCTAGCCTTAAAAATTCTACATGCGAGATAGAGCTTATCTTTTGCAGCAGGACTTCTATCTCCTCATCCTGCATTATCAAAGGGTCGCCTCCCGATATAAGCACATCCCTGATCTTTCTATTTGATTTTATATATTCAACTGCGGCATCAAACCTAGACACGGAATTGGATTCCTGATGGTCGCCCACCAACCTTCTTCTAGTGCAGTGCCGGCAGTACATTGCGCAGTGCTCGGTAGCTAACAATAACACCCTATCCGGGTATCTATGTACAAGGTGCGGGGCAGGCGAATCCCTGTCTTCTGCCAAAGGATCCACCATTTCGTGCGGGCCAATCGCTGACTCTGACATAACCGGTACGGCCTGGCGTCTTAAAGGGCAATTGGGGTCTTCCGGATCAATCAAGGTTGCCCAATAAGGCGTGATGGCCAAAGATAATCTGCCGCTGGCCTTTTTTATCCCCTGCTCTTCTTCGGGGGTTAATTTTATGACCTGGGCCAGTTCCTCTTTAGTGCGGATTCTGTGTTTTAACTGCCAGTGCCAGTCTTCCCAATCCAAAGGGTTTACGTCTTTATATAAAACAATTTGCTGATAATCCTGAGACCTTTTGCTCGGACGAACTGATATGGTGTCCTGCTGTAATTTTTGTTGCTCAACTACTGCAGTATTATTATTCAATTTTTCCTTTTCCTTTCTGAGGCGCTGGCTAATATTGCCTCAATAAGATCCTCGTATTGCATACCCGCGGCATAAGCCATAATCGGAAGATTTGATTCCAGGGGGTTTAGGCCTGGTAAAGGATTTATCTCTAATACATAAGGGATATTATCCTGGCTTAAACGAATATCCGTGCGCGAAATACCGAAACAGCCCACTGCCCGATGCGTCTTTAAGGCTACGTCCCTGATCAATTCCTCTGTAGTTTTATCTATCCTTGCCGGGCAATGAAATGTCGGCACCAACCCCAATTCTTTATTACCCTGATATTCCTTCATGCGCCAAGAATAAAAATATTCTCCGCTATCTTTGCAGGTAGAAAAATCTATCTCTAAAATAGGCAGTATCGTAGTCTTTCCGTTCTCTAAAATCCCCACAGTCAGTTCTCTTCCGGCAATGAATTCTTCTACCAACACCTCCTGGTTATATATGTTCATTATCTCTTTAATTTTATTAAAGAGCATCTCTTTAGTACTGACCACGCAGGAGGTATTGATTCCTTTGGCCGAACCTTCGCGGTTAGGTTTCACGATCAGCGGAAATTTTAAGTCGGGATTTAGTTCTTCGTTGCCTTTGAGAAAGACTTGAAAATTTGGAGTAGGGATATTCTCTGCCTTCAATAATTTTTTGGTCAGCGCTTTATTTAAGGCTAGGGCGAGCGAAAAGGTATCTGAGCCGGTATAAGGTATATTCAAATAATCCAATACGGCAGGGACCTCGGATTCGCGGAATTTACTGGATTTTCCTTCGGCGATATTAAAGACCATATCCACGCTGTTTTTGCGAAAATAGGTAAATAAATTAGGGGTTCCCACATCAATAGCCTCAACAGCATGGCCTTTTCTTTGCAGGGCAGTAATTATCGCATTTATGGTCTGATCAGAGTCGTATTCTGAAAAATAATCCGCGGGCTTGGTCTGGTCTTTTCTCTTTAAATTGTAAGCAAGCGTTACTTTCATTGTGTCAAATGATACCTCTTAAATGCGCTATTTAATATCCTGCCGATCATCTCCGGATATGAGATGCCGATTACCTTTGCGATCATCATAAACACATCCTCCGTAGATAAACTGGGCAAGGGATTTATCTCTAATACATAAGGCCTTTGCTTATTGTCCACTCTAAAATCAATCCGGCCAAAATCGCGGCATTCTACAGCCTGGTATGTCTTAAGCGCCAGGGCAGAAATTGTTTCCTGCAAATCGCTTGCTACAGGAGCAGGGCAGACGTATTCCAACCGGTCAGAACTTATGCGGGCAAAGGTATAGAACTTTTCATTGAGCTTAAGATCTCCGTCTATTTTTATCTGCACGATGGGTAGAACCTCTGGCGGATCATTGCCCACTATAGCCACAGTAAATTCCTCGCCCAAAATAAATTCTTCTATCAGCGCCGGCTGTTTATAGGTGTTAATCAGGAATTCAACCTGTTTTAATAATTGCTCTTTATTTTCTACGCGGGAATTTTCGCTCAGGCCTTTGGATGAACCTTCGAAACGCGGCTTTACAATCAGCGGAAATTTAAAATGGTTGGTATTGATTAATTCAGCGCTGTTTCTGGCTTCAAAAAATCTAGGCGTGGGTATTCCTTCGGCAATAAAAATCTTTTTGGCTATAATTTTATCTAAAGTCAGGCCCTGGGTCAAAGCATCAGCGCCGACAAAAGGAATACCGGCCATTTCTAATAATACCGGAACCTGGGATTCCCTATTTCTTCCGCCAATTCCTTCAGAGATATTAAAAACTATATCTACATCAAGATGGTCAATATGTTCTAGGAGGTTTGATACATTACCTATTCTTTTTACTTTGAAACCGCAAGACTGGATAGCAGAATCAATGACATCGATGGTAGAAGGATGGTCAAATTCGGCATTAGCATCCGGGGGATCATCTTTTTTGAATGCGTAGTCTGTTTTTAAATCGTAAGTTAAGCCGACTGTTTTCATAAATGAGCACATAACTTATGGAGCAATAAAATCTTATTTTACTCCGACATAAGTTATCTGTGCGAATTTATCCCGCACCTTTGTAATATTCAATTATTATTACTGTATTATTAAAACATGAACAAATAAAAGGTGCGGGATATGTTCGTGCAAACAATTTATGTTCACTAACGTTCCATAAATTGTGCACTTACATAAAATAAGGGCTCCGCTATCCTTGAGAGCCCTTAAAAACCGCCTATTTTTTCCAACTCAGTGTAATTTCCTCCTAAAATATAAAAAGTTATACAAAATCTTGTGTTTATACTATTTTTTTATCACAACATCTTGTTTTTGTCAAGTATTTTTTAAATTTTATAAGATTTTTAAGGTTTTGTTTTCCGTCGGTAAAAAGAAAATTTTATTTTAAAATTTCATTCCTCTATCTCTCAAATCTTTTTTCAACTGCTCTGTATCTTTAAACACAAATGCATGTATGCCCAATTCTTTGGCGCCCTGGATAAGCTGCTGCCTATCGTCAGTATAAAATACCTGCGTGGGTTCGCTTTCCAAAACTTCTAATGTTTTTTTATAGATTAAGGGATCGGGTTTCCTTAAGCCTACCTCATAGGAAAGGATAATATGGTGAAAGGGCTTAAATATGGAAAAGTTTTTTTTTAAATAATCAAAGTGCAGAATATTGATATTGGATAAAAGCGCCAGTTTATAGGTTTTACGCAAATCTTGAGCTAAATTATAGACAAACCTATTATGTTTAGTTAAAAAGAATATGTCATTCCAGATCGGCACAAACGTATCGTAGTCCAGTTTTAAATTGAGTATTTCTTTAACCTTTGAGAAAAAATCTTGCGCCGTGATTTTGCCTTCCTCAAAAAGACCGGTAAGTTCAGAATCAAAAAAGAGCCCGAAGATATCTTGCCAGGGCATTTCTGTAAACTTGGAGATTCTCTTTGCCGATATGGTGTGGTCAAAATCAATTAATACATTGCCTAAATCAAAGATGACGGCTTTGATATGAACATCCATTAGTTGTCCTTTTCTTTTTTCTTTTTAAACAAATCCAAAAACCTGTCCTCGTATTCTTTATAGACGTTCCACTTATCTAATTCTTGTTTTAATTCATTGGCCTTCGGGATATCGGTCTTGGCTTGCTCAAAGAGGGCTTCAATTTTTTCTTTTATAGAAAGGGGCAGTTTTGTCAGTTGGCTTAAGGACTTTTTGATCTTTTCTATTTCTTCTTCTCCGATAGGAGCAGCGGTTGCCGGGCCTAATTTCAAGAAGTCTAAGAGCCGGTTAATCTCGCTTTCCATAATCCGCGCCTGGTCAATAAGATTGGCGAGGTCAATTTTTATATTCAGTATTTTACTCAGCGCCTCAAGCACCGCGCAGGAGCCTTTAGGATTTTCGATCTGGATGGTATAAAGCGGGATTTCACCGAGCAAGCAGAAGCCGTTTATGCCTTCTCTCTTGGCTATGCCTAAGAATAGGCCATTCATGCCGCTGATCTGGCCTTCGGACATTAAATTTAAATTATATTTTTTTAAACTATTCAGCAGTTCGGAAGTGCTGGGGGTAAACCAGGCCCGCGATTCCTGCGTGTGGTCAATGGGCTGCGGCATAGCCGCGAAACCGATAATGGATTTTACCTTAAAACTTTTGGCCAGAGAAATAATCCTCTGACAGTAATCTTCGGCCTTGGATAAATCCGGCTGGGCGCTACTGATAAAAATAATCAAATCATGGCTTTCTTGACTACTTTTTGTAGCGGGATTCTTCCAATAATAAAATTTATTATACGGCAATTCCGGCAGGCTCAATATGCCTTCCTTAATCGCACTTGCGGTTAGATAAAAAAATTCCTGCGCTGGTATCTGGGCAAACTCTTTGGCTTGTAGTTTATCTACCAAGTAAGTAGCGGCCTTAAATGCTACTTCTCCCATGCCCGGCCAGGCAACTATTAAATAAGGATTCTTTAGTTTAGGCCTTTTAGAAATTTTACTTTCTTCCATATTCACCTCACCTAGGTTTATAACTTTTTAAAAAATCTTCTAATACCAGCGCGCCTTTATATAGATTACTAATCTTTACGTATTCATCTGCTGTATGGGCGCATCCGGAGGAACCAAAACCAGTCGCAATGGCCGGTATGTTTTTATTTTGAAAAAAGGTAATCGTGGTTGCGCCCTCTGAACCTTTTATCTGCGGTTTTATCTTAAATTTTTTCTCTGCTTGGCTAAGGCACTTTATCAAATTATGATTTTTTTTAATCCTATACGGCTTTTGCATGGCCTCTATTTCTAGGCTGAACTTTTGCGCATGTTTTTGCATAATATTTTTCAATTCTTTTAATAATAATCTTTCGGGCATATCCGGTAAAAATCTAAAATCCAATTCAAACTCGCACCAGTCAGCCACAATATTGACCTTGTCTCCGCCGCGGATGGTCCCGATATTTATGGTGGGGGCCTTAAGATATTTATTTTTAAGGTAAACAAATTTATGCTCTTTGATTTCTTTAAGTATTTCTACGGCAATATCAATGGCATTTATGCCTTGCCAGGGATAAGCGCCGTGCGCCTTTTTACCCTCTATCTTTACTTTAAGATGCAGCAGCCCTTTCTGGGTAATGACAATACCGAATTCATCGGAATCTAAGACTAAGGCCACCTCCGGCCTTAATATACCTTTATCTAATAAAGGGATAAGGCCAGCATGGGAACCGCTTTCTTCATCGCTGGTAGCGGCAAAGACTAGATTATAATCTAAAATCGCCTTCTCTTCAACTAAACTGTTGATTACCTCTAAAGCGGTAGCTAAATTGCCTTTGCAGTCAGTTGCGCCTAAGCCATACACCCTATCTCCTGATCTTTTCCCTAATAACGGATTAAAATGCCAGTTTAATCCGCAAGGCACCGTATCTAAATGCGGGGTGATCAACAAAGAATATTTTTTATTTTTTCCTGCTAAATGAGCAATTACATTGGAACGCCTTTTTTTAAACTCGTATATTTTTGTCTTTAAGCCTAATTTTTTTAGATAATTGTTTACGTATCTGGCAATACGCAATTCGTCACCCGGCGGATTCTGGGAATTTATCTGAATAAGTCTTCGGGTAAGCGCGATCAGCCGTTTCTTATTTATCATTTTTAAAATGCATGGCTTATGCCTAACCAGACATGCGGCTCTTCCTTGGGTTCATTTAAGGCCTTCGCAATATCTATCCTGAAAATCAGCCTTTCTAAGAATCCCACGATATCGCAATGAAAACGTAAGCCTAATCCGACGTCCTTTTTAAAATCGCTGTTATTAAAACTTCTAAACCAGGCTTTGCCTATGTCAAAAAATGCCACGCCCTGAATTTTTTTTAGGGCAAGAAGATGATCGCAGCAGTTTAAATTTAAATCCTTGGCTAAATCCAGCCGATATTCTCCGGAAAATAAAATTGCCTGTGAGCCATTTATGGTTTTATAGGCATAGCCGCGTAATCCTTTTTCGCCGCCTAACTGAAACAATCCCTTATCCGCAGGGAACCCCAGGCCCAATTTAACTCTGGCGGCTAATTTTTGTTGAGGATCAATGCTAAAGTAGCGCGATAATTCCGGGCTCACGCGCCAGAAATAATTCTGTCCTCCGAGAAAATGTTCGGCATTTTCCAGAATAAAATTCAATTTCCAGCCCTTTACAGGATCGGGATATGTACCATAACGGCCAAACTTTAAATTCAACCCTAGAATTGCCTCCTCCTGCTGGCGATAATAAATGTTTTTTACATCCTCAAGCCCTCCCGAAGTAAGGGCGCTCTTAAAATCCCGATTGCGCAGGATATAGGCCGTAACATGGTCGTTTTCATCCAATAAGCCGTAACTTGCCGGCCAAAGCTCTCTTCTTAAATATAATCTAAACCCTTCTTGGTCAGCCGAACCCCGGACATCATTATAATCAAATGCCTCTATACCCCATTTAAGCATCTTCCTGGCTAAATGTCTCTGCTCAAAGCCAATGCTGTTCTTTATTCTTTCTTCGTTAAAATTATATGCGCTTGAAATATAGAAAATATTATCCTGCGGTTTCTGCAACGATGATTTTACCCCTAATTCTGAAAACCCTACCTGCGGGCCCACGACCACGCTGTAGGCGTCATCTTTCAAGAAAACCGGCACCTCGTAAACAGGATGATACAAGGCTACTGCCCTGATATCAAATTTACGTTTCCAGTGGTTGTTGGTGCGGTCTAAATCTAAAATCCTCTTCTTGGGGTCAATGCTCACTGCTTTTATTTTTGCCCTACTATCAATATTGATTTCCTTTTCTTTATTTTTATCATCCCAAATGTATTTCAGGACTTCTCCCTTCTCTAATTCCACCTCGATCTCAACCGGCATCTGCATCCGGCCGCGATTCTCTAAAAATATGCGGTTATCTTTGACTTTTTTTACGGCATAATCGCAGGAAAAAGAAGTATTCAGCCAACCCTCAAAAAACCAGCTCAAATCTTTGCCCGCCTCTTGGCTGGCTAATGCTTTTAAATCCTGCACTTTGATATTTTTGAACCTAAATTCCTTAAAATAACGCTGCATTAATCTTTTAAAATTATCCTCTCCCATCACAAATTTAAGCATATCAAAAATTTTTGAGCCCTTGCCATAAGTAATAGAAAATATGGAGCTGGGTTCCTGAAAACTGGATAATTTTCCTAATACCGGCCTATCCAAACCATTCTTGGCCACGAAACTATAGCGGTCTAATTGGGCGCGCGAAAAGGAGAAATTGGGAATCAGCCACTCAAGGCTCTTAGGCAAAACCATAACCTGGGCATCCCGGCCATATTTTTGATTCAAATAATCTAAGATAAAATAGGAGTTCAGGCCTTCGTCAATAAACATCTCTTTGTATTCATCAGAACCGACGAGATTATAAAACCACTGGTGCCCGGTTTCGTGGGAAATCAAAAAATCAAAGTAGCGTATAAGAAACCCGGGCAACTGATAGGCGCGGCTATCAATCAGGATAAGATTTGAGGACTGTGTGCCTCCATAACCCAAGAAACTGGGGGCGATGTTAAATTCTTTATAGGGATAGGGGATAAATTTTTTAGAATGGTGTTCTATTAAGCCGCTGGCAAATTCCAGCGCCTTTCCTGCATAGAAGCTGTCTCCTGCTAAATAATAAGCATTTATCTTTACGCCGTTAAGCTCTTGGGAAATGAGTTGAAAATCCGGGCTGATCACTAAGCCAAAATCGCGTATGGGTAATTCCGATGCAATCAGCATGGTCTTGGTCCCGTCGGGATTATAGGTTTGGCGGTTTAATGTTGCGCTATGTATAACCAATTGCTCCTTAGGCAGGGTCAGAGAAACTTTATAAATGGCGGCTTGCGAAAAATAGGGCTGGTGAAAAGGATAAAAAGGATAATTATGCCAGCCCTCTTCATCTAAAACCGAAAGCATAGGATACCAGCGCAGCAAGCTCATAATATTCTTATGCCAGCCGAATTTTCCATAGGCATGAGGTATATCCACCTGAAAATCTATCTTAATTGCTTTTGATTCTTGGGGTTTAAGCGCAGTATCCAGGGCAATCTTAAGTATGGTGGCATCTTTGCCCTCAATAGAAAACTGAAGAGATTTATCTAAAGAACTTGCGGATTTTATTTTTAAATCTCCGGATTGAAAACCTTCGGGGTAAGGATTAATATTAAAATAGGCAGCGTACCTTAGAAGAAATCTTTTTTCGGATTCACTGTATTTACGATGCGGGTAAATATGAAAATAAACCTCGTTTAATTCTTGATCGGAATTATTAGTGAATATTACCGTCTGCCTGGCCACAATTTTTTTGTGAGCCGTGTCTATTTTAGCCTCTATGTCATACCTGGGAGGCTCTGCAGCGTAAACAGAATGACAAATAAATATCAAAACACAAATGACAAATGACAAAACTTTGGGGATTTTTATTTTAAGGGGCAGATTTCGCATTTAGGTTTATTTTTTAGACAGTAATCTTTGCCTAATTTTACCAAAAGCGCATGGTATTCATTGAATAATCTTACGCTTCTTTTTAAATTCTGCATAAATAAATCCTGTATTTCAGTGTAACCGGTATCTTCTTCGATCAGGTTATGCCTTAAAAGTATTCTTTTGGTATAGGCATCAATGACAAAGATAGGTTTTTTAAGCGCATAGAGCAATATAGAATCTGCGGTCTCCGGGCCCACGCCATTTACCGAAAGTAATTCCTGGCGTAATGCCGGGGTATTTTTTAAAGTCATGGCTTTGAGGCTTCCTTTAAAATTGCCGAATAAAAAATCTAAAAAATTTTTTAGGCGTTTTGCCTTAATATTATAATAACCCGCGGGCCTAATCAGCGCGGCCAATTTTTTAGCGGATAAATTTTTAAGTTTATGGGGTTTTAATAATTTATGTTTTTTCAGATTATCTATTGCCTTCTCTACATTAGACCAATTTGTATTCTGGGTAAGGATAGCGCCCAGCATTACTTCAAAGGCTGTGCTTGCCGGCCACCAATGTTGCGGGCCAAAATGAGAATAGAGTTTTTCATAGATCGTCTTAAGTTGAGCTCTCATTCCTTGAGTTCCAGGGGATTATAATTGTAATAGGCAAAGATAGTATAGGCAGTGCCAGCCACAGAACCGGTAGATTTGCCCTTAGGCGTCATCCAACCATGGCCGGTATCCACAAAATCCTGGGTGGCATAAGGCAGGCAACTCTCGCCTTGGCCAGAAGGCGAGGGGCTAGTCACAACCATATTGCCCAATTCTGACAGGTACGTATCTGCCTTCAAATCATAAGACCTGGCTTTGGCAATCAAGCCCTTTTTATAATAAAAGTTGGCCATGGCCTTAAAGGCCAAAACCATCTGGGCAGTCCATTCCGAAGAAACTACTCCGCCTCTGGCCACATGCCTAAGCGGTGCAAAATCAAACCCTGTAATTTTTATAACTTGACCTTCGGGCCGGGTAAAAGAAGCTTCCACGCGGCAATTTTGTTCGGCAAATTCTACGATCCGGTCCGGATTCATTCCTAATTCCTCTAATTTTTCCGGGCCGATAGCAGCGATTGACCAGGCATAGGTATCGGTGGCAATAGTAGAATCACCCTTGCCGCGCTTGATCGGAACATCCACATTATCATAGGTATGTTGGACCAACCAATTTAATGTTTTATCGCGTGCCCCTAGATATAGCGCTTTATTGGTAATCTTATATAGCATATTAAAAAATGCATAGGCATCCAGATTATGCTCTGTAGAGTACCATTCTATATTCGAGCCGCCCCGGATACCGCCATCTTTATCCTCATTCTGCAAAGAGACAATCTCTCTGGCGATCTCTTCGGCTAAATTGAGATAATTTGCATCTTGGCTCTTTTTAGTATATTGCAATATAGCAATCCCCAGCCAGATATTTGGGCCGCTGTGATTAACATACTCTGCGGGAGAGCCATCATTCACATAATAGGCATTTAAGAATTTTCCGTCTATTCTCTTGGCTTTTTGCGCAAAGAAATCCAATATTTTTTTCGCCCGTTCAAAATCAGAAAAGTTGGTATAGGCTTGAATAAGCAATGCCTGGTCATAAGTGAAAGCCCAATTAGCGATGTCCTTGTCTCCTTCAAAACTCATCACTAAGCCGGTGCGCGGATTCTGATGTATTTTAAGCCATTGATACATCTTATCGATATTGGCTTTCTGCAAAACAGCCTTTCTTTTGTCTAAACGCAAGAGTTCTTCGGTCACGGTATTCTCTTTATTTTGCACCGCGATTAATTCTTCTTGTAACGTATTTTTTTCCTGGGCTAATTTTTCGATCAGCAAATTCAATTGCTTTGTTTCATCGGTTTTCGCAGTTTCTAATTTTGACCTTTCTTCTCCTACTGTGCGCATACGTAATTCTAAGGACTGAATTTTTAATTGTAAATCCTGCCTTTCCCGGGTTATCTCTTTTACTGTTTGTTTGGCTACGCTGGATTCCTGTAAGATTTTTAGTAATTGTGCCACTAAGGCGCGGTTGCCCTTAATCAGTTTTACGGTAATGAGGCTATTGATGGTAAAACCTACTCCTAATATAATAACTATGGATAAGACCACCGGAGCAAACAATCTTTTTGTCCAGGCATAACGCATAATTCTGCTTTTTTCTTGGCGATCAATTTTTTCGTAAGTTAAACCGATAAGATATTGATTGGCTTCTCCGGGCACCTCTCTTATCCAGGCGATATTCGCAAATGCAGATACCGGGTTTTTGCTCAGGGGTATATTTATGTCCAGAGATATTTTTGCCTGTTGGTTCTTTAATTTCTGGGTTAACTCCGACGACAGATTGTTCACCGCAAGGCATATCCCGCCTTTGCCTATGTTATTGGTAAAACCCTGCTGCCAATCCGAAAGAAAGCTTTTTGCGTCAAGCGACATAAGACGAAACTGCACCGGAAATACCGAATCTAAACGGATATAATTTCTGCGTTCTTTTCCTAAATAGTCTTTTTGCGGCATATTTTTATCCTTGGTTAAATTTATCCTATATCATAAATCAAAACTTAAGCAAAGTAAAATATTTTTTGATAAAAAACTTGGTTAGTCTGCCACATTTATTCTCCAAAGGCATCACACCCATTAAAGAATTAGTAAAAAACGCCTCATCTGCTTCATATAAGTCTCGTATAGTAAAATTACCCTCGCAGATTTTTATTTTATATTTTTTAGCTAAATCAAATATAACCTTTCGGGTAATACCTGCCAAACAGCCGCATTGCAAAGACGGCGTAAATAGTGCCTTATCTTTCACTAAAAATATATTACTTCTGCTTCCTTCAGCAATATATCCGCGATTATTGAGGATAATTGCTTCATCAAGGCCTTTAGTTTTTGCTTCTAAATACGCCAAGCGGCATAAAAGATAATTTGTGGATTTGATCCGGCCCAGCAGAGAATTTTCGTTTTGTCTCAATGAACTGATACGGGCACTAAAACCTTTTATATATCTTTGGGGAGAATAAGGCTGGTATTTCTTGGCCGTAATCAAAATATCTGTTCCGGCCTTAGACTTCCATAAAGTTAATCTTACATAGGTATCGGAAAAACCATTAATTTTGACTGTCTCTTTTATCATCCTTTTGAATTTATCCGGAGAATAGGGGCATTTCAGGGCAATTAATTTGCAAGAGTTTTTGAGCCTTTTTAAGTGCGCGCCTAAATAAACTATTTTTTTCTGATATGCGCGCATCGTCTCAAAAAGCCCGAAGCCATATAAAAACCCCGGCTCTAAAACCGATAATTTGGCCTCGTCTTTTGAAATAAATTTCCCGTTTAAGAAAACTATTTCTTTCATTTTATTGCTTCCAGCATTGCCTTGGCCTTAACTAATGTCTCTCGGTATTCATCCTCTGGCCTTGAGTCAGCAACAATTCCGCCGCCTATACCAAAATGAAGTTTATTATTTTTTTTCAAAATGGTGCGGATAAGAATATTAAAATCCAGGCCTCCGGAAAAACTTAAATAACCTAAACTTCCGGTATAAATTGAGCGCCGGGTAGGCTCTAATTCCTCAATAATCTCCATGGCGCGTATTTTAGGGCAGCCGGTAATTGAACCGCCGGGAAAACAGGCGCGCAGTAAATCAAATCTGTCTTTATCTTTGTGTAAACTGCCGGATACGGTGGCAGTGGTCTGAAATACCGTGCTATAACCTTCTAACTGCCTTAATTTATTTACCTGAATAGAATCATAAGCGCATACCTTGCCCAAATCATTTCTTTCTAAGTCCACAATCATGATTAATTCTGCCTTATCTTTTGCGCTCTTTAAAAGGGCTTTTTTAAATCTTTGGTCTCGTAATCTATTTTGAGAACGCGGCCGGGTCCCTTTCATCGGCCGTGTAGTGACTTTGTTGCCTTCTACCTTTAAAAATCTTTCCGGAGAAGAACTGATAATCTGAAAATCTTTGGCATCAAGATAAGCGCTAAAGTAGGAAGGGCTGATTTTACGCAGGCGGCCATAAATTTCCGGGCCCGATAAATCTGTTTTGGTTTGCAATTCCTGCGCCAGATTTACCTGATAGATATCACCTGCTTTTATATATTCTTTGGCTTTTTTTACTGCCAAGAGATAATTTACTTTCGTAAAATTAGCGCTTATCTGGTGCAGATTTTCTTTGGTATTTGGCCTGTATGTGTCTATGTGGGATTGAGAGATTAAATTATAAGCCTTTTTAAAATTAGTTTCCGCGAGTGTTTTTGCCAGATGATATTTTTTCTCGGGAAATCCTACGGAGAAAATATACAACAGCTGTTTGAAATGGTCAATGATAATGATAGTGTTGTAAAATCCGAAGAAACAATCCGGTATCCCCGAATCTTCTTTGGGCTGACAATTTAATTTTTTTTCTAAGGCAAAACCTAAATCGTAAGCGAAATATCCCACTGCCCCTCCTAAAAATGGGAGTTTAGTCTGGGGGAGATCAAGTTTATATTGCGCACAGATTTTTCTTAAATCCGCAAAAGGATCGCGGTTTTTTGCCTGAAAGATGTAGAAGGGGTCTATGCCTAAAAATGAATATCTACCTAAAGAATGCTCGGAATTCAGGCTGCTTTCTAACCAGAAACAATACTTTTGAGCCGAAAGCTTCCTGAATATATTAAAGGGTGAAGTCTTTAATTTATAAGATTTCAAGATGTAATATACCATCTGTCCTAAAGGTGCGCTCTTCTTTTCTTAAACAACAGTAACCTACTAAGTAACTATAATTTTTGTCCTGCCGGATTTCTTTAGGGATTACCTCTCTTTCAGAAACTTCTGCATAAGAAGTGGAAAGGTATTTGATTTTAAGTTTTACCCCTAGGCCTATAGCTTCTTGTATCTTAGCAATCTTTTGATTATTTATATTATTCAAGAATTGCGAATTCAGTGCAAAAAGGTTAGAAAAATTTAGAAAATCAAGTATGCCTTTTGCGTAGAGCGCTTCTTTAAGTTTGTGAAAAACATTTAAGGTAAGCTCTACGTCGGAAAAAGCCCGGTGTTCCTGTTTCGTCTTTAAGCCTAATTTTTCGGCCACAAACCACAGGGCATAACGCTCTAAGCGGGGCAGGAGCCTTTCGGCCATCTTGAGTATATCCACCACTACAATATTTTCTATGTCTGGCCTGCCGATCAGCCTTAATTCATTATTTAAGAATTCCAAGTCAAAGGTGGCATTGTAAGAGCAGAGGCAGGTATCCTGAATGAACTTTAAAAATTCAGGCAATGCTGTTTCTATTGTGGGCGCGTCTTTGAGCATCTCAGGAGTAATTTTATTTACGGCAAAGGCAGCGCAAGATATAGGCCTTCCTGGATTAATCAGGGTTTGAAATGTATCTAGTTTCTGGTTACCCTTTAAGCGGATACCGGCAATTTCAACCATCCTATCGCCGGCTTGCGGTTCTAGCCCTGTGGTTTCTGTATCAAATATAGTAAACTCTATTTCCTCTAAATTCTTAGCCATTTTTCTCTTGCGCAATATAGGCCGGGGCTAACCTTGCCGGATGATAGGAAAGTTTGACCCTTTTTAAATTCTCTAGGCCCGAATCATCCATAATATTGATAAACCTGAAATCTTTTAATTCTCGCGAAAAGGCGCGAAAGATAAACTGGCTGAGGCCTTTAATAGACAAATCCGCTATTTCGTATAAGATACAGAATGTATCTGAATTTAATCTAAAACCGAAAGTAAAGGCCTTCATTATGCTATCTATCATTACTATCCTGCCTATAAAATCCAAAGGGCTCACCAGTAATATTTTAAGGGCATTGCGGCTATCTGCAAGCATGCCTTGATATACAGGTTCTTGATTTTGCGCCTGGCGATCCTGCATCCACTGTTGATAAAGTTTAAGACAATCAGTTTTATATTTTAAAGAAAAGGGTAGATATTTTGCCTTATAGTGCTTGATAAAATAATTATAACAGGCGCGTTTGGACTTAAACCGGTCACCTTTTAACTGCACCAGGTCTTCTCTCTTACAAAGATAATCAGAAAATTTATACCGGCAATCATAACCTAATGCCTGATAAAAAGATAAATCCTTTTCCTCAATATTTTCTATACGTGATATGGCCTTATTTTGATTAAAACTATTCATAACTCTAAAGGCCTCTT
>MHGW01000031.1:6725-6850 GCA_001805765.1 Omnitrophica WOR_2 bacterium RIFCSPLOWO2_01_FULL_41_12 | reverse complement strand
GGCAATCATGCCTAATTGCGTTTTCTCTTTAGCGGCTAAATCGCCGGCTAAGCCATGTAAATATGCCGCGTATTTTGCCGCATTAAACGCATCCAAACCCTGGCCTAAAAACGCAGCAATCATTC
>MHGW01000031.1:0-6712 GCA_001805765.1 Omnitrophica WOR_2 bacterium RIFCSPLOWO2_01_FULL_41_12 | reverse complement strand
TCCGCTTCCGGCAGTAGCCATCCCCGGATTTCCGGTTTTATTGATATACAAATTCCCTTTATCATCCACAACCATAGTATTGTGCCCTTTTAAAACTATAGTCGCCTTATGTACCTTCGCAAATTTTTGCGCTGTCTCTTTTCTATGGCCTTGCACTTTCTTTATACTCACTCCCAATAATCTGGCCATTTCTCCGGGATGGGGAGTTAATATTTTCATAACCCGTAATAAATCCAAATGCCCAATCAATGCATTCAATCCATCTGCATCAATAACTGTGGGCCTATTTATATTAAATATGACCTTACGCACCAGACTCTGAGTTGACCTATTCTCTGTCAGTCCAGGCCCTATGGCCAAGACATCTATATTGTTTGTAAAATCTTTTATTTTTTGATAAGCGTTTATGCTTAAGGTCCCTTCTTTGGTTTCCGCTAAAGGCAGAATCATTACTTCTTTAGGTTTTATTTTAATCATTGCAGTATTTAAACTTTTAGGGATACCCAGCGTTACCAAACCTGCGCCGGAACGCAGAGCAGCCTCAGCGCATAAAACGCCTGCGCCGGAAAAGCGCGCTGAACTAGCTAAGATAAAAATATGCCCGAAGTTACCTTTATGCGCATCAGGGCTTCTGCGTAATAATCGCGTTGGCAACCGCATAATTTTTCACGTGAGAAATAGAAATATGCACATCTAGTTTTTTGTTTTTTCCGTTACGAATCACGCAAAGTGGCTTACCGTCTTTGTCATTTAAAATCTGCACGTCTTTCCAATTTAATCCCATATCACCCAATGCCTTAAATACCGCCTCTTTTGCGGCAAATCTACCGGCTAAGTGCTGATATAAACTTCCGCGCGTCTTGGAGTTTTCTAATTCTTCCTTGGTAAATACGCGGTGCAAAAATCCGTCTCCCCATTTCTCAATGGCCTGGCGCAGGCGCCTCACCTCAGTTATATCCACTCCGGTTCCGATAATCATTGCATCAATGCCTTCATTTCTTTTACTGCGCGCTCTAAGCCGACTAATACCGCGCGGCAGACTATAGAGTATCCGATATTTAATTCTTCTATGCCTTTTATTTTAGCTACCCGGTAAACATTATAATAATTCAGGCCATGGCCTGCGTTCACCACCAATCCCTTTGTTTTAGCATAATGCGTAGCAATTTCTAATTCTTTAAAAAATTTATCCTGTTCTTTTTCATTTTTTGCGTCGGCATAACGGCCGGTATGCAATTCTATCATTCCTACGCCAACTTTTTTGGCAGCATCAATCTGTTTCTTGTCCGGGTCAATAAATAAACTCAACTCGATTCCTTGAGATTCTAACTTATTTAAGGCCTGTTTTATCTTTTTAAAATTGGCGATTACATCTAACCCCCCCTCGGTAGTAATCTCTTGTCTTTTTTCCGGCACCAAGGTTGCCTGGTCCGGCTTTACCTTGCAGGCAATCTGCACAATATCCGCTGCCACAGACATCTCTAAATTTAACTTTATCTTGACTATTTCTTTTAAAATACATAAATCTCTTTCTTTAATATGCCGGCGGTCTTCCCTTAAATGCACCACTATGCTATCGGCACCATTGGCCTGACAGACTAAGGCGGCAAACACCGGTTCCGGCTCTATACCGCGCCTTAACTCTCTTAATGTCGCCACATGGTCAATATTTACGCCTAGCTTAAGCATCTTAATAATTAAACCGGCTGATCTCGCCTTTAACATAAAACCAGACTAGTATTGCTAAAATAAACGAAATAAGCTTTAGCCAGGGATGATAC
Organism: Omnitrophica WOR_2 bacterium RIFCSPLOWO2_01_FULL_41_12; assembly: GCA_001805765.1. GTDB lineage: Bacteria > Omnitrophota > Gorgyraeia > Gygaellales > Profunditerraquicolaceae > 2-01-FULL-41-12. The sequence continues at coordinate 4,931 of MHGW01000031.1, read as the reverse complement.
GTAAACCAGTGCCGCATCCGCTCACCAACGCTAATCTTTTTCTTAAACATTTTCTTTGGCTAACTTTAATATTTGTTTTACCTTAAAAATTAAATCCTCGCGGCTTAAATCTTTTTGCAATTTGCCTCGGTAAACTAAGGACATATCCTGCCTTTCTTCAGAAACGATAATAATGACTGCGTCTGTTTCTTCGCTTAAGCCTAGGGCAGCGCGATGCCTGGTCCCGAATATACGGCTTAAAGAAGCATCTTGGGTAAGCGGAAATAAACAACCTGCCGCGGTAATCCGGCCATGCTGAATAATTAGGCCGCCGTCATGGAGCAGGCTATTAGGCGTAAATATGTTCTGAATCAAATCGCTGCTTACCCGGGCATCTACGAGAATACCGCTGCCAATATAGGAATTCAGAGGATCATTCTTTTCTATAGCGATCAGCGCCCCTCTCTTATCCTTGCAAAGAGACTCTACCGCCCTTACGATCTGGTTTAAGATATAATCTAGTTCTTCTTCCTTTAAAGGCGTGCCGAAGAGATGACGCTGTCCTAAGCGCGCCAGGCCCTGCCTTATTTCAGGATGGAAGATTACTAATATGGCTATAATTGATATAGCGAATAATTTGGTTAAAAGCCATTCCAGCACCTCTAAACCAAATTTCTGAAATAAGAAAAAAGCCACCAGAAGAATAACTATGCCCCGCAATACCTGAACTGCACGCGTGCCTTCAAAAAACAGCATAATATGATAAATCACAAACCAAAGCAGAGTTATTTCAATTATCGGCTTCCAAATTAAAATAAAATTTAAGATCATATATTATTAATCGCCTCTGATACTTTTAAAGCCTGCTTTACTTCTTTGACATCGTGCACCCGGACAATATGCGCGCCATTTTTAGCTGCCAAAACGCAGGCAGACACTGTGCCAAAAATTCTCATCCCCGGCCCTAAATTTAATATTTTACTGAGGAAAGATTTTCTCGAAGGCCCCACTAGTAAAGGCCGGCCTAAGACTTTAAATTCGTGCAGATTATTTAATATTTCTAAATTATGCTCTTTGGTTTTGCCAAAACCCAGCCCCGGGTCAATAATGATTTTTTCTTTTTCTATACCGTTACTTACCGCCTGATTTATGGCTTTATCCAAAGACCCTATAATCTCGGTAATTAAATTTTTGTATACGGGTTTATTCTGCATAGTTGCAGGTTCACCCTGCATATGCATAATAATTACCCCGGCCCTATATTTAGCTATCAGCTTCGCCATCTTAGGATTTTTTAAACCTGTAATATCATTGACGATATTTGCTCCGTTATCCAGCGCTTGCCTTGCGACTTGCGGCTTATAAGTATCTATAGAAATCGGCACCTTTATCTTTTTTGCCAGTATTTTTATCACCGGTATGGTTCTGGATAATTCTTCTTTTAGCGAAACTGGTTTTGCTCCTGGCCGGCTGGATTCTCCGCCTAGATCGATAATATCCGCTCCGTCTTTAACCATTTGCTCTGCATAATCAACAATATAATTTAAATTTTGGCCATACAATCCATCTTGGCTAAATGAATCCGGAGTTAAATTTACCACACCCATAATATAGGTCTTGCCGGTTCTGAATCTCAACTTGAACTTACCCAGGTCAAGACAGAATCTATCCTTTTGATAATTGCCGAGCGTCTGTTCTAAATTGCGAGAGATTTCATTTAAACCAAAAGGTTGCTTCTTGAGTTTCTTATTTAAACGGTTGAATTGCGAAAGATTGCCCATGGCCAGGCAATCCGTGCGCTTTATCCTTCCGGTTAAGGCATCTCGGGCTACAGCCACATCACCACCCAAAGAAAGCATTTCCTGTTTCAATATATTCGCCGTAATGCAGGATACGGAATTTATCCTAATGAGGTGCGTAATGGCTTTAGGCAGCATTATTTTAATGCCGTAATTATCCACTTTGATATCTTGCATTATTTGTTTTATATCTTGCGAATTGGATATTTCTAGGACAGAAATCATTTAACTTGCGGTTTCGTCTTTTTTATCTATACCCAGCATACGCTTGACTTCTTCGCCATCAAGCACCTCTTTTTCTAAAAGGGCATTAGATAAAATTTTTAACTTCTCTAAATTCTCCTCTAATAAAGTTTTGGCTTTGCTATAAGAGGCATCCACGATTTTTTTCACCTCTTCATCAATGAGGCGGGCAGTCTCTTCGCTGTAATTCTTCTCTTCCATAATATCGCGGCCCAAGAAAACCAGGCCCTCTCTTCTTCCCAGGGTAATATTGCCTAACTTCTCGGACATACCATATTGAGTGACCATCCTGCGCGCTGTAACTGTAGCCATCTCCAAATCATTCTGCGCGCCAGTAGTCACTTCGCTTAAATTTATTTCCTCAGATGCCCTTCCGCCTAACATCAGCGCAATCTCAGCGATTAACTCCCTCTTTCCCCAATAGTGCCTATCTTCCAACGGCGGAGTAAAAGTATATCCGCCGGCTAAACCGCGGGGAATTATAGAGACTTTCTTTAATGGGTTTACTTCCGGAAGCAGCAAAGATAGAAGAGCATGCCCGGATTCATGCAGCGCAGTAATCTCTTTTTCCTTCTTGGACATAATATGGCTCTTCTTCTCCGGGCCCATCAACACCCGTTCCACGGATTTCTCAAAATCGGACATCTCTACTGACTCTTTATTAAATCTGGCTGCTAACAAAGCCGCCTCATTACAAAGATTAGCAATATCTGCTCCGGAAAAGCCCGGCGTCTGGCTGGCAATAGACCTGAAGCCTACATTGGGAGAAAGTTTTATTTTACGCGTATGCACTTTCAGGATTTCTTCCCTTCCTTTTATATCGGGTAAGTTGACAATAATAGTCCGGTCAAATCTGCCCGGGCGTAAAATTGCCGGGTCTAAAGTATCCGGCCGGTTAGTAGCGGCAATAAGTATCAGGCCCTGTTGGGTATCAAAACCATCCATCTCTACTAGTAGCGCATTCAGGGTCTGTTCTCTTTCATCATGGCCTCCGCCAATACCGGAAAAACGTAAGCGGCCTACCGCATCTATTTCATCAATAAAAATAATTGCACCCTTCCCAGAGGTTTTTGCTGCGCGCCGGCCCTGCTCAAATAAATCTCGGACGCGTGACGCGCCAACTCCCACAAACATCTCCACAAAATCCGAACCTGAAATACTAAAGAAGGGGACTCCGGCTTCTCCGGCTACGGCCTTAGCAATCAAAGTTTTTCCGCAGCCCGGCGGCCCCACCAATAAAACTCCTTTGGGGATTTTACCGCCTAATCTCTGGAATTTTTTCGGGTCTTTTAAAAACTCAATGACTTCCTGTAGTTCTTCCTTGGCCTCATCCACTCCAGCCACATCATCAAAGGTTACCTTTTCTGATTCTTTCTCGTTATGGATTTTTGGCCGCATCTTGCCAAAAGTCATAATCCGGTTTCCCAGCTGCTCTCCCTTGGCCGCCATCATCCACCAGAAAAATATCAAAAGTATTACCGGGCCTAAATTAAAGATCAAGGCTGCCCAAAAAGTACGTAAAGGCTTGACATCAAAATTTTGCACATTCTGCCGGATAAGGCTAAGCAATTCCTGGTCATTATCGGGAATATTGAGCTTAAATTTAGTGCCGTCTTTAAATTCGCCTTGCAGTTCATTCTCAATCTTCACCAGAGATTTGATATTCTGCGCCTCGTCTTTAAGCGTGCGGTAAAATTCGCCGTAGGTTATCTCCTTAGGGATTCCGGTAATAGATACATTCAGGGCATTAATAAGCAGGTAAAAGATAATTATCCCGAATATCCAGCCCAAGGGAATTTTTCTAAATACCTTATTCTTCTTCAACTTATGAAAATTATTTGCCATTTTTTCGCTCCTTTGATTAAAATCTTAGATTTTCTATTATATATTTAAACACTTATAAAATCAAGAGTTAATATTCCCCGCTATTCATAGCGGGGAATATTAAATTTTAATTTAGCGGTGATAGAAGATAAGAGAGTGCTTTTTCTTGACTGCAGAAACCCCTTTGGGCAGGTCAACTACGGAATTTACTGGCCGGTTAAAAATCAGGTCTTCTACCTCTTTGATGTGCTGAAAGGTAAGCCTGCGCGTGTCGCCTTTAACCTTGGCGATATTGAACCTGATGGCCAACCTTTGCATTGCAGGGTGCAGGTGGACAAATTTTTTAAGATTAATTTTATATTTTAATTGTTTCATTGCTCTTTGGGCAGCCCTACTGAGATAATCATAATCGTAGCCTACGCCTTGCGCCATATTACACAAGACCTCTTTAATATTTTTATTGTAGTCTTTGGCTAAAAGCGGCATTAACCTATTCCTAATCTTATTCCTGAAATAGATATCCTCTAAATTAGAGGCATCGATGCGCGGCCTAATATTTTTTCTCTTTAAAAACGCCTCTATGTCTTTGCGCCTGACTTCAATTAAAGGCCGGATAATCCAGAAACCGGCAATATTTCTTTTAGGCAAAATCCCCGCTAATCCATATAAACCAGTGCCCCTTAAAATACGCATGAGCACGGTTTCTGCCTGGTCATCAAGATTATGGCCTAAGGCAATTTTTTTGGCTTTGATATCTTTGGCCACCTTAAAGAAAAAAGCCAAACGCGCATTCCTGGCTATTTCTTCCAGCGAGCCTCTTTTGGATATTTCCTTAATATTAATCTGGCTAGAAGTTACGGGGATATTTAGTTTTCGGCCTAAGTGCTCTACAAATTCCCTGTCCTGATAAGAATCTTTCCTTAAGCGATGGTCTAAATGGGCGATGTGCAGCTTAAGTTTAAATTCTTTCTTTAAACTGTTTAATAGATAAAGCAGCGTTACTGAATCCGGCCCTCCTGAAACACCCAGCAGGACTTTATCATTACTGATTAGAAGTCGGTATCTTCTAACCGTATCCTTTACTCT
>MHGW01000030.1:1703-6123 GCA_001805765.1 Omnitrophica WOR_2 bacterium RIFCSPLOWO2_01_FULL_41_12 | reverse complement strand
TTACCTGCATTAGCAACACCGCCACCTATAACAATGGCGTCTGGATTAAGAAGATTGACTACGCCCACAAGTGCCACACCCAGATGGCCTCCCACATCAGACCAAATCTTAAGGGCCTTACCATCCTTTTGCTTGGCCAATTGGCTTAATTTTTCTAATGATATTTTTTGTGGGAAAATTTTTTTGGCTTGGGCAATAATCCTATTATTGCCAATATATGTTTCTAGGCACGCAATACCTCGACAATTACATTGCGGGCCTTCTTCATTAATAGGCAGATGGCCTATTTCTCCTGCGCTATAGGTTGAGCCTCTGTAGAGCCTACCTTCAATTATAATACCGCCGCCCACACCTGTGCCTAAAGTCAGGCAGACTGCATTCCTTGACCCCTTGGCTGCTCCCATTCTAAATTCTGCCAGACTCATCAGATTAGCATCATTATCCAAAGATACCGGCAATCCCAATCTTTTTTCCAATATATTTTTTAGATTAACTTCTTTCCAGCCGGCAATATTAGGAAAAAAATGCACTAGGCCTCTTTTTACATCTATAGGCCCGGGTAATCCTAAACCAATACCCAATACCTGTCTTTTGTTCAGGTTTTTATATTTTAAAATCCTATGGATAGAATCTAGAATGGCTTGAATTAAACGCTCTTTTTTTATAAAATCTTGGGTGTTAAAAACTTCTTTTCTTAAGATTTTATATTTAAAATCTAATAATGCGGACTTTAAATTTGTCCCGCCTAAGTCAATACCAATGATATATTTAGCTGTCATTTTAATTTAACCTTAACTCCCCGTTAAAAATATCTTTATAGGTTAACATATAATTTTTAACGGGGCAAGGAATAAATGCAGACCTTGTTTCTGCCTGTTTGCTTTGCCTGATATAAAGCCTGATCCGCAGTATCAATTATTGACTGGGCATCTTGGCCGTTTTGCGCAAATATAGATATTCCGATACTTATGGTAACCTTCAGGGTTTCATCGTAAACCTTGATCTCCTTTTGTGCAATTGCCTGCCGGATACGCTCTGCAGCAAACCGCGCTCCCGCTTTATCCGTTTCAGTGAGAATGACGGAGAATTCTTCGCCGCCGTACCTGCCTACCAAATCTATCTGCCTGATATTTTCCTTGATGGTCCGGGCTACTTCTTTTAATATGGCATCTCCCACCAAATGCCCATAACGGTCATTATAGTCTTTAAAATGGTCTATATCCACCATCAAAAAAGCAAAATTATACTTAAGTTTTTCGCAACGCTTTATCTCTTCCTTGAATCTATCTAGCAGGTATCTACGGCTGTAACTTGCGGTTAAACTATCGGTGATGGCTAACTCTTGGACCTTCTGGTAAAAATGAGCTCTTTTAATGCCTAAGATAAACTGCTGGGTCAAGATATGGAACTTATCTTTATCCTCGCCCCTAATCTGGCTGGCTAACAAATACCTCGTCGTCATCTTATCAATGCTTAAAGGGAAAACCAGGTAATCTTTATATTGCGCCCCCTTAGGTTCCTCTCTTAATAATTTACAGTCTCCTACCCGGATATATTTATTTATCTGTTCGCGAAAACTGGCAAAAACCTTATCTTCATCCAAAGATCTACAGATTTCTTTAGTGATATCATAAAGCGCTATAGTTGTTAAAGCGCTTTTTTCTAAATCTAAATTACTCAATTTTATTTGCGTATTCTCTAAAGATAATCTGTCGTATTCAGATTTAGCGAAGTCACGATCTTTCTTTATCTTAACTAAATTCCACATACCCTGTTTCTTCCCTTTTGCTTTGCCTCATACATTGCCCGGTCTGCCCTGAGAATCAATTCGTCTTCATCCTTGGCATCGTCGGGAAAAACGGCCACGCCAATAGATACGGTTACGCCCGTCTCCTGCCTACGCAAGATTATCTCTCTTTTTTCTATTTTTTGCCTCAAGCGCTCCGCAGCTGATATAGCTTTTTTCTTATCCATCCCCGATAAGATAACACAGAATTCTTCTCCGCCAAACCTACTTGTAATAGGGCTTAAATCTTTTAGGCCGCTAGCGATAGACTCGCTTAATGTTTTCAAAACAATATCTCCTGCCGTATGCCCGAATTTATCGTTGTAATTCTTGAAATAATCAATATCCAGCATAAACAATGCCAGGCTTCTATTCTGGCGTATGCTTCTTTTACATTCTTCTTTCAGGCGCTCTAAAAAATATCCCTTTGTATAAAGGGAGGTTAACTCATCGTGTATGGCTAAATCCTGCGTCTGTTGAAAATATTCGCCATTTTCTAAAGCCACGGCGCCTAAATCGCAAATCGTCACTAAGAACCTTAAATCATCCTGGGTATAAAAATTAGGGCTGGGACAATCCAGCCTGAGTATCCCCAAAAACTTATGGTCGCTGATAAACGGAGCGCCAATCAAAGAAGAAAAAGGCCGGCTATCCTGTTTCTTTAATGCATCTGAGTCAAAGCGAAAATCCCTGTGGATATCTTCGATGAGCAAAGGACTGGCATGTTTTAATATCCAGTGATCAAACATATCGCCTTCCTTTAACTTAATAATTAATTTTTTGTCCTCTTTTTTGGTTTTAAAAAGGCTTAAAGATTGGCTTTGCTTATCTACCAAATATAAGATACAAGTGCCTTTATTATCGGTAATCAAAGTGAAGGCTATATCGCTTAATGTGTCTACGATGAATTCCAGGCTCAGGTTACGGTTTATATCCTCAATAATTTTTTTTAATCCCTGGTAACGGCTGATCTTTTTCTGCAGGCCGTCTTTATTTTTAAATTCTTTGGAATTCTGGTCGGTTAAAACATTTATTTTCTCATTGAGGTCTTGAATTTCAAACTCGAGGTTTCTCTTTATTTTAACATTTCTCCGGAAGAAATAAATGACGATGAGGATATTGGTAAGACAAAAGATAGGTAACCACATAAATGGCTATCTTTATGGTGGGTGATTAAATGATCGTTTCTTCTGTGCCTTTGTCGAAAAAGTGCACCTTGCTCATATCAAAGACGAGGTCCATATCCTGGTTGACCTGAGGCCGGTCATGCGCGCCTACGCGGGCAATAAAGGTATGTTTTCCTGTATTGAGGTAAAGGTAAACCTCTGAACCCATGGGTTCAAATACTTCACAGGTGACCCTGACGATATTCTCCGGCGGCGCCTCCGAGACAAACAACTTATCATATATATCTTCGGAACGGATGCCAAAGATCACTTCCTTATCTATATAGGGTGTGATTTTCTTATACATATCTTCCACGAGCTTCACTAAAATACTGCCTTCATTAAAATATATCCGGCCGTCTTTCTTAATAATCTCACCCCTCATAAAATTCATCGGGGGAGAACCAATAAATCCGGCTACAAATTTATTTTTGGGAAAATCATAGACGGTGATGGGATCAGCAACCTGCTGTAAAATCCCGTCTTTCATCACCGCAATTTTATCGCCCATAGTCATGGCCTCAACCTGATCATGCGTGACATATATTATGGTGGTCTGGAGCCGGATATGGAGCTTATGTATCTCTGTACGCATCTGGACTCTTAATTTTGCATCCAGATTGCTTAATGGCTCATCAAACAAAAAAACCATGGGTTTTCTGACAATCGCCCTCCCCACTGCCACGCGCTGCCTTTCACCGCCCGAGAGTTCTCTGGGCTTACGGTTAAGCAGGTGTTTTATGCCCAAGATTTCTGCTGCATCATTTACGCGCTGGATAATTTCATGCTTAGGATAATGCCGCAGCTTAAGGCCAAAGGCCAGATTTTCAAACGCAGTCATGTGTGGATAAAGGGCGTAATTTTGAAAAACCATGGCAATATCACGGTCTTTTGCCGGCACATCATTGACTAATTTATCACCGATATAAATTTTACCTGCGCTTACTTCTTCCAGGCCGGCAATCATTCTTAGGGTGGTAGATTTTCCGCATCCTGACGGACCGACTAAAATCATAAATTCCTTATTTTCCACCCCTAAATCTACATTATCTACTGCCTTTACGCCGCCAGTAAAATATTTAGAAACATTCTTCAAACTTACCTGCGCCATAACCTCCTCGCTTTCGCTCGTCGGTAAATCCAAATGTCAAATTTCAAATCACAAAACTTTTAGTTTTGATATTTGTCATTGGGATTTGGGATTTGGGATTTCATTTGGAATTTGGATTTTGTCATTTGTCATTAACACTAATGTATTATATCGTATTAACTAAGATAGTCAAGCAATTGGCTTAAAGTTGGCTTTAAGTTCTTGCGCTGCACAATCATATCTATCAGGCCATGCTCCAGGAGAAACTCTGAGCGTTGAAATCCGGCTGGCAGTTTTTGCCTGATCGTCTGCTCAATAACGCGCGGCCCGGTAAAGCCGATTAATGCCTTGGGTTCAGCCATAATCACATCCCCTACG
>MHGW01000030.1:0-1686 GCA_001805765.1 Omnitrophica WOR_2 bacterium RIFCSPLOWO2_01_FULL_41_12 | reverse complement strand
CACGCCTGCCATAGTAGGATCAGTCAACACTGAAATAAAAGGCAGGTTTGCCCGATGATGATAAGAGAGCGCGGCACAGGTTTTAGACATCTGCATCAGACTGAACATCCCTTCATACATCCTTGCCCCTCCGCCTGAACCTGATACAATTACAATGGGCAGTTTATGCTTTGTGGCTGCCTCTACAGCACGGGTGATTTTTTCTCCTACCACTGAGCCCATGGAACCCATAATAAAGCGCGAATCTGTTACCGCAATGATAAGTTTCTTATGGTCTAATAATCCTTCGCCGGTTATTGCCGCTTCTTTTAATCCGGTACTAATCTGATCCGCGGCTAATTTCTCTTTATAGGTCTTTGGCCCTTTAAAATCTAAGGGGTCTGAGGATTGCATATCCTTATCGTATTCCTGAAAGGTGCCTTTATCCATAAGCGTATTTATTCTTTCGTATCCCCCTAAGATAAAATGATAATTACACTTGGGACAAACCTTTAAGTTTTCTTCCAGCGTCTTATTATACAAGACCTCGCCACACTCCTCGCATTTGGTCCATAGGCCATCAGGGATATCTTTCTTTCTTAATCTGACAATTGTATATTTAGGTTTACCGAATATAGCCATCTTAACTAAACTTGTTTATCACTAATCCCGATAACACCTTGGGATAAAAATAGGTTGTTTTGGGAGGCATTTTTTCGCCGGTGAGCGCCACCGCCATGATCTGCTGAATCCTCACCGGATTTAAGAAGAAAGCCACGGATGATGTATGATTATCTACTTTCTCAATCAATTCCTCTCTCTGAGGGCTAAAGCAGATTGTCTCCTTATTCTCTAAATCCAGCCCTAAGATTTTTTTTAAAACAATGTAGTTTAAAATAGAGATGTCCAATGACCTATACTCTTTAGGCCGGTCAGCAATAATTTTATCCAGGATTTTAATATTTTTTAAACGCAGGAGCGTATATTTTTTGTCTTTATACATGCCTAAAACGTGTTCTGCCTGTCCTGCCTTTTCCATTAAAAAGAAAAAGCGCGCCTTGTCTTTAACCTCTTCCGAATCAAAATAATCTAAAAGTGATGACCTAAAACTGTCTAAAGTTAAATCTCGAGGCAATTCTACCATCCGATGGATAGGCAATATGGTCAGGCCGGAAGAATCTGCGTAAGTAAAATATGCCAGGATGTAATTAAAACTCTCCTCTCCTGTAGTTCGCCCTAATTTTTTCTTCATTTCGTCTCTATACGCGCAGGCAACCTCAAAACGATGATGGCCATCAGCAATAAATATATTTTCACCCGACATTTTATCCTGTATAGTTGCCAAAATATCGGGTGAGTCCAATCTCCAAAGTTGGTGGAAAATTTTTTCATCGTCAGTTATATCAATAAAAGGCCTTTTATCTTTGATGTACTGCAAGGTATTTCTAATTATACGCTTCTTGTCCGGAAAAATAACAAATACCGGGCTTAAGTTTGCAAGGGTTGCCTTTAAGAGCCGCAAGCGGTCTTCTTTTGGTTCAAGCCTAGTGTGTTCATGGCCAAATACTGATGAATTTCCTTCTAAGGATAGAAGCGCAATGAAGCCTGAGCGCGTCCTCTTTTCTCCTTTAAGATTATACTGCTGACTATAAAAATATATAGCCGGCCTCTCATCCTGTATAAGTATTTTATTTTTTAACCAATCTT
>MHGW01000029.1:5699-6617 GCA_001805765.1 Omnitrophica WOR_2 bacterium RIFCSPLOWO2_01_FULL_41_12 | reverse complement strand
TTGAATTCGTCACAATGGTATTTGTCACATTCGTCAGTCTTAAAGCATCATTTCCGGCATCGAGAAACGTCACGTTGGAAAACTTTATTTGATCAGAATTGGTGATATCCACTAGATGGGAGCGCGCGCCCTCAAAGGTCAATCCTTCAAAGATAACGTACCTGAGAGAATTGCCCACGAGCAGTCTGCTTGTTAGCGAAACGGTAACGCGGGATTCGGAAGCTAAAGGCGGCCAAAAGTACAAATTGCCGTTTACCCGATCAAGATAATATTCGCCGGCACTATCGAGTTCCTCGAGAACGTTTTTGTAACTAAACCAATATCCAGTTCTCACGCCGTAACTGTCAAAACCGCCTTCGACCGTAATCGCCCGTGAGTTTGTATCAATGGTGGAAACTTTCAAGCGGCTGTCCGCCCATGTGTTACTAAAATAGCCATGCACCCATATATCTTCAAAGCTTGACCACGATACAGGGCGGGGGTCAGTGTAGATAAAACCGTATTGCGTGAGGCCAGCGACCCTATCCCATCCTGTATTTGGATACCGAGCAAGATGCATGCGCTCGCCGTTGAAGAACAACTCCAACGCAGAAGACTGGACGGGTAAGAATCCTCCCCGACGCCTAAGCGTACCATAGTCAGTAATTCCCTGACTCGGGAGGTTCACGAATTGCACCTGTGCCTGCGCGTTCTGATTTAAACGCGAAAGCACGGCCGAGTCGGTAACCGGCATAAAATCTGTCAATACTTTTGAACCGGTAATAATAGCTTCTTCACCAGGATAGTTTCTGTACGTTGTGGGAGAAGATGCTAAGCCGGAATCTTGCGCGTTAAAAGTCAAAGGGATGGATTGGAAATAACGACCCGCCCGCAGGTAAATCGTAACCGGGCCAGTTTGGCCTCCAGAGCGCAACTGAC
>MHGW01000029.1:5310-5674 GCA_001805765.1 Omnitrophica WOR_2 bacterium RIFCSPLOWO2_01_FULL_41_12 | reverse complement strand
GGTCAAGAAGGGATAGTACATGCTACCGTCATTATTATCGTTTCCAATCGGGGAAACATAGAGAGCAACCGGATCGGCCCAGCTTAAGGTAGGTATAAGAACAATCGCCAGCCACAGACAAAGGAAAAACAAAGATCTCTGAAACGTAGTCCTGTTTTTCATAACCCTGACCCCTTCAAGTTATGTAAAACTTTTTCAAACTTTTAAGGAACCCTTTAAAGCAAAAGCCAAGCATCCGTTTCTTTCATCCGGCAACTTGGCTCTAAATTCATTCCGCGTTGTCGGTACGCCAGGCTACCTTGTCCTTTTTTAGGATTTAGGCCCTTTAGCTTTGCGCCCTATGGTTTCCCGTAGTTTGCCTCCT
>MHGW01000029.1:0-5264 GCA_001805765.1 Omnitrophica WOR_2 bacterium RIFCSPLOWO2_01_FULL_41_12 | reverse complement strand
GATATTCTGTATTTCTCTTTAAAGTATAGCATTAAAAAAAATTAAATTCAAGAGTAAGGCTCAACTTAAAGAAAACGTTTACTTATTCCGATAAAAGTATACCTCTGTTCAAGGCAAAGAAGATGCTTTTGGGAAAGCGTTTTATTAATCGTGGACTGAAAGTTGGGAGAGGGAAAAGGTTCCTTCTAGGAGTGCAGAGCCGGGTAAAGCGGTTAATTGGAATCGGTTTATCTTTAATAATAAAAATGAATTTTCAATCTCATAGATAAATTTTAAATAATTTTCCATTGTCCCTTCCGTCCTTAAATCCACCAAAATCTCTTTATAAACATTTGCACCCCTGGAAGCCTGCGGCCGGATATCGATAATACGCACATTAGCGCCTTTAGCCAGATTTTCTAATTCCGACAGCACATTCATCAACCTATCTTGATTCGGTTCAGGGGCGTTAGGTGTTGATGAAGATATTCCGGAGCGGCTTTGAATTTTTTCTTTTTGGCTTAAGAGCCGCGAATATTTAATTAATCTGCTCTTGGTAAAATTAATCTCTTTATTTAGCTTTTCATTTTTGGTGAAAACTGGCTCCAATAAAAAATTAAAAATAATACTTAAAATAATCGCCCCTGCGGCTAAATAAAATATTATTTTCTCTCTTTTGCTAAAAAGCCTCTGCATATTTACTATTTTTTTTGATGGCAGGTTATTTCAAAATCTACGATTTCTCCTTTTTGCGTCTGTTTCTTAGTGGCATATCTTACCTTGACATTAAAGTTTTTAAACACTACCGACTTCTCTAACTGCGTGGCAAATTGAAATACAGAACTTAACTCTTGGGTTGAGCCGCGCAAAATTAACTGTTCATCTTCTTCATAAATCAGATTCACCAGATGCACTGAGTTTGGGCTAATCTGGTGCAATTCATAAAGCACATCCACGCTGGAAGGCTTTTTCTGTATCCGGGTTTCTAATAATTGAAATCTTTTTTCTATCTCTTCAAGCGACTGGGCCTGGGGTGAGATTTTATTCAGCTCTGCTTTAAGGCGTTCAAGATACGTGCTCTTGTTAGTTAGGCTTTTTGCTAAGCTTACGCTTAAGATAAAAATTATGCCGCACACCAGCAAAATTATACTGTTACGTTCTTTAGAATAAGTTAAGTTCTTGGCCTCTTCTTTTATGGCTAAAGGCATGAGATTCAAAGATTCTTCTAAATCCGCTAACCCTAAACCAAAAAGAGCGGTAAATGATATATTTTCTAAAACTTTGATCTTTTGCGGATAAGATAAAATTTCTACCGGCAATGTTGCTTGTTTCTTTAAGGTTTCCGTAAATCCCTGCCCTATATTTCCTGCATCCAGTATAACAATTTTACCGGCTGGCTCTGCAATAGCCTCTTTAAGATAGGCGTCGTGGGTTTTATTTATTTCAAAAATTAGGGCATTCTCCCAATTAGGTTGATTTCTATCCAGTTTAAAATAATGGCTAAAAAGGAATTTTTTATCTGAGATTACCGCAAATTCTGCCTGTTGAGAATCGATATCTATTACCATCACTGAACCGGAATCTTGCAGATTAAGGAAATTGTAGAGATTAGCCAATCCGTAGGGGCTTAAGAATATTTTTATTTTTGCGGGTTTTAATGCACTAAAAAACTTGAACTGGCGTTCAATGATATCTTTATGGACTATAGTCAGATTGATATGGGTATTTCCTTCTTTATCCGTGGATAAAATTTGGTAACCGGTAATCAATTCATTGGCGGGAAAGGGGAGATAACGGGGCGCCTGCAAAGAAACTATTCTTTCAATTTCTTCTCTAGAATGGGTGGGAATTTTCAAGCATCTTGAGGTAGCGTATTTGGAGGATAAACAGATAGTGATGGGGTGATGATTAAATCCTAATTTCTGAAAGGTAAGATTTAACTTTTCAACGGGCTCAATAGCTAAATCCGTAAATTCTCTTTTCTGGCCGTTATATACCTTGGCTACCTTAAAGATATCCTCATTGATTTGGCAGATAAAGATTGCGTTTTTGCTTTTTGAGCTCATAGGTTTATCATACTAAAAGTTAGCCTGATTTCAAGCCTAATTTTGCTGCCAATAGACAATTTCTGCTGGAGTGCCGCGTTTTACCACCGCCGTAAATTTTCTTGCGCTCTGGTTAATATGCGCCTTGACTTCAATTCTAAAATTATTTGATTGGACGCTGAAATTATTTACTGCCTGATTCATAATTGTCTCTTCTTCTGTGGTCAGGCCGGTTTTAAAACCCCTTAAGGAAGATAAAATAGTTGCGGAATCTTCAAAAGGAACAGTATTTCGGAAATCAATTATTTTGGAAATTAAACTATCTGCGTGCGCATAAGTTATATCTGACCTGTTTAAGGCATCTACCGCAGAATAGAAAATAGCCTGTAATACATTGCCGGAGGCGGTATTAATATTTGCCTTTAAGCCATTTACTGTGATTGCATCATTAATCAGGGCAAATAACCCTTGGGCCTCTTCTTGGCTATCTTGCCTTCCTTCTTTTTGATAAAAGTATTCTAAAATTAATAAGATTTCCTCAGTGATTTTTAAGGGCTCATTTTTAAATACCCCTTCACCGGGCTGATTATCCGGAGCTACATCTATCCATCTAAAAATAATATCTGCTATCGCTACTGCATCTGGCTCAGGTAGATTTTGGGCCATAAATAAATGTTTTAATAAAACCCTATCCGCAGTATTTATATTAATCCTGCCTTCCTCGTCAGTCATCCCGAATTTAGTTTCTTCTTGGTCGCCTTGCTTGATGCTATAACTTATAGTAGTAAATTCATTTTGGTTTTCATCAAGTATAATTTTTGCAAATGCTTCCTGATTATCCGCCCAGGATTCATTAAGCGCATCATAATCATTTTCCTGGGCGTCATTCTGTAGTTCTAGAATTGCCTTATGAATTCCTGCCTTGGCTAAATATTCGGCCTTTACCCTGTCTCTCTGATAACGGCTAAGCCTTAAACCTATTACGGCCCGATGTCCCAGGCCTACGGCAAATACTACTAAAATAGCCAAAATCCATAAACTAATCATCAATACCGAGCCTTTTCTATGTATAGGCATCTTTTCTAATTTCTAACGCACTAAAGACACTGTTTTTGTAAAACTGAATGTATCGCCGGTTAATTCTATTTTCACTGCTAAAGGCAGGCTATCTTTGTGTTCGTCGGTATTATCCTTCCAGACAAAGGGATCATCCGCATCGTTTGTTTTATAAGCGTACTGCAATATTATCTCTTTAATGTCGGCGGATAATTCATCGCCTTCTAAATTCAGGTTTTCTTCCAAAGCTTGCAGGCCTTTAAAACAGGTGCGCATTAATTTTCCATCCGGGGTTAACGCGTATTTTACCCGGCAGACATTTGTAGATACGTTACCCTCTTGATCATAGGAATCTATACTGGTAAAAAACTCCAGGGTTTCTTTTGCTCCTTTGAAATGCGCATCATCTTTAGCATAAACAAAAGAGTTCTTCAGGTCCGATTCCATCCTATTGAAAATAACCCTGGCGATTTGGTATACGCGAGAAGCAGAATCTATCTTGCGGTAACTTAAAATACCGGCATGCATTGCAGAATACATACTTAAGATAACTATAGAAAAGATTGCGGTGGCAATCAGGAGTTCGGTGAGGGTAAAAGCAGTTAAAGATTTAGGCTTTCTCATTCTTTTGGCGCAAGATAGGTGAAAAAATCAACGCTGTATTCTTTTTCTCTTAACCTTTCCTTCCAGGAAACAGTAAATTTTAACTTTTTCAATTCAGGGATATCCGTATCTAATATTGTGTAATCCCAATTAAAGTCGCGTTCCTCTATTTTCTCTGTTCCCTGCGGACTGGGTAAAGCCAAATTATCCTTGTGCCTTTGTTCTATCTCCCAGAGATGGCTCTCTGCTAAAAAACAAGCCAGGCTGATATTCTGGCTGAACTTAGTGCTGGCAATTGCGCTGGCAAAGGAACGAAAGATAAACATAATGGCTACGGATAAAATTGCTACGGTAATAATCACCTCTAATAATGAAAAGGCCTTATTGGATCTGGATGTCACCGGAAATTCCTTTCAGAATTAAAGATACCTGTTTTTTATACCTATTCTCAAATGTAATTGTAGTTTTATCCGTAACTGCGTCGGGATAAAAATAAATACTGGTTTTATCCGCGGGTTCTATAAAAATAAGTATATCTTTTGGCGCCTTATAGAGCTTGCCGTTAGCCTGAAATTCTCCTGTGGCAGGCTCGATATTTAAAACATAGATCTTCCCCTGATTGACTGCATTTGCCTGCAGATACCGGCTTAAATAATACATATCTTTGACAAAATTTTCTAAGCCGAAATTATCAAAGGTTTTTTTTAATTGCGGGATGGATACAGCTGCAAGCGCGCCGATGATGACAATAACTAAAAGCAGCTCAATGAAGGTAACTGCCTGTTTACCAGTTGCCGATGTCATCGCTGTCACCTTCAACACCGTTTGGGCCAGCAGAAAATAAGTCGTAATCGCTGTTATGGGTGCCGGGAGACTTATAATTATAAGTTTTACCCCAGGGGTCTTTGGGTTCTTTTTTAAGATACGGCCCTTTCCAGGCGCTTAAACCTCCGGGATTTGTGCGTAATGCGGCTAAACCTTCTGCAGTAGTGGGAAAACGGCCGGTATCCATCTCAAACAAATCTAATCCTAAGGCGATATTGGCATTGATATCCGCTTTAGCCGCGGCAATCCTGGATTGCTCTGAGCGGCCAACCAGCCGCGGCATCACCATTGCCGCCAAGACTCCAATGATGATTACCACTAACATCAATTCAATCAAGGTAAAACCCTTCCTATTCATAAGCCCTCCTATTGCACAATTAAATTTATTTGGAATATCGGTAACAGCATGGATAATACAATAAAACCCACAATCAAACCCATGACTAAAATGATGGCCGGCTCTAAGAGCCGGGTAAATGTCTTAAGTTTGCGGTCTACTTCCCGTTCATAATCATCGGCAATACGCATCAGGGATTTTTCTAAGGTTCCGCTTTCTTCTCCTACGGTGACCATATTGGTTATGAAGGGAGAAAATAACTTGGAATTACTCAAACACTTGGAAAAACTCAAGCCATTGGCGATTTCTTCTTTAAAGGCCTGCAGCTCTTGCCTTAAGATTTGATTTTCTACAGTGGATATGGATACTTCCAGGGCATAGACCACAGGAGTGGCGCCGGAAAGTAAAAGAGAAAGCGT
>MHGW01000028.1 GCA_001805765.1 Omnitrophica WOR_2 bacterium RIFCSPLOWO2_01_FULL_41_12 | reverse complement strand
TGACTAAAAATCCTAAGGCAGTAGGCCCCCAGATGCTGGCAGCAGAGGCCATGCGTATACTAAAGGATAAAAGAATAGATGAACTTCCGGTAGTGGATAAAAAGGGCCGTCCAATAGGCTTATTAGATGTGCAGGATTTATTAAAGGCAGGATTGGTTTAAGATATGATTGATCTAAAACAAGAATTGCTGGAAAAAGCTAAAAGAATTAAATTGTTGTTATGGGATGTGGACGGGGTTTTAACTGACGGCAGGATTATCTATGATTCGCATGGCCGAGATATGAAGTTTTTTGATGTCCACGATGGCATGGGGGTTTATTTATTAAAAAAGGCAGGAATTTTGACTATTTTAATTACTGCTAAGGGTTCCCGGGCAATAAAGCCGCGCGCTAAAGATATGCAGGTAGAGGCGGTTTTTGAGAATATTTCGCCTAAGACAGCAGTCCTGGATAAAATTCTAAAAAAATATAAGGTGCACATAAATGAAATTTGTTTTGTAGGCGATGATCTGGTAGATTTATGCCTGATGAAAAAAGTAGGTTTTCCGGTAGCAGTATTTAATGCCTGCCCGGAAATCAAACAGCAGGCCGCTTACATTACTTTAAGGGCAGGCGGGCGCGGAGCAGTACGCGAGGTGGTCGAGTTAATCCTGAAAAGTCAGGGTAAATGGGAAGAAGCAGTTAGCCTTTACGATGTTTAAAGTTTTGTCATTTGTCATTTGTGTTTTGGTATTCATTTGTCATTTGTCATTTGGAATTTGTCATTTTTTATTTGCTGCTGAGCAGGCAGCAAGCGAGGCTGACCAGCAGATTAACGAGTTTTCTCTGGTAGGTTTCGGCGAGAAGGGCAAGAAAAGCTGGGACCTTTCCGGCAAGTCTGCAGATATATTCGGCCAGTTAATCAAACTTCAAGATGTAGTGGGTAATATGTACGGCAAAGAAGAGGATATCAAAATTACCGCTGACAAAGGCGATTTTGATAAGACAGAGGGGAAGGTGCATCTGGAACAGAATGTAGTTATCACCACCTCTAGCGGTTCTAAACTAACCACCGAGTCTTTAGATTGGGACAGAAAAAATAAGCTAGTGACTACAGAAGAAGTAGTCAATATAACCAAGGAAAATATGACCACCGTTGCCCGCGGCGCACAAGGAGAGCCAAATTTAAATAAGGTTACCTTGCGCAAAGATGTTCAGGTCGATATCCTTCCGCAAACCAAAGAGGGCAAAACAAAGGATGAAAAAGGCAAGATTATTATTACCTGCGACGGGCCTTTAGAGATAGATTATGCCAAAAATGTCGCGGTATTTAAAAATAACGTGAAAGTGGATACCCAGGATAATTTAATGTATAGCGATACAATGGATGTCTATTTTTTAGCCGCTAAAGATGGCCCGGAGGCCAAGCCGCAGGAAAATCCGGAAAATTCGCCTATGTTGATGGGCGCAAAAATAGAAAAGATAGTTGGCCGCGGCAATGTGAAAATAATCAAGGGTGAGAATATTTCCTACAGCGAAGAGGTAACCTATACGAGTTTTGATAAAAAAATTGTGCTTACCGGAAGGCCGAAATTAGTAATTTATTCTACGGAGGATATGGATGCATCTTTTGGAAATTAAAGGATTAGCTAAATCCTACGACGGCCGGCAGGTAGTTAAGGGGGTGGACATCAGTGTTAAGCGCGGTGAAATCGTAGGCCTGCTGGGGCCCAATGGCGCAGGAAAGACCACTACCTTTTATATGATCGTGGGGATAATTGCGCCTAACAAGGGGCAAATTATCTTTGATAATAATGATATTACCAGGCTTCCTATCCACGAGCGCGCTCGCTACGGCATAGGATATCTTTCGCAGGAGCCTTCTATTTTCAGAAAACTTACGGTGGAAGAAAATATTATGGCGATTTTGGAAACATTACCGATAGGCAGAAGCGAAAGAAGGAAAAGGCTGGATAATTTACTGGAGGAATTAAATATCGCGTCTTTAAGAAAAAATAAGACCTTTACCTTGTCCGGCGGCGAGAGAAGGCGCTTAGAAATCACCCGGGCATTAGTGACTAATCCGTCATTTATACTTTTGGATGAGCCGTTTTCAGGCATAGACCCCATTGTCGTTAATGAAGCGCAGGAGATTATCAAGGAATTAAGGGAGAAAGGCTTAGGGATTTTACTCACCGACCATAATGTGCGCGAAACGCTTTCCATCACCGACAGGGCTTATTTGATTGCAGACGGCCGGATTCTTATTTCAGGCACAGCCAATGAATTAATCAATAATCCCAAGGCACGAGAGATATATCTGGGCGAGAAATTCAGAATGTGAGAAGAGGGAAAAATGAAGACAGAAGTCAAAAAAATAGACAGCACAAAACGAGAGATCAGCGTTGAAGTAAGCGGCGATATGGTAAAAAATAAATTTGAAGATATTTTTGCCAAACTTTCCAAAGAGGCAAAAGTCCCGGGTTTTCGCGCTGGCCATGTCCCGCGCGATATCTTGGAAAAACACTATTCTAATTTTGCGCAGGAACAGGCGCTGAAAGAATTAATACCTGATATTTATCATCAGGCCATTGCCAAAGAAGGCATAGAGGCCATAGAATTACCCAACATAACCGATGTGAAGTTAGACCGCAATACTCTTTTCTTTAAGGCCAAGGTAGAAGTCAGCCCTGAAATTGCAGTTAAAAATTACAGAGGGATTAAGGTTAGTTATAAAAAAATCACGGTTTCGCAGGATGAAATAAAACGCCAGGTTGACGCTCTTAAAGAATCGCATAAGGTTGAAACTTTAGACGATAATTTTGCCAAAAGTTTAGGTTATCCTAACCTTAACGAATTAGAGGGCGCTATCCAGCGCCAGATTTATAGCCAGAAAGAGAATCTCCAGCGCCAAAAAATAGAAAGCGAAATTATAGAAAATATCACTAAAGACTTGGATTTTAAATTATCCGAAACTTTAATCAACCGGCAATTGCAGGAATTAGTGCGTCAGGGAAAACTTGACCTGGCCTTAAGGGGCTTGACGCGAGAGCAGATTGAAGAACAAGAAAAAACATTATCCGGCCAGTTAGAACCAGAGGCAAAAAAACAGGTGAAGGTTTATTTAGTTTTGACTGCGATCGCCAAAAAAGAAAATATACCGTTAGATGACCATCTGCCTCGCCAGGTTATAGAATTTTTATTAAAAGAAGCAGAGTGGCAGGAAACATCTTAAAAACTGGAGGTAAAGTATGATAAAGAATCAGACATTGATACCAATGGTGATTGAGCAGACTCCACGCGGCTATGAACGGGCATACGATATCTACTCCCGGCTCTTAAAAGACAGGATTATCTTTATCGGAACACCCATTGACGATATTGTGGCAAATTTAGTGGTTGCCCAGATGTTATTTTTGCAGATGGAAGATGTGAATAAAGATATAAATGTTTATATTAATTCACCCGGCGGCTCAGTAACTTCAGGATTGGCAATATACGATACTATGCAATTTGTGAAATGCGCGGTGTCCACTTATTGCGTAGGACAGGCAACCAGTATGGGCGCGATTTTATTATCTGCCGGAGCCAAGGGGAAACGTTTCTGCCTACCTAATTCGCGGATTATGATTCATCAGCCCTGGGGCGGGATTCAGGGAGCAGCCGAGGATATCTCGCGCCATGCTAAAGAAATCCTGAAAATGCGCGATAAAATCAACGAGATATTAGCCGACCACACCGGGCAATCATTAGATAAAATCCAGAAGGATACTGACCGCGATTATTTTATGTCCGCTCAGGAAGCAAAAGAATATGGCATAATTGACGAGGTTATTATCGGTAAGAAGAAATAATTAAGGATGATTATGAAGAAAAATTATTTATTAACTCCCGGCCCTACTCCGTTACCTCCACAAGTCTGTGAGGCTATGGCTCGGCCGATAATCCATCACCGCACCCCGCAGTTTCAGGCGGTCTTAAAAGAAGTAACTGAAGGGTTAAAACTTGTATTTCAAACTAAGAATGATGTTTTTATATTGGCCTCTTCAGGAACAGGGGCAATGGAGGCAGCAGTAGTAAACTTATTATCGCCCGGTGACAGCGCATTAGCTATACAAGGCGGTAAATTCGGCGAAAGATGGACAGAAATTTGCCAAGCCTACGGAATAACCGCGGAAGTTATGGACGTAGAATGGGGTGAGGCAGCTGATCCTAGCCAAATAGAGAAAAAATTAAAAGCCAATCCTAAAATAAAAGCAGTATTTACAACTTTATGCGAGACCTCTACCGGAGTCACTAATGACATTGAGGCCATTGGCAAGGCGGTAAAAGAAACAGCAGCCGTATTAGTGGTAGATGCTATCAGCGGATTAGGCGCAATACCTTTGTCAACAGATGCCTGGTCCTGTGATATAGTAGTTTCTGGTTCGCAAAAAGGCCTGATGTTGCCACCAGGCTTAGGTTTTATTTCTGTCAGCCCTAAGGCCTGGAAATTAATAGAGAGTGCAAAATCCCCAAAATACTATTTTGATTTGGAGGCCGCAAAAAAAGCGCTTGAGAAGACTGATACGCCGTTTACTCCTGCCATAAATTTGGTCGTTGCGCTTTCTGAAGCCCTTAATATGATGAAAGCAGATAGCCTGGAAAATATTTTTTTAAGGCATAAAAAAATGGCTGAAGCCACCCGGCAGGCAATGAAGGCGCTGGGGTTGGAGTTATTCGCACCAACTTGCGCTTCAGATGCAGTTACTGCGGTAAAGGTTCCTGCTGGGATTGACGGAGAAAAACTGGTAAAAACAATGCGCGATACCTATGATGTTACTATTGCCGGCGGACAGGCAGAATTAAAAGGCAAGGTATTCAGGATTGCCCATATGGGTTATATTGAAAAAACCGATATTATCGCCGGCATTTCGTGCTTGGAAAAAGTATTGCAGCAAATGGGCTATAAATTTAATTTAGGAGCAGGGGTTAAGGCGGCACAGGAGGTATTTAATGATTAAAATATTAATCAGCGATCCCTTATCCGAAGAGGGCTTAAAGATTCTTAAAGACGTCAAGGAATTTCAGGTTGAGGTAAAGACAGAATTAAAACCTGAGGCGCTCAAAGAGATAATCAAAGATTATGATGCCCTGATTGTCCGCAGCGCAACCAAGGTAACCAAGGATATTATTGATGCGGGGCTTAAATTAAAGGTGATCGGCCGGGCAGGCGTAGGTTTGGATAATGTAGATTTAGAAGCCGCCACTCAGAAAGGCATTATTGTGATGAATACGCCTGCGGGAAATACAGTTTCTACTGCCGAGCATACCATCAGCATGGTTTTGGCATTGTCCAGAAATATCCCTCAGGCATACAGCTCTACAAAGAAGGGCGAATGGAAACGCACTAAATTTATGGGAGTGGAAGTTTATGGCAAGATGTTCGGTATTATCGGCTTTGGCAGGATCGGCCGGGAGGTAGCTAAACGGGCCTTATCTTTTGGGATGAAGCTGTTGGTTTATGACCCATTTTTGTCCCGAGAGATAACTGAGGCGCAGGGAGTAGAGGCAGTGGAATTAAAAGAATTGCTTCAAAAAAGCGACTATATCACCGTGCATACGCCTTTAACCGAAGAAACAACGCATATGCTTTCCACAGAAGAATTTAGCCTGATGAAGCAAGACGTACGCATTATTAACTGTGCCCGGGGAGGAATTATTGACGAGGCAGCGCTTATTCAAGCCATCAAAGAAGGAAAAGTCGCCGGAGCAGCCATAGATGTTTTTGAGAAAGAACCATTATCAGCGGACAGTGAACTCTTAAAATTGGATAATATAATCACCACCCCGCATTTAGGGGCATCCACAGAAGAGGCGCAGGTTAATGTTGCTATTGAAGTGGCAGAAATTGTGCGCGATGCGCTTTTAGGCAAAGGCATACGCAATGCGGCAAATTACCCTTGCCTGGAACCCGAGGTCTGTAAAATTTTAGACCCCTATATCAATTTGGCGGAGAAAATAGGCATATTTTCCGCTCAACTTGTAGAAGGCAGATACCAGGAATTAAATATAATTTACAGCGGAGATATTACGCAGCATGATTTAAGCCCTTTAACCATGGCCTTGGCGAAAGGGATGCTTTCTCCGATATTAAAAGAAACGGTAAATTTTATTAATGCTACTTCCCTCGCAAAAGAAAGAGGCATCAGGATTAAAGAGGCAAAATCTTCCCGGGAAGAAGAGTTTGTCAATCTGATTCAGTTAGAAATAAAGACCGACAAAGAAATCAAAAGAATTGCCGGCACGCTTTCTTCCAATAAACAACCCAGGATTATTAAGATTGATACATATTACGTGGAATTATCTCCGTACGGAGAGATGATCGTCATTCAGAACTGGGACAGGCCGGGAATAATCGGTGCTCTCGGAATGCTTTTAGG
>MHGW01000027.1:1536-8872 GCA_001805765.1 Omnitrophica WOR_2 bacterium RIFCSPLOWO2_01_FULL_41_12 | reverse complement strand
CCTAAGGTAGTGTTTTTCAGGGTGTGGGGGATGATGTAAACGCTAAAAGTATTAGACCTTTTATTCACCAAGGTCAGGCTGATGCCATCAACTGCCACTGAGCCTTTGGGGATACAGTAGTTCATGAATTCTACAGGCACGGCTATTTCAAAACATAAATTATTATTGATAAAACTTTTTTTACGGATAACGCCCAGACAATCAATGTGGCCGCTCACAAAATGCCCGGATATTCTGTCGCCGACCTTTAAACTACGCTCCAGGCTTACTTTATCCTGCAACTTTAGCAAGCCTAAATTCGTAACTTTTAAAGTTTCTGGTATAGCCTCAAAGGCTAAAAGATGAGGCTCTTTTTTGATCAGCGTAAGGCAGGCGCCATTTACAGAAATACTATCCCCTATCTTGATATCTTCCGTTACCTTATCTGCTTCTATTTCAAGGATAGTGTTATTTCCCTGCTTAGATATCTTTTTTACCCGGCCTAATTCTTCAATAATTCCGCTGAACATCGCCTTCCACCAATAAATCTTCGCCTATGCGTTTTAATCTTACCGCTTTTAATTTAATCGCCTTGTCTATGCGGGAAATACCTTTTCCCATCACTGAACTAATCGCATCTTTTCCGCCGATAATCTTTGGGCTGATAAAAATCATCACCTTGTCTACCAGGCCTTCGTCAAATAACGCGCCGATTAAAGTCCCTCCTCCTTCAACCAGGATATTAGTAATCTCTAGTTGCGCTAATTTTTTCATCATATCTCTTAGGTTGATCTGGCCGGCTTTCTCTTTTACCTCTAGAATCTTGGCCTTTTGGCTCAAGAGTTTTCTATTTTCTGTTTCCTGTCCGGCTTGCGTAAGTAAAGTCACAATGATTACCCGGCTATTCTTGGAAAAAATATTCGCCTCCTGATGCATACTTAATTGACTGTCTACCACAATCTTGATCAGCTGTTTTTGAGAAAACCAGGCATCCAGTTTAGGATTATCCCTTGATATGGTATTTACCCCGACCATAATCGCATCATAGTTTTGGCGCAGGCGATGGGCTAAGCCCCGCGATTTATCCGAAGTTATCCATTTGGAATCGCCGCTAAAAGTAGCGATCTTGCCGTCTAAAGACTGGGCCACCTTAACCGTCACATAAGGGACCCTTTTAGTGATATATTTTATAAATGCCGCGTTTATTTTTCTTAATTTATCTTCTAAAAACCCTATTTCTACTTTTATCTTATGTTGTTTAAGAATCCTGATTCCCTTTCCATTATTTAAGGGATTAGGGTCGATCATACCTATGACTACCTTCTTTATTCCGCTCTGGATAATCCTGTCCACGCAGGGAGGAGTCTTGCCAAAATGCGCGCAGGGTTCCAGTGTGACATAAAGAGTTGCGCCGGGCGAGCGACGACCCGCATCATCTAAGGCAATAATTTCTGCATGCGGCAGGCCGCACTTTTGATGAAAACCTTTTCCTATAATACGGCCATTTTTTACTACCAAAGCACCGACCAGCGGATTAGGGGAAGTCTTTCCTTTGGCCTTCAAGGCTAAGCGCATCGCCAGATTCATAAAATAGGTATGATTTTTTAGCATTATAGTTTTTCTTTTGCTGCTTTTAGTTTTTCTACCAAAGTGTAGGGTATTTTTAGCGAACCGATCTTCGCTAGAGGCTTACTGTTTCCGTGACAGTCTGAGCCTCCCGTGGCTAATAAATTATATTGTTGGGCAAGGGAAAGATAAAAATTAATCATGGATTGTGAATGTTCAGGATAATAAACCTCTAAACCCATTAGTCCGTGCGCCACAAAATCAGGTATGAGTTCGTCTCTATGCAAGGTATAAGGGTGGGCTAAAACCGGGATACCTTGAATATCCCGGATTAATTTTATGGCTTCGTAAACAGAGAAACGAAAACCTAATACATAGGCCGGGCATTTTTCTCCGATGTATTTTTGAAAGGCCTCAAATATAGAAGTTATTTTGCCTGCCTTTAACATCGCCCTGGCCACATGCAGCCTGCCCACTGTCCCTCCTTGGGCAATATCAAAAACATCCTGCGCCTTTAAATCCAGGCCCATATCTTTTAGTTTATCCACTATCTTGTAGATACGCTCAATGCGGTTTTGCTTTAAAAAATTCAATTTTTCCCGTAAATCTTTTCTTTTGTAATCAATGAGATAACCCAAAACATGCACTTCCTGCGTTTCATATTCCGCAGAGAGTTCTATCCCTGCCAGGACCTCAATATCTTCTGCCTTGGCTGCTTCTAAAGTAGGCTCAATCCCATCTACCGTATCATGGTCAACCAAGGCGATTGCCGATAATCCTGCTTTTAGGCTTTGTGCAACCAATTCTTGCGGCGTATAAGTGCCGTCTGAAAATACTGTATGCAGATGCAGATCAGCAAGTTTCATTTATCTTTTTCTTGTTTTATCTTATCCAGTATAGCATTCACAAATTTGCCTGCTTCTAGACCAGAATATTTTTTGGCCAGATCTACTGCTTCATTAATAGAAACCTTAGGCGGGATGTCACCACGAAATAACAACTCGTAGCAACTCATGCGGATGATATTCCTATCTACCACTGCCATGCGTTTCAGTTCCCAATTAGTGGCGTATTGAGCAATTTTTTTATCCATTGCCTCTAAGTTCTCTGATACTCCCTTAACCAACTCTGCAGTAAAATCTTTAATGTTTGCCTCAATCTTTTCTTCATTATGCGTCTGCCAAAAGGCGTTAAGAGAGATACCGCAGGCATCATGCGTAATATCCATCTGATAAAGAATCTGTAAGGCAAATTCCCTTGCCCGAGTGCGTCTGCGCATTATGGCTTCGCTTATTTTATTTTATCAAAAAGATTGACCATTTCAATGGCAGAAAGCGCGGCATCCCTGCCTTTGTTTCCCTCTTTTGTTCCGGAGCGCTCCACTGCCTGTTCAATGGTATCAGCAGTAATTACGCCAAAAATTACGGGCAGGCCGCTGTCCTGGGAAACCCTGGCTATACCCTTGGATACTTCTGCGGCAATATAATCAAAATGCGGGGTAGAACCGCGGATCACTGTGCCTAAACAAATCAGGCAATCGTAGGCCTTTGACTTAGATAGCCTTTGGGCTACAGCAGGAATTTCAAAAGCGCCCGGCACCCAGACCACTGTTAAATCCGCATCCTGCGCTCCGTGCCTGGTTAAGGTATCCAGACAACCCGAAACCAAATCTTTGGTCATAAAATCATTGAAGCGTGAGGCAATCAAAGCGAATTTTTTTCCTTTGCTGATCAAATTACCTTCCACTATCTTTACCATCTTTCCCTCCTCCTCTCTTGGTTAACTTATATTCAAATCATGTCCTAATTTTTCTTTTTTAGCCTTAAGATATTGATAATTTAAAGGATTGGGTTCAATCTCTATGGGCACACGCTCAATCACTCTTAAACCATAGCCTTCTAAACCCACTATCTTACGCGGATTATTGGTCAAGAGCCGGATATCCTTTAAACCCAAATCTACCAAAATTTGTGCGCCTATACCATAATCTCTCAGGTCTGGCTTATGCCCCAATGCCTCATTGGCCTGAATAGTATCCATGCCCTTATCCTGTAAACTATAGGCCCGGATTTTATCTACTAAGCCTATGCCCCTTCCTTCCTGATTCATATAAAGAATAACCCCTTTTTTCTCTTTGCCGATTAATTGCATTGCCTTTTTTAACTGCTTACCGCAGTCGCAGCGCAGGGAATCAAATACATCTCCGGTTAAACACTCGGAATGCACGCGCACCAGCGCTGCCGATTTATCCAATTTACCCATAGTCAGCGCAGTATGTATCTGTTTACTCATTAAATCCCGATATAAAATTAAATTGTAAGTTCCTGATTCTGTAGGCAGGGTGGTTTGTGTAACTTTCTCAATTAACTTTTCAGAACGCCTGCGATATTCAATCAGGTCGGCAATAGAACAAATCTTTAATTTATGCTGTTGGGCAAATTGCAGTAATTGCGGCAGCCTGGCCATAGTGCCATCGTCATTCATAATCTCGCAGATCGCACCTGCAAGGCAAAGCCCGGCTAAACGCATCAAATCTATGGTGGCCTCAGTATGGCCTGCCCTGACTAAAACACCTCCCTTGGCTGCCTTCAAAGGAAAAATATGTCCCGGCCGGATCAAATCTTCGGGTTTAGTCTGGGGATTAATCAAGACTTCAATGGTGCGGCTGCGGTCAAAAGCGGATATACCTGTGGTAATTCCGTGTCTGGCATCCACCGAAATAATCCAGGCCGTAGAAAAAGGGTCCTTTTTATCCGAAGCACCCCTATCCTTTAACATCGGATGTAAGTCTAACTTTTCCAGCCTCTCTTCCTCCATAGGCACACAAATCAGGCCCCGGCCGTGCTTGGCCATAAAATTTATATCTTGCGGCTGAATAAAAGAAGCAGGCATAATCAGGTCGCCCTCATTCTCGCGGTCTTCATCATCCACCACCACGACCATCTTGCCTTGCTTTAAATCTTCTACTATCTCTGGAATTGTATTAAACATATGCGCTCCTTAAAAATAAAAAACCCGAAGATGATCTTCGGGTATAGAATAGTTGCGATTAACCTTCTTCCATCTGGACTTTAATGAGCACATAACTTACGAATACGTACGTATGAGTAAGTTATTGTGCGAATTAATCCTTGACATCTTCCCGATGATTTCTTCGGTTTCAAAATGTCAAGGATAAATTCAGACAGCAAGTTACGTTCATTTTGTTCCGTAACTTGCGTCTTCATTTACCATCGGCCCTGGAATTTCACCAGATCTGTCTCGCCATACTTATGGCGGACTCGCGGGCTTTTACACCCGGCGCTAAAGGAAGCGCCGGTGTGCGCTTTCTGCGCAACCGCCGGTCAGGAATTCCTGCCTTCGCAGACAGGTCACCTTGCCCCGAAGATTAATGTTTTAACATTATAACAAAGAAACTTATCTTGTCAATAGTTTAAAAATAACTATAATATATGTAAGCATGGATTACATTATAGGCCAAATTCATCATCTCTTAATAAGGAACAGAAAAAATATAGCGGTAGCCGAATCCTGCACTGGCGGGCTGTTGTCTAATCTTCTTACGCAAACCCCGGGAAGCTCTCAATACTTTATCTTAGGCATAGTCGCTTACAGCAACCAGTCAAAGCAGAGTCTTTTAAAAATCCCTGCCTCTCTTATCGCCAAAAAAGGCGCGGTCTCAAAAGAAGTAGCCTTAAAAATGGCGGAATCCGTAAGAACACTGGCCAAGACCGACTTTGGCATCGCAGTTACCGGCATAGCCGGGCCAACCGGAGGTACAAAAGAAAAACCTCAAGGCACGGTATTTATTGCTCTAGCCGGTAAAAATAAAAAACTCTGCAGAAAATTTTACTTTAAAGGTAACCGCAGCACCATCAGAAGGAAAACTGCCTTAAAGGCTTTGGAATTATGCGCACATTTATTGCCATTGAGTTACCGCAAAAAATCATAGGCACACTTTCCGCTCTCCAGAATCAATTAAAGAATACTCAAGCAGATGTAAAGTGGGTGGCGCCAGAAAATATCCATTTGACCTTAAAATTCTTAGGAGAAGTGGATGAGAAAAAAATAGAAAAGATAATTCAGGCTTTAGAAGAGACCGCAAAAGATAACCAGCCTTTTTCTATACGTTTATGTGCCTTAGGCGCTTTCCCCAAAATAAATTTTCCCCGGGTAATCTGGGTAGGAATTGATGCGGGGGATGAAGAAACTAAAAATATTGCGTTTGTCCTAGAAGAAAAATTACAAAAATTAGGCATCCCTAAAGAAAAACGCCCCTTTTCTAGCCACATCACTATTGGCCGGGTGCGCTCAGGAATAAATCGGGAAAAATTGGTGAAAGAATTAAATATATTGGCGGGCCAATCCGCAAATTATTGCGCCGACTTGGAATTCTTAACCACAAAAATTACTTTATTTAAAAGTACGCTTACTCCAAAAGGCCCTATCTATGAAATCTTAAAAGAGGCGTCTTTCCAAATTAAATCATAATGAACACTGCGGCCTTTGCCAGGCAATTGGCGCAGGACTTTTTTATCCAGCATGTCCGAAATTTCGCGAAAGGCCGTGGCGCGGCTTGTCTTAGCGATACTTACGTATTTACGCGTGGTCAGGCCGCCAACAAATTTGCCATGACCTAACTCCAGCATACGGTTGAGAACCTTTTTTTGGCGCTCTTTGAGCTGAATCTGGGAGTGCTGATTCCAAAAATCAACCCGCATAAATACATTGGCGATGATATCCTGGGAATGCGCGATAGCCGCGCTGGTACATTTAATAAACCATAGATACCACTCGGCTACGTCAGTCCTACATCTTTGCGCATCTTCCAGGATTTTATAATATTTATCTCTATTTTTCATAATCTCGGAGGAGATGCTGTAGAATCTTACCTTTAGATTCTCGTCCTGCGCTAATGCCATATCGGTTAATACCCTGGCCAGGCGGCCATTGCCATCCTCATAAGGATGAATAGTCACAAAACGTAAATGCGCTGTTGCGGCACGCAAGACGCCATCCATATTGCCTCGTGATGAATTCCACCATTTTAAGAAAAGACGCATCTCCTCATCAAGGCGCTCCTTTGGCAATGCCTCAAAATGCACCTTTTCTCTGCCAATAGGCCCTGATACTACCTGCATCGGCTCATTGCCCCGCAACCTTCCTACCTTGATCTTCCTGAGGCCAGAATAGCCCGTAGGAAAAAGTGCTGCCTGCCAGCCATTAAGCCGTTCTAATGTCAAGCTCCTATTATGAAAACGCACGGCATCAAGTAATACATCCACAAGGCCGTCAATGTGTTTTTCCTGCCGACCAATGCCTTTTGGCAAACCCAGCCTCACAGCTACGGATGAGCGGACTGCGTCCCGATTAATCTTCTCTCCTTCAATTTCAGCGGTGCGGACAGCCTCTTCAACTAATACAGCGCCTTGCGCCTCGGTTTCAAGCTTAAGGTCAAGCGAGGCAACCCGGCCTAATAATTTTCCCTGTAGTACCCGAAGTTCGCCTAATGGCTTAAGCAGGGCTGCTTCGTCATATTTAAAGTCAAACCAGTTTTTCTTCTCCCAGAGGTATTTCATCTTAGCTCTCCCTTGAAGCGATTGTTACTTATAATCGCTTCAATATCTGATACAATTATATACTATAATTATGCCTAAATCAAGTCTTATTTTTACCTATGTAAAAGAGGCGTCTTTTTCTGATGTGCCTTGATTTACCGATTGATAAACTTGGCAGGAGACGCCCCTCTTAAATTTTTCCTAAAAATATCTCTTTTAATGCCTGATTTGAA
>MHGW01000027.1:0-1503 GCA_001805765.1 Omnitrophica WOR_2 bacterium RIFCSPLOWO2_01_FULL_41_12 | reverse complement strand
TTCCTAAAAATATCTCTTTTAATGCCTGATTTGAATTAGCAGACTCCAACACGACTAAGATATCTTTAAGCATAGCTTCAGTTGTAGCGCAGCGCTCTTCTTCTATCCTTAAAATATCAGAGATAAAGGAAATTACTTTTTGGATATCTCCAGTCCTGTCTTTTGCCAAAGAGACTTGGAGGTATTCTTTTAATCTTTCTGCGGATGGGATTATCCCCGCATTAAGCATATTCTCTATCTGCCGCCACTCTGAGGTAAGATTGACAGTTTGTAGGGACTGTCCCACCACGGCTTGATGGGAAGTCGCGGGACTGTCCCTAAGATTACTCATCGCCTGTGTAACAATCGGCAGGGCGCGGAAGTCAATTCCTCCCATTTGGTTTGTAGTTGATCTCGGATTCTCATGGTTATTATCGTCTTTGGCTGGCGAAGAACTACTACCGAGGTCAAGTAAAACAAATCTTCCTTTTTCTATGCTGTTATATCGATCCTCTCCAAACATATCAGTAAAATGATCCCAGCTTTTCTGGTGCCAGGGCACTGCCGATATGGGCCTTGCCTTCTTATAAACTGTCATCTGAGGAATGGTGTCTTCATTGTTAAAATTAAAAGAAGGGCCAATATCTTCTGGTAAAGCAATTCCGATACAACCTAACTCCCCTGCCAAATCATTGAGGGCTTTAAAAAGATTGCCTAAGAGTTCTTCCCCATCTAAGGAAGGTGAGTTAATTGTATCTACGGTCAAAACCTTATTTTTATCCGGCCCTTGAGCAATCATCAACCCTATATAGCCTTTTAATTCTTTGCCTTTATATACGAATAAATACCGCGTATCTTCATGCATTGCCCGAGTAAAAGGAATGCCGTAATCCATATCAAAAGAGCAGTCAATAATTCCGGCTCTTCCCCTAAAGATACTTAAGAATCCTTGCCCTACTAACCGGTATGGCTCAAGAGCTGTGGTTCGCTTGACGGTTTTGAGTTTAGAGATTTCAATATATACTTCAGAAGAAAAATCCTCAAAACACTTTTCCAAGCCTTTAATCTTTCCTACGTTTAAGCCTAAAGAATTAGGCAAGTGGTTTTTATAGTCCTCGTAGAAGTTTTTAAAAGCAGTAATCGTACGCTCCGGGTCAGGTGAGCGCATCTCATTTAAAAGTCCCTCATCAAGCATAATATCGCTGATAATTAAATCCCGTATTAAAACAAGGCATTTTGCACCTATAAGACCATCACCCAGCCTATCTTTTGCCAAAGAAAACACTATTTTGTAGAAACCTTTTCGCTTAGATAGGAACTCCTGTTTCATTGCTTCTTCTTGGGGGAATTCGAACCTAAAATGCTCTCCTTCTTTTATTATACCTCTTTCCTGTGCTTCTTGGCGCTTAAATAGATAATAGAGATTACGTAAGTTAAAAACCTTGCTTTCCGGGAAATCCTCATCCATCCAGTTAAAGCTGTCTATCCTCTGGCGCACCTTGAGAAG
Source organism: Omnitrophica WOR_2 bacterium RIFCSPLOWO2_01_FULL_41_12 (assembly GCA_001805765.1). GTDB lineage: Bacteria > Omnitrophota > Gorgyraeia > Gygaellales > Profunditerraquicolaceae > 2-01-FULL-41-12. The sequence continues at coordinate 17 of MHGW01000027.1, read as the reverse complement.
TTCAGCTAAGTTTAGCA
>MHGW01000026.1 GCA_001805765.1 Omnitrophica WOR_2 bacterium RIFCSPLOWO2_01_FULL_41_12 | reverse complement strand
GATGCAAAGGCAATATAGCAAGAATATTGTCGTAAGAAAAACATACATTTAATTGCTCAATACTTTTAAAGTTAGCGCAAAGATTTTTATGGCTTAACAAAACTCCTTTGGGAATAGCAGTGGTGCCGGAAGTATAAATCAATGAAGCGGTATCAGTAGGATGGACAGCCGGAAAAATTGACGCATCAGCAGCGGTTTGTTCTATATCGGAAAATTTAATAAAATCATCCCCCGGCGCATCTTTTGTATCCAAAACCACAATTTTACTCAAGAATGCGGTTCTTTGGGTTTTAACTTTTTCTTTAAAGATATGCTCAGAACAAAATAAAAATTTTGCCTGGCAATCCATAATCAGATTTTTTAATTCTTGCGCGTTTAACTGCGCGTCTATCGGCACGCAGGTTAAGCCGGCAGATACTATGCCTAAATAAATTATCGGCCACTCTGGCCTGTTCTCTAAAATAATACTTACGCAGTCTCTTTTTTTTAGCCCTGCCTTGATTAAGTAGGTAGCTACTTTTTGGCTCTGTGTTTTTAATTCTTGATAAGTAATTTTAAGCCACTGACTATCTCTCTTAATCTGTAAGGCTACATGGTCATGAACTTGAGCGCATGTTTTACTAAATAACTTGGGGATAATTAAATTCTCATCTTCCATGGCTATTTCGTGCCGGCAGGCCTGCCTGCGGCAGGCAGGCGCAAAAGAAAAATAAAACCAAAAACCATAAACAAAATTAAACTCAACAGCGCGAAACGATAACCTACCTCGCCCCAGGGCGAAAGAATAATTAGAATCAGCCCCCAGAAAAGGGCGCCGATTATCGCGGAAGTATAACCCACTAGATTGAATAAAGCAAATACCGCGCCTATTTTTTCGTAAGGTACAATTTTTATGGCTAAGGCGCGGGATACCACCCAGGTAGCACCCAAAGCCATTCCCACTAAAGCGCCGATAAACCAATACATACGCGGTTCTTTAGTCAATGCGCCGATAAAAAAACTGATGCCCCAGAGGATAAACACGGCGCAAAGAGTCTTTTTTTGGCCGATGTAATCACTGATAAAACCGGAAAGAAAACTGCCTAATATAGCGAAAAGCGTAGAAAAGGTAATGAGATTGATCACTTGGGCCTCATCTAAACCAAAGACGCGCGAGGCATATACTGACATAAAAAGAATAATGGCGTTCACTGCGGCTAAACCAAAGAATGCTGCTTTTAAAAAATCCAGTAATCCCGGATAAGCCTTAGCATCAAAGGCAGTTTCTTTAAGGGAACGAAAAATTTTGCTGAGATTAAGTTTGTTATTTTGCGCTATGTCTTGTTTAGAATATTTATCCTTGATAAAAATCAGACAGGGCAGGGAAAAAATGAAGAATAAAATTCCTGTGGGTAGAAATGTGGCCAGGTAACCGCTTTTTAAGACAATGGGCTTAATCAGATATAGTGCTAAAATAGCTCCGCTATAGCCAAACGTCTTTCCCAACCCTGAAACTAAACCCACTTTTTCTCTGGGAGTAATATTGACCATCAGGGCATTATAAAAAATGACGGCGGTCTGGCAGCCAAAGTTAGCAATAGCAAAAAATAATAGCCCTAAAAAAATATTGTCTATGCCTAAAAGTATAGTAAAGATAATGGAGAGTAAGGTAAGCCAGATTAAAAACGGCCGGCGCCTTTGCGTGGTATCAGAGATATACCCTAAGATAACCCCTAAAATGGCCACGAAAAGAGTAGAAATACCAAAAGACAGGCTATAAAGAATCTCCGGCGCTTTTTTTTCTAAGGTAAGCCAGCGCACAAAATATAGCGATACTACATTCAGGGCAAAGAATTGATTCGCCAGGTCATACATCGCCCAGGATACGATTAAAAATCCGGATTTTATTTTTTCCTTATTTAACATTAATGCGTCTGCAGAAATTCTTTTAGGTCTTGCGGTAATTCAGCCTCTAGATGAATAAATTTTCCGGTTATAGGATGCATGAATTCTAAAGATTGGGCATGCAGGCACAGCCTCTTGGCTTTAATTTTAAAATCCCGGCGGAAAGCAAAGCGGGTATCTCCCAGTATGGGATGGCCAATCTGTTTAAGATGTATCCTTATCTGATTCGTGCGGCCGCTCAGGGGCGAGGCTTCTAAAATAGAGAAATCTTTCTTTTTTTCTCTAACTTTATATTTGGTCAAAGCAGTTAATCCTTCAATAGGATTTTTTATCTGGCCTTGATTCTGGTTGAGATATCCTTGCACAAAGGCAAGATATTTCTTTTTTACTCTTCTATATTGAAACTCCTGCATCATCTTTTTTTGCGTGGATTTACCTTTGGCATAGATGATTAAACCAGAGGTTTCTCTGTCCAGACGATGGCAGGGATGGGCATGAAGAATACTGGTGAGTGTCCTGGATTCTTTTTTAGGTGTAGGGATGGTCAGCAATCCTGCGGGTTTATCCACGACCAGGAGCCAATTGTCTTCATAGACAATTGGGATATTACCTATTTTATTCACGCTATCTCCAGCATCTTATCTATAGCCAGTTTTGCCCGCTGGCGAATTTCATCCGCCACCTTTACTTCTTCTTTCAGTTCCTCTAATGCCCAGAGTATTTTCTCCTGGGTGGTGCGTTTCATATTCGGGCAAACTGCCCGTTCTGACGCAGGGTAGAATTCCTTTTTAGGATTATCTTGTTTCAGGCGATAAATCAGGCCGACTTCTGTGCCCACAATCAATTCTTTTGCCTCTGTTTCTGCGGCAAACTTGCACATCTTGCCTGTAGAAAGCACTACGTCAGCCAGGTCTACTACCTGAGGCAGGCATTCAGGATGCACCATTACCTTTGCCTCAGGGTGAAAACGCTTCTCTCTCTTGATATCCTCGGGCAGTATCTTTACATGGGTAGGGCAATAGCCATTCCAGGAAATCAGTTTCCTTGCGGTTTGCTTGGAGACAAAATTCGCTAAATATTTATCCGGCACAAAGATAATTTCTTTTGCTGTTTTAAAAGCATTCACCACTGCCACGGCATTAGTGGAAGTGCAACAGACGTCCAATTCCGCCTTAACTTGCGCCGAGGTATTCACATATCCCACCGCTATCGCCCCGGGATGTTCTGCTTTTAGTTTTTTTAGGTCTGCGGCAGTAATCATATTGGCCATGGGACAGCCTGCGTTTATGTCCGGCATAATCACTTTTTTATCCGGGCAGAGAATGGAGGCGGTCTCCGCCATAAAATGCACGCCGCAAAAAACAATCACCTTGGCATCAGTCTTAGCGGCAATGCGGCTTAACTCCAAAGAATCGCCCCGGAAATCTGCCACATCCTGAACTTCCGGCAATTGATAGTTATGCGCCAGGATGATCGCCTGGCGCTTCTTCTTCAGTTCTTTAATTTTTATTTCTAATTCATTGAACTTCATCAATTATTCCGCCGCCTAAAACTGTATCTTTATCATAGAATACCGCAGACTGGCCAGGGGTGATCGCAAACTGTGGCTTCTTAAATCTGACTCTTATTTTATTCTTCGTAGGAATAACTTCTGCTAATGCTTCTCGGTGATTATACCTTATCTTTACCTTGAGGGCAATCCTCTTTTTTAACCGGCGAGAAATAAAATGTGGCTCTTTAACCAAAAATTCTTTGTGGAAAGCCTCTTCTTTTCTGCCTACGGTAATAGTATTATTCTTGGGCTCTAGCTTATTGATGTATAAAGGATAACCTGCGGCAATCCCTAAGCCTTCACGCTGTCCTATGGTATAAAAAGCAATCCCTTTATGCTGGCCGAGTATTTTACCTTTCCTATCTATAACTTTTCCAGGTTCAATCTCTGTATTCATCCGTTTCTTTAAAAACCCGCGGTAATCCATATCTGGCAGGAAACATATCTCCTGGCTGGCCAACTTCTCAGCTACCGGCAAGGCAAATTCCCTGGCTAATTTTCTGACCTCTACTTTAGTATAATTAGCCAGAGGAAAAAGTATATGTTTTAGTTGGCCTTGAGTTAAACGATATAAAAAATAAGACTGATCCTTTTTTCTATCCTTGGCCTTTTTTAAGAGATAATTTTGGATTTTGGCATAGTGGCCGGTAGCCAGATATTTTGCATCTAAGGAAAAGGCTTTTTTTAAGAGATAATCAAACTTGAGGAATTGATTGCATCTGATGCAGGGATTAGGAGTCCTCCCTTTAAGATACTCCCGGCAGAAATTTTTAATCACATTTTCTTCTAACTGCTTTTGCATATTGACTACAAAATGGCTGATACCTAATTTATGCGCTACGCGCCTGGCATCTTCTATGCCTTGTAATCCGCAGCAGATGGGTTTTTTGCGCACAGAATCCGTTAAGTTAAAACACATAGTTATGCCAATGACCTCGTAACCCTGCCCCCTTAATAATGCAGCGGCTACAGAAGAATCTACGCCGCCGCTCATGGCAACCACTATGCGCGCTTTCATCTTTTATACTCTTTCATCACCAGGATATAACCAAAATTGCCCATCCCCTTTATTTTCACGGGAATCCTGCGCTCATCTGTAGTAACCCAGATTTCAAATTTCTTAGGCACACTAGTAAAATGATAGCATTTAAATGTGCCTGCGGGGACATTAACATCTTCTATAGCGATTAACTCTATTTTGAATTGCTGGGTAGGCAGTTCGGCTATAAAAGTCCAACCCACATTAAGCTTAGGGTTATGTCTGAGATGATAAGGTAACAAAATCGCATTATGAATCTTGCCGCCTTTTTTAATTAAGCTCTCTTCTTTTTTATTCCCTTTTAGTTTTGTAATCGCGACAGTAAAGTTATCCTGGTCATAATTTTCTGTTATTTTTTCTGGAGTAGGCCAGGTGGAAACATTCCGCTCGACCCTTAAAGGCAAGAAGTTATTCGGGTCGCAGTAAATGCGTTCCTGATCGGTAAAACGGCCCACCCTTGTCTCAAAGGTAATCACATTCACAGGCTTACCGTCTAAATTGTCCTTCATTAAGTAAGTAAACTTTGCCTTGCCCAAGGAGAGCCTGCTGAACTTTACGTCGTATGTTATGCTCTCTCCAAGAAAATCGTTCTCAATTTTTTCTTGATAAACTTTCTTTATTAAAAGTGCAAAACTTAAAATAAGGAATAAAATAAACAAAGAAAATATTATAATTTTACGCATATTGCTGAATAACCCCTCTCTAAAATATCTTCCAGTTCATTTCTTTTTATACAAAGCGGCAGAAAAAAATAAACTATACTGCCTAAAGGCCTTAATATAATATTATTCTTTAGCCCATTTTTATAAATTTCTCTTCCGTGCCTATCGTTAACCAATTCTATTGCGCCGATAAAACCTAAGTATCGCACATCTCCTACAATAGATAAACCTCTAAATCTTTCCATCCCTGCATAAAACAAAGGTACTAATTTCTTTACCTTATCCAGCGTGTCCTCTTTTTCAAATATTTCCAGGCTGGCTAAGGCAGCAGAACAGGATACTGGATTTGCCGTATAGGTGTGGCCGTGATAAAAGGTTTTTCTTTTTTCATCATCAGCGTAAAATCCTTTGTATATTTTATCCGTAGTCAAGGTAAGGCCCATAGGTAAATATCCGGCAGTTATGCCCTTAGAAAGACAGAGAAAATCCGGTTCAATGCCGTCTATATACTGACAGGCAAACATCTTTCCGGTGCGGCCAAAACCTGTGGCTACTTCATCCAGGATTAAATGCACATTAAACTTTTTAGCTAACTTTGCCGCCCTGGATAAATACTCCTTAGGATAAATAATCATTCCTCCTGCTGCCAGAACCAAGGGTTCAAGGATGATGGCGCAAATGCTATCTGCTTTTTCTTTTAAAAGTTTTTCTAAAGAACTTATACACTCAATATCGCAGGTGGCCTGGTCTTTATTCTTGGGGCAGCGATAACAATAGGGCGAAGGGACTTTAAAGGAAGAAAAAAGTAAAGGCTGAAAAATTTTATTAAAGAGGTCTACCCCGCTTACGCTCATTGCCCCGATTGTATCGCCGTGATAGGCATAATCTAAGGCAATGAATTTTGTCTTTTTCACCCTACCCGTATTTTGCCAGTATTGAAAAGACATTTTCAGCGCCACTTCCACGCTCGTTGAGCCATTATCCGAAAAAAATACTTTAGTTAATTTTTTCGGCGCTAAAGAGACTATCTTTTCGGCTAAGAGTATTGCCGGTTTATGGGTAAAACCGGCAAATAAGATATGCTCCAAGGAATTCAGTTGTTTATTGATTGCCTTTTTTATTTTCGGATGATTATGGCCATGGACATTGCACCACCAGCTGGAAATACTATCGTAATAAAAATTGCCGCGGGTATCATAGAGTTTTATTCCTTCTGCTCTATCAATTAAAACGGGAGGCGATTCCCTGCAATCCTTCATCTGGGTGTAAGGATGCCAGATAAATTTTAAGTCTTTCTTAATCCAATTATCCATGGAAAAGTCCCAAAAACCGTTACTTTAGTTAATGTTTTTATGATCTGCGGGTTGTCAGCGATAATTTGTTTTTTTTCGCATCTGGCATTATTAAAGATGATCCCCGAAATATTTATCTTCCTTTTTTTCAGCGCTTCAATGGTCAAGAGGGTATGATTAATGGCGCCTAATTTATTCTGGGCGACTACCAATACCGCTAAATTCAATTCTTTGACGATGTCTATAGCTAAGTGTTTTTTATCCAGAGGCACTAAAGCTCCGCCTGTTCCTTCTACGATTACTAAATCAAAACAACGGCTAAGGAACCTAAAACTCTTCAAGATTTTCTGGCGGCCAATTCTTTTATTTTCCATTCTTGAGGCCAGATGCGGAGAACCCGCAAATTTAAAGGTATAAGGACAAACGTAAGGCAGATAGCCTTTTATATCTTTTATTTTTTTACCCATAATTTTAAGATGCGTTTTCACATCCGAAGATATACCCTGGGCGCAACCGGTCTGGATCCACTTCTGGGTAATCACATTATAACCTTTTTCTAAAAAATATTTTGCCAGATATCCGGTAATTATGGTCTTGCCCACTCCTGTGTCAGTGCCGGTAACAAAAATTCCCCTCATCTCTTTTCCCCAAGGCAGAAGAATACCTGATAAGTGGCTTTAATCCCTTTGAATTTGTCTAAATAGGACTGCTCTAATTTATCTAAAAGTTTTTGATTAAATAAAATTTTACCGTTGGTACCATTGCCTCTTACGCCCGTATATTTTATTTTTTTTAATAAATCTTTAAGTCTGGAGAAGCTTTCTGTGTACTTTATTTCTTTTATCTTCACCTCGGCAAAAT
>MHGW01000025.1:19497-27625 GCA_001805765.1 Omnitrophica WOR_2 bacterium RIFCSPLOWO2_01_FULL_41_12 | reverse complement strand
TGGCGGCACGGGAATATTAATTGTCGTCGGCGTGATGTTAGACACGGTAAAACAAATCGAGTCGCATCTTTTGATGCATCATTACGAAGGTTTTATCAAGAGCGGCCGGATTAGGGGAAGAAAGTAATGCGGATTATACTACTCGGGCCGCCGGGCGCGGGAAAGGGGACACAGGCGATTAGTTTAGCCGAAGAATTTAATTTACCCCATATTTCTACCGGCGATTTACTACGGCAGAACGTAAAGAAATCCACGCAGTTAGGCTTACGCGCCCAGGATTTTATGAACAAAGGGTTATTAGTGCCCGACGAATTAGTGACGGATATGCTGGCGCAGAGGTTCAAAGATCCGGATATAAAAAATGGTTTTATCTTAGACGGTTTTCCCAGAAATATCCATCAGGCAAAAACATTGGATAATATCCTGAAAGAGGCCAATACTGGCATAGATGCGGTAATCTATCTGGATACCAGCGAAAAGGTAATTATCCAGCGCCTCTCTGGCCGTTTAGTCTGTAAAAATTGCGGGCAAAATTTTCATAAGACAAACATGCCTCCTAAGGCGGATAATCTTTGCGATAAATGCGGGGGGCAGCTTTATCAAAGGCAGGACGATAAAGAAGCAACCATCATGGCCCGCCTTGAGGTTTATAGAAAAGAGGTTTCTACTTTAATCGAGTATTATGAGGAGAAACAAAAATTATACCGTATCCTTGCCGATGAAGAAGCGGGGATTGTTTTAAATAGAATGCTGCAGCTGCTTAAAGAACGCCGTGATTCCCTTAAAGTCTGAAAAGGACTTGGAAATAATGCGCAGGGCAAGTAAAATTTTAGCCGGGATAATGCGTAAACTGCAAAGGCTTATTAAAGTGGGCATAAGCACAGCGGAAATCGACCAATTAGCCAGAGGATTAGCGGAAAAAGAAAATACCATACCCGCATTTAAGGGATACAAAGGCTTTCCGGCAAATATCTGCACTTCGATAAACGCAGAAATTGTGCATGGTATTCCGGGCGAGAGGGTTTTAAAAGAGGGGGATATCATCAGCCTGGATTTCGGCATAAATTATGAGGGTTTTTTTTCGGATACGGCAATTACCGTCGCAGTAGGCAAGATAGATTCCCGCCTGAAAAAATTAATTGCGGTGACTAAAACCGCCCTACATTGCGGCATAAAAGAGGCACGGGTGAATAATTACCTTTCGGATATATCTTATGCCATCCAGAATTATGTAGAAAAGTACGGATTTTCCGTAGTCAGGCAATTTGTCGGCCACGGCATAGGCCGTAATTTACACGAAGAACCGGAGGTACCTAATTTTGGCCAGCCGCATCAAGGCCCGCAATTAAAAAGCGGTATGGTTTTGGCTATTGAACCCATGGTAAATATGGGCACCTGGGAATCTAAAATTATGGATAATGGCTGGACCGCCGTTACCCTGGATGGCTCAGCTTCTGCGCATTTCGAGCATACCGTAGCCATTACTGAAGCAGGGCCGGAAATTTTGACCCATTAAAAATGAAAGAAGAACTTATAGAAACCGAAGGAGTAATTATCGAGACCCTGCCTAATGCCATGTTTAAGGTACAGCTGGAAAATGGCCATGTTGTCCTGGCGCATGTTTCAGGAAAGATGCGCATGAATTTTATCAGGATACTTCCCGGCGATAAGGTAAAATTAGAACTTTCGCCGTATGATTTAAGCCGGGGCAGGATTACCTTTAGAGTAAAATGAAAGTTAAAGCGTCGGTAAGAAAAATTTGTGAACGTTGTAAGATCGTGAAAAGAAAAGGCACGGTGCGGGTGATTTGCTTTAACCCAAAACATAAGCAAAGACAGGGTTGATCTAGAGGAGTGAAAATATGCCCAGGATTTTAGGTATAGATATTCCCAAAGAAAAAAGAATCGAGATTGCTTTGACATACTTATATGGCGTAGGCAGGGCGCTCTCCAATAAAATTCTTAAAGAGGCGGGCGTTAGCCCGGATAAGCGCGCCAAAGATTTAAGCGAGGAAGAGGTTTCCCGTATCACCAATACTATTCAGAAAAGCGGTTGGAAAGTGGAAGGGGATTTACGCCGGGATATTTCTCAAAATATCAAAAGATTGATGGAGATTGGCTGTTGGCGGGGGTTGCGCCATAAAAAAGGCCTTCCGGTAAGAGGCCAGCGTACCCGGACTAACGCCAGGACCAGAAAAGGCCCGCGTAAAACCGGAACAGTCCTGATTAGAAAAGAAGAATCGGCAAAAGCAGTACCGGCAAAAGCAGCTCCGGCAGTGAAACCTGCCAAATAAATAGAGAGGGAGACAATGGCGACAAAAGATAAAGCAAAAAAGAAAAAAATAGCCAAAGGCATAACTGCCGGGATAGCGCACATCCAGGCAAGTTTTAACAATACCATCATTACCATTACCGATAAACAGGGTAATTGTTTAGTTTGGTCTGCCCCGGGTATTGTGGGATACAGCGGTTCAAAAAGATCTACGCCCTTTGCTGCCCAGATCGCTGCTACGGATGCCGCAAGAAAGGCCAAAGAAATCGGGATCAAGGAAATAGAGGTTTATGTAAAAGGGCCGGGGTTTGGCCGGGAATCAGCCATCCGGGCATTACAGGCAGCAGGCCTGACGGTCACCTCTATCAGGGATGTTACTCCTATGCCGCACAATGGCTGCCGAGCGAAAAAGAAAAGGAGAGTTTAAGTAGATGGCCAGATATATTGATGCAGTTTGCAGATTATGCCGGCGCGAAGGAGAGAAATTATTCTTGAAAGGCACAAAGTGCGTATCTGAAAAATGTACTCTTGCCAAAAGGACAAATGCGCCCGGACAGCATGGGTTATCCCGGCAGAAACTCTCCAATTACGGCGTACAATTAAGGGAAAAACAAAAGGTAAAAAGGATATACGGGGTTTTAGAGAAACAATTTCGCCGCTATTTTATGATCGCCTCAAAATCAAAAGGCGTCACCGGAAAGGTGCTCTTGCAGTTATTAGAGAGGAGGCTGGATAATACAATATTCAAGTTAGGCATCGGCCTCTCCCGGCCACAGGCCAGGCAGATAGTGCGGCACAAATTTATCTCTGTAAATTCTAGAATAGTAAACATTCCTTCTTTCCTGGTAAATAAGGAGGACGTAATAGAAATTAAGGCCAAGGAGCAACCTTTAAAGAAACTGAGGGAAAATTTAGAACAGGCCAAGGACAGGACGGTTCCATCCTGGCTTGAGTTTGACCTCACAGCATTAAAAGCAAAAGTCTTAAGGCTGCCGGAAAAAGATGATATCCCAGTTGTAATTCAGGAACAGTTAATAGTGGAATTATATTCCAAATAATTAGATTTTTTTTAAGGAGGTAAGATGGGTATAAAATGGAGGGATTTTCAGCTACCAAAAAGATTAGAATGCGAAGAAACCACTTACACCGATACTTACGGCAAATTCTTTGCCGCTCCTTTTGAAAAAGGCTATGGTATAACTTTAGGCAATAGCCTGCGCCGGGTCCTGCTTTCTTCCATAGAAGGAAGCGCGGTAACTTCGGTAAAAATTCAAGGGACACAACATGAATTTTCTACCCTTCCCGGAGTCTTTGAGGATGTTCCGGAAATAATACTCAATATAAAAAATCTGGTTTTGAATTCCCATTCCAAAATCCCCAAGACTATATCTATCAAAGAAGATTCTAAGGGCGAGGTACAAGCCAAGGATATTAAAACCGACGAAACTATTGAAATCATCAACCCGGATTTGCATATCGCAACCCTGACTAAAGATACAAAGTTTTACTTAGAGATGGAGGTAGCCCGGGGCAGAGGTTATGTTCCTTCGGAATTAAATAAAAAAGAGGACCAGGCATTGGGAGTAATTTCCATTGATTCTATATTTACCCCGGTGAAAAAAGTAAATTTTAACGTGGAGAATACCCGCGTCGGCCAAAGGACGGATTACGATAAACTGACATTAGAGATCTGGACAAACGGCGCGATTAGCCCGAAAGATGCGCTTTTATACGCTTCTAATATCCTGCAAAGGCACCTGGATATATTTGTTAATTTTGGGCAATTACCCGAAGAAATTGAAGAAGAACCCGAAATGACTAAGGAAGAAGTAGTCTTGTATGAAAAATTGAGGTTGCCCATATCGGAACTGGAATTATCCGTGCGCAGCTCCAACTGCCTCAGAGAGGCAAACATTAAAATTATCGCCGATTTAGTCAAGAAAAACGAAAACGAGATGCTCGCATTTAAGAACTTTGGTAAAAAATCTTTGACTGAAATCAAACAACTTCTTGCCGGGATGGGCCTGACCCTAGGCATGCCGGTAGACCCCAAAAAATTAAAGAAAGCCTAAGATGCGGCACGCAAAATCAAGATATCAACTTAACCGTTTTACCAGCTGGCGAAAAGCAACCCTGATTAGCTTAGTTAAAAGCCTGCTTATTTATCAGCGTATCAAAACCACCAAGATAAAGGCAAGGGCGGTAAAACCATGGATAGACAGGCTGATTTCTTTAGCCAAAGATAATAATTTGAGCGCAAGAAGGCAGGCCTACAAGATATTAGGCAACCATCGCTTGGTAAGTTTGCTTTTTAATGATATTGCCCCGCGCTTTAAGGAAAATCTCGGGGGGTTTACCCGAATTCTTAATTTAAGGGCACGGCGCGGAGATAATGCGCAAATGGCGCTGTTAGAACTTACCGTAATTAAGAAAACAGAGAAAAAGAAGCCCAAAAAGGAAAAAGAGGTTAAGCCTGTAGAAGAAAAGAAACCGCAGGTTAGTCCGGAACTACCTGAAAAGCCACCCGTTGCTCAAAAACCATCAAAGAAGTTTTTTGGAGGTTTAAGAAAAATATTTAAAAAAGAACGCGATTCTCTATAAACAAACGGGATTTAACGGCTATGCGCATAGATATAAGGCTGGCTGAACGCCTGAAGAAGATCAATCCCTCCCCAACCCTCGCTTTAACCACAAAAGCCAAAAAATTAAAATCCGAAGGTAAAGATATCGTAAACCTGGCTGCCGGCGAACCTGATTTTGACACCCCGGATTTTATCAAGGAAGCGGCAATAGAAGCGATTAAATCCGGATTTACCAAATATACCCCCACCACCGGCATACCGGAATTAAAACAATGTATCTGTGAAAAATTCAGAAGGGATAATTCCTTAATCTATGCCCCAGAGCAAATAGCGGTTTCCTGCGGGGCAAAGCACAGTATATTCAATACCCTGATGGTTTTAGTAAACAAGGCAGATGAGGTTTTAATACCGTCTCCGTACTGGGTAAGTTACCCGGAAATGGTCAATCTCTGCGATGGTAAACCTGTTTTTATCAAAACCTCTCCGGAAAACAATTTCAAAATCACAGCAAAGGATTTAGAAAAGCGCATTACTGCTCAGACAAAAATATTGATCTTAAATAGCCCGGCTAATCCTACCGGATGCGTATATAACGAGGATGAACTGCAAGAAATAGCTAAGGTTTGCGTAGCCAAAAGAATTTTTGTAATTTCAGATGAGATATATGAAAAGCTGATCTATGATAACCTGAAACATATATCTATTGCTTCCCTAAATCCAGAGATATATAAATTAACCATTACGATTAATGGTTTATCCAAAAGTTTCTCTATGACCGGATGGCGCATTGGTTATCTTGCCGGCCCCAGTGATATAGTGGAGGCAGTATCTAAATTACAAGACCATTCTACCTCTAATCCTGTATCTATCGCTCAAAAGGCAGCATTAGCCGCCTTAAAATCAACGGATGATTTTGTGAGATTTATCTGCGGGGAATTTCAAAAAAGAAGAGATTACCTGGTAAGCAGGTTAGCTCAACTGAAAAAAATAAGTTTTGTTCCTGCCCAAGGCGCATTTTATATTTTTTGCGATATCTCTAAAACAAAATTAGAGGCGCAAACTTTTAGCCAGCGCCTGCTGGAAGAAGCGCAGGTAGCAGTTATTCCGGGAGAAGGCTTTGGCAGGGATGACTATATACGTATAAGTTTTGCCGCAAGCATAGAAGAAATAGAAAAAGGAATGGATAGGATTGAGGAATGGCTAAAACAATAGCGGAAAAGATCTTAGGTATTCACAGCGGAAAAGATCTTACGGCCGGCGATTTTGCCGTATGTAAGGTAGATTTTGCCTTTGGCCAGGACGGAACTTCCTCTATTATTATTGATAGAATAAAAGACTTAAAAGCCAAGTCACTTAAGACAAATTTTTGTATGGTCATAGACCATAATGCGCCGTCGCCGAATGAAGGGGTTTCCAGGGTGCATAAAAAAATGCGCGATTTCAGTACAGAATTCAATAGCCGGCTTTATGATATTGGCTGCGGCATCTGCCATCAGGTTCTGCCTGAATCCGGACAGATATTGCCCGGAGATTTAGTTTTAGGCGCAGATTCGCATACCTGTACTTATGGAGCGCTGGGGGCTTTTGCTACCGGCGTGGGTTCTACGGATTTGGCGATTACTTTGGCTACAGGAAAAAACTGGCTTAAAGTCCCGGAAACGTTTAAAATAGTAGTTACGGGCTTGATACCCAAAGGCGTTTCTGCCAAAGACATTATTCTTTACATCATTAAAACAATAAAAGCAGATGGCGCCACCTATAAGGCCATTGAGTTCCAAGGCCAAGTAATTGATAAGTTAGGTATGGACGGACGTTTTACCATTTGCAATATGGTGGTAGAGATGGGCGCAAAGGCAGGTTTTATGCCGCAGGATGAAAAAGTAGTGCAGTGGTTGAGGTCAAAAGTTAGCAAAAATAAAAAAATTAGGCCAGTAAGCGCTGACCGGGATGCGCGCTATGAAAAAATCATAAAATACGATATCTCAAAACTTACGCCTCAGGTTTCCCGGCCGCATAGCGTAGATAATGTGGCGGGCGTAGAAGATTTAAAGGGCGTCAAAATTAATCAAGCCTTCTTAGGCACCTGCACTAATGGAAGATTGGAGGATTTAAAGGTTGCCGCAGGAATTTTGAAATTCAGAAAGGTCGCTTCGGGGGTAAAATTTATTGTTGCCCCTGCATCCAAACCAATATTTCTGGAGAGTTTAAAGTTAGGCATTATAGATATTTTAGTTCGGGCGGGCGCAGCAGTGATTTCGCCCGGTTGCGGGCCCTGCGTGGGCACGCACTGCGGTGTCCCTGCGGACAACGAAGTAGTCATATCCAGCGCTAATAGGAATTTTAAAGGCAGGATGGGTAACCCCAATGCCTTTATTTATCTGGCTTCGCCGGCAACTGTGGCCGCCTCAGCAATTAAAGGCCGCATTGCTGATCCCAGGGAGTATTTTTAATTAAATGCTTTTTCTTGCGAAAGAGCATTTAATTGAAACACCCGGTCCTATACCCACCCCACCATATCGGAATGGTGGGTACGCCGCCTTCTGCGGCGGGATGGACCGGTGTTCATTACTATGAAGCACCCGGCCTTATCGGATAGGCCGGTGTTCATTACTATGAAGGAGAAATAAATGGAGATTAGAGAACTGCTTTTATTATGTATCGAGAAGAGGGCATCTGATTTACACATTACGGATAATGAACCGCCGATATTACGCGTGGACGGAAAATTAATGCGCACAAACCTTTCTACCTTGAACAAAGACACTTTAAAAAAGATGATTTATGGTGTCCTGACTAATCCCCAAAAGGAGATGTTTGAGCGGGACTTGGAATTAGATTTTTCCTTGGCCCTGCCGGGTTTAGACCGGTTCAGGGTCAATATTCATCTGCAAAAAGGCTCGGTTGAGGCAGCCTTTCGGCGCGTGCCTTTAGCCATACCCGGTTTTGAAGATTTAGGTTTACCGGCCATTGTTAAAGATTTGGCGCGTAAACCCAACGGATTAGTTTTAGTTACCGGCCCAACCGGAATGGGAAAGACTACCACCTTAGCCGCAATGATCGACCTGATTAATAGCGAAAGAGAATGCCTGGTGATGTGCATTGAAGACCCCATTGAATTTATCCACACCAATAAAAAGAGCATTGTGAAACAGCGGGAGGTTTATTGTGATACGCGTTCGTTTGCCGAGGCATTAAGGCACGCATTAAGGCAGGACCCCAATGTTATAGTGGTAGGAGAGATGCGCGATTTGGAAACTATCTCTACTGCGCTGACT
>MHGW01000025.1:19215-19482 GCA_001805765.1 Omnitrophica WOR_2 bacterium RIFCSPLOWO2_01_FULL_41_12 | reverse complement strand
CATTTAGTTCTGGCCACCCTGCATACGCCGGATGCACCGCAAACCATTGAAAGGATTATTGACGTCTTTCCTCCGCACCAACAACAACAGGTTAAACTGCAACTGGCAGATTCTTTGCAAGGCGTAATCTCGCAATTATTACTTTCGCGCTCCACAGGCCAGGGACGTGTCCTTTCTACTGAAATAATGATTGGCACCCCCGGCATCAGAAACCTCATCCGCGAACAGGAAATTGAACAGATACCTACGTTAATGCAGACCGGCAGC
>MHGW01000025.1:12869-19188 GCA_001805765.1 Omnitrophica WOR_2 bacterium RIFCSPLOWO2_01_FULL_41_12 | reverse complement strand
TGCCTGAAAGAATTATTTCAGCAGAATTGTATTACCTTGGATGTAGCGATGTCTAAGGTTAAAAGCATAGATGAGTTTAAGCAACTATGAAGATAGCAGGCCGGGCCATAAAATTAGGCGATAATATCAATACCGATTTTATTATTTCCGGCCGTTATAAATTCTCCATTACCGACATAAAAGAGTTATCCAAACATATTATGGAGGACATTGACCCGGGATTCGCTAAAAAATTACTACCCGGAAAATCCATCATTGTCGCCGGTAAAAATTTTGGTATGGGTTCTTCCCGGGAGCAGGCGCCCTTGGTGATCAAAGAATGCGGTATCGTAGCTATTTTAGCCAAGACTTTTGCCCGGATATTCTACCGTAATTCTTTTAATATCGGCCTGGCCTTGATTGAAACCGATACAGACAAAATTGCTGAGGGTGATTCTTTAGCGATAAATTTAGAACAGGGCATAGTTAAGGATATAACTAAAAGCAGGGAACTTAAAATTAAGCCGGTGCCGGAATTTATGCAGGAATTCTTGCGCGCAGGCGGAATAGTTAATTATTTTAAAAAACATGGCAAGTTGCCCGAGGTTAAATAACTATGAGCTATAAAATTACTCTTATTCCCGGTGATGGGGTGGGGCCGGAAATAACCGAGGCGGCAAAGAAATGCATTGAGGCATGCGGCGTAAAAATTGAGTGGGAGGAAGTGATTGCCGGCCAAGAAGCCCAAGATAAATTCGGGGATATATTACCCCAGAGTGTTTTAGAATCCATAAAGAAAAATAAAGTGGCCTTGAAGGGGCCGATCATTACTCCTATTGGCGAAGGTTTTCGCTCAGTAAATGTGGCTATCCGGCAGGCATTGGATTTATACGCCTGTGTGCGGCCGGCAAAGTATTATCCGGGGGTAAGAAGTATTTATAAAGATATTGATTTAGTAATAATCAGAGAAAATAGCGAAGACCTCTATGCAGGCATAGAGTTTGAAAGCAACAAACCAGAAACTAAGGCGCTGATTAAAGAGATAGAAAAATATACCCCAAAGAAAATCCGGCCGGATTCAGGCATATCCATTAAACCGATTTCTAAATTTGCTTCAGAGAGGATTGTGAGATTTGCCTTTGAATACGCCTTAAAATTTAAGCGCCGGAAAATTACGGTGGTGCATAAGGCAAATATTATGAAATTTACCGACGGAATATTCTTAAAAACAGCGCGGGAGGTGGCTTTAAACTACGCCGGTAAAATAGAATTTTCTGAGGCAATTGTAGATAATATGGCGATGCAGTTGGTGCAAAAGCCACAGGACTACGATTGTTTAGTTTTACCTAACCTTTATGGCGATATCATCTCGGATTTATGCGCCGGGTTAGTCGGCGGCTTAGGGGTTGCGCCCGGGGCGAACATCGGCGAAAAAGAAGCGGTGTTTGAGGCAGTGCATGGCGCAGCGCCAAAATATAAAGGCCAAAATATAGTCAATCCCACAGCCATGATTTTATCCGGTGCGCTGATGCTGCGGCACATTAAGGAAGAAAAAGCTGCCGAAAGATTAGAAAACGCAGTCAAAGAGGTTATTGCTGAAGGAAAGTCCGTCACTTACGATTTAAAACCTACCCGCAATGACCCTACTGCGGTAGGAACTCAGCAAATGGCCGACGCCATCATCCAAAAATTAAAACGTTTCTAATTTTAATCTCAAAACGTTTCTAAATTCAATCGTAAAACTGCTTATTAGAGAGATTAGATGAATATAAAAATAAGTGTAATCGGCGCAGGGAATGTGGGCGGGCTTACTGCCATGCGGCTGGCTGAAGCAGGCTTAGGCGACATTGTTTTAGTGGATAAAGTTCCCGGCTTAGCCAAGGCAAAGGCCTTAGATTTAGAAGATGCCAGCGCAGTCTTAAAATATAATTATAATATTCAAGGCACAGAAGATGTTAAAGAAATAAAAGATTCTGACATAGTGGTAATTACTGCCGGCCTAGCCAGAAAACCGGGGATGAGCAGAGAAGAATTATTAAACAAAAATGCCGAAATTTTAAAAGAGATCTGCCTGAAGATAAAAGAATTAGCTCCCCAGTCTATTCTCATCGTAGTCACTAATCCTTTAGATTTAATGACTCATCTTGCTTTAAAAATTACCCATTTTAAGCCGCAGAAAGTATTTGGCATGGGGGTTAGTTTAGATGCCGCCAGATTCGCCAATCTCATCAGCCAGAAATTAAATATCCCCCAAGACAATATAGATACTACTGTCCTTGGAAGCCACGGCGAGGGGATGCTGCCGCTACCCAGATTTACTAAAATCAAAGGTGTTTCCCTGGATGAATTTCTCGACGATAAAGAAGTGGAAGCCCTGATCAGTAAAACGATAAACCGGGGGGCAGAAATTGTGTCTTTATTCGGTAGCGGCAGTGCTTATTTTGCTCCGTCATTAGCCATTACCGCAATTATCAAGGCTATTCTTAAAGATGAAAAGCGCACGGTGGGAGTTTGCGCGTATCTCAATGGCGAATATGGAATCAAAGATGTCTGTATCGGCGTTCCCTGCCGCATCGGTAAGCAAGGGATTGAACAGATTATTGAATTAGAGCTAAATTCAGAAGAAAAAGCAGCATTTTTAAAATCAGCGGAGTCAGTGCGTAAAAATCTATCATGGATTACGACCTAACAATTATCGGCGCGGGGTGGGCGGGTTTTAATGCGGCAATCAGGGCTAAAGAATTGGGCCTAAAGGTCTGTCTGATTGAAAAAAGCCAAATCGGCGGCACCTGCCTAAACCTTGGCTGTATCCCGACCAAAACATTAATCCAATCTGCTAAAGTTTTTCTACTAACCAAAAAATCTCACACTTTCGGAATTGAAGTTACTACACCTCAAATAAACTTTCTAAAAATCCAGGAGCGCAAAGATAAAATTGTGGCGCAGCTACGCACTGGCATGCAGTTTATGCTTAAAGGAATAGATTTTTTTAACGCCAAAGCCGACATCCTATCTCCTCAAGAACTAAAAGTAGACGGTAAAAATATAAAGACAAAATTTATGCTCATTGCCACTGGTTCAAAGCCCATAGAACCCCCTACCTTAAAATTTGACGGCAAAAAGATTATCTCTAGCGATGAAATTTTAAATTTAAAAGAAATCCCCAAATCGCTTTTAATCATTGGTGGTGGTGTTATCGGTTGTGAATTCGGTTCTTTATTCTCGGCATTAGGAACTCAGGTCTCCATAGTAGAAAAAATGCCGCAGATTTTACCGGGAGAAGATATAGAAATAGCCAAGAAACTAGAAATCGTCTTTAAGAAAAAAGGGATTAAAGTCAATACCAACACTGATGCCGCTACCGTAGACTTAAGTAATTTTGATTTAGCCTTGCTTTGTATAGGCAGAACTGCGCAAACAAACGATTTAGGATTAGAAAAAATAGGGCTAAAATTAGAAAGAGGAAAGATTATTGTAGATGAACACCTAAGAACCAGTATTTCAAATATTTTTGCTGCCGGCGACTGCACCGGAAAGATTATGCTGGCGCATTTTGCGGCTTATCAGGGTAGAATTGCCGCAGAAAATATTGCCCAACCCGAAAACCTTAAGCAAGCTGATAATATCAATATCCCTAACTGTATGTTTACTGACCCGGAGATAGCCAGCGTGGGTTTAAATGAAGGTAAAATCAATAAATTTGATTTTCTGGGTTCTGCTATGGCGCGTATAATTGATGAGACAGAAGGCTTTATTAAAATAATCTCCGATCAAAAAACTGGCCAAATTATCGGCGCCTCTATCATCGGGCCGCGCGCCACAGAATTAATCGCTATTTTAACCCTGGCTATCCAATCCCACCTTAAAATATCGCAAATTCAGGATACGATATTTGCTCATCCTACGCTATCAGAATCCATAAGCGAGGCAGTAAGAATAAATCATGGAATTTGAAATATTTGATTTGGGGTTAGTGGATTTTAAAAAATCCTGGAATTTGCAGAAAGAAATATTTCTTAAGGTAAAAAACGGATTTCTAAAATCCGGCCTGATCCTCTGCCAGCATTATCCGGTAATTACTTTAGGCCGTTCCTCAAATAAGAAAAATATATTATTCCCCGAAGAAGAATTAAAAACAAGGGGGATACAGATATATGAAATAGAGCGGGGAGGGGATGTTACCTACCATGGCCCGGGCCAGATGATTGCCTATCCCATCTTTAATCTAAACTTTTTTAAAAAAGATATCCATTTTTTCCTCAGATACCTGGAAGAGATAGTCATAGATTTATTAGGTGATTTTGGCATTAATGCTCAAAGGCGAATTGGCCTAACCGGCGTTTGGGTAGAGCAAAAGAAGATTGCCTCTATCGGCATCGCTATCCGAAACTGGATTACCTTTCATGGCTTAAGTATAAATATTAAAAAAGAAGATTTAGCTAACTTTCGCTTTATCAGGCCTTGCGGTATGGATATTGAAATGACTTCCCTGGAGACAGTTTTAGAGAGAGACATTGAAATTGCTGATATAAAACAAAACATTAGGGACACCCTTTCATCCAATCGGGGGACGCTCCTTCAGCCAAAGCAAAGGGTGTCCCTGTTAACATGAATTCAAGGAGGTAGCTAATGACAAAAGTAATCTTGCCGGAATTAGGTGAAGGTATTACTAAGGCCACGGTTTCTTACTGGTATTTTAAAGAAGGTGAAAAAGTGAATGAAAAAGAGGATTTAGTGGAACTTACTACTGACAAAGCCACCTTTAACCTGCCCAGCCCTGCTTCTGGAATCCTTTCTGAAATCCTTTTCCACGAAGGCGATAGTGTAAATGTGGGAGAGGTATTAGGAATGATAAACGAGGGTTAGTTTAAATTTACTATATCTAGCTAAAAAGCGCACCAATTTAGAGTGCGCTTTTTTGCTGACGATATCGCTTGACAACATATAGTTTTATTAGTATATATATGACTATCGTAGATATGTAAAAAAGGTGGTGGGTATGCAAGACAATAAAGAGATTTTAACTGCCAAAGAGGTGGCTGACTACCTACACATCCATCCGCTCACCGTGCACAAATACGCGCGCGAAGGCAAAATTCCCGCGTTTAAAATCGGCACGGACTGGAGGTTTCACAAGAAATACATTGAGCGCTGGATTAAGGAAAAGTCGGCTTATAACTTCGAAGGCAAAGAACGCAGGAAATCGGTTTTAGAAAAAATCTGACTCTAGAAAAATATGCCTAGATTTAAGCTTTCAGTGATCATTAAAAGGCCTAAAGAGCAGGTCTATAAGGTGGTCAAAGACGTGGAGAGTTTTCCTAACTTTATGCGCGATGTTAAGGCCTTGAGGATACTTAAGCGTATGGACAACGGGATTGTCACTGCCTGGGAAACAGATATAGACGGCGCTCCGGTCAACTGGAAAGAAGAATTTTATTTTGACGATGCCAACTTTCAGGTTAAATTCAATATGCTGGAAGGAAATTATAAGGAGTATCAAGGCCGCTGGCTCATAGAAAATCATCACCACCAGACCAAACTAACCATAGAGGTAGATATTGACTGGGGTATACCAATATTGGAAAAATACGTGGGTAAGGTATTGGAAGATAAGGCGCGGCGCGGGCTCTTGGGCATGATTCAGGCCATAAAAATGAAGGTAGAAAATACCGATGTATGATTATACCCTAATTATTCATCCTACTAACGAAGAACTCTTACATAAGTATGAGCCGGGGATGAAGCATAAGCCTAAGGCGCTGGTGAGAAAGGTCTTGGAATGGATGTCGCCGTTTTTAGCTGCTGAAGTAGAGGGTTTAAATTCGCATTTGGGCCGTACTGCCAAAGGGGGATTGGTAATGTGCCCTTTATTAATGGAGCAGATGGTTACTTTAAGCCCGAGCAAAGTGATGAAGTCTGTCCTGACTACTATGGCTTTTACCAAAACCTTAAGCCCTAAAATTGTCGGCCTGACTGCCTATGTTGCCTTTAGCGGAAATAAGGGTTTGGATTTGGCGAAATTAATGGGCGTGCCCTTAACCACCGGGACAAATTATACCCTGGCTATGGTCCCTGAATCTATATTAAGAGCGGTTGACTTTATGGAAATAGAACTGGAGCGGACTCACATTCTTCTCATCGGCGCAACTTCAGCCGTAGGCAAGTACTGTATTGAAATTTTAAGCCACTTTGTGCCGGGCGTATTTATCACCGCGCATAATCAAAGTAAGTTAAATATTATGCTTTCAGAATTACCCAAAGAAAAAAGAAACAAACTGCATCATATTTCAGACATAAATTCTATTCTGGATAAGGTCAATATTGTGATTATTGCCACCAA